>JAJPIV010000069.1 GCA_021324595.1 Actinomycetota bacterium | reverse complement strand
TGCTCCCGCTCGACGGCGGCCACCTGGCGATCGTGATCTTCGAGCGGGCGCGCTCGAGCGTGGCCAGGCTGGCGCGCCGGCCCGACCCCGGCCGGGTCGACATCACCAAGGTGATCCCGGTCAGCGTCGGCGTGTTCGCGCTGCTGGTCGCGCTCGGCCTGCTGCTGCTGGCCGCCGACATCATCAACCCGCTGAGCCTGCCACAGTGAGCACCAACCGTCCCTGACCGCAGTGACCGTGACGTGAGGCGAGTGATCCGATGAGCGTGAACCTGGGCATTCCCGAGGTGCCGTCCCCCCAGGCTGGCGCCCAGCTGGCGCCCCGCCGGGCCAGCCGGCAGATCGTGCTCGGGAAGGGGCAGCGCGCGGTGCCGGTCGGCGGCGGCGCCCCGGTCTCGGTCCAGTCGATGACCACCACCCTGACCGCGGACGTGAACGCCACGCTGCAGCAGATCGCCGAGCTGACCGCCGCGGGGTGCCAGATCGTCCGGGTCGCCGTCCCCTCCCAGGACGACGCGGACGCCCTGCCGCAGATCGCCCGCAAGTCCCCGATCCCGGTGATCGCCGACATCCACTTCCAGCCGAAGTACGTGTTCGCGGCGATCGACGCAGGCTGCGCCGGCGTTCGGGTCAACCCAGGGAACATCAAGGCGTTCGACGACCGGGTCGGCGAGATCGCCCGCGCCGCCGCGGGCGCGGGGGTGCCGATCCGGATCGGCGTCAACGCCGGGTCGCTGGACAGGCGCCTGCTCGCCAAGCACGGGAAGGCCACGCCCGAGGCGCTGGTCGAGTCGGCCCTGTGGGAGTGCTCGCTCTTCGAGGAGCACGGATTCCGCGACATCAAGATCTCGGTCAAGCACCACGACCCGGTGGTGATGATCCAGGCCTGCCGGATGCTGGCCGAGCGGTGCGACTACCCGCTCCACCTCGGGGTCACCGAGGCCGGGCCGGCCTTCCAGGGGACGATCAAGTCCGCGGTCGCGTTCGGGGCCCTGCTCGCCGAGGGGATCGGGGACACGATCCGGGTCTCGCTGTCGGCACCGCCGGTCGAGGAGGTCAAGGTCGGGATCGCCATCCTGGAGTCCCTGGGCCTGCGCCGGCGCGGGCTGGAGATCGTCTCCTGCCCGTCGTGCGGGCGCGCCCAGGTGGACGTCTACACGCTCGCCGACCAGGTGACGGCCGCGCTGGAGGGGATGGACGTGCCGCTGCGGGTCGCGGTCATGGGGTGCGTGGTGAACGGGCCCGGCGAGGCCCGGGAAGCCGACCTCGGCGTCGCGTCGGGGAACGGCAAGGGGCAGATCTTCGTCAAGGGCGAGGTGATCGCCACCGTCCCGGAGTCGAAGATCGTGGAGACGCTGATCGAGGAGGCCATGAAGCTCGCGGCCACGATGACGCCGTCCGATGGCTGACGGTCCGGCCGCCGCGCGGCGGGGCCGCCCCTCCGCCTGGCGCGCCACCGCGCGGCGCCGTCCCGCGGCGGCGCTCGCCGCGGCGGGGGCCGCGCTGGCGCTGGCAGCCGCCGGGTGCGCGGCCGGCCCCGCGGCGCACGGCACGGGCAGGCGCGCCGCGGTGCCCGTCGTGCACTGGCAGCCCTGCTCCGGCGCGTCCCAGGCGGGGCTGGAGTGCGGCACGCTCCGGGTGCCGCTGGACTATGCCCGCCCGCATGGCCGGATGATCACGCTGGCCCTGTCCGAGGTGCCCGCGACCGCGCCGGCCAGCCAGCAGCTAGGCATCCTGCTGGTCAACCCCGGCGGACCGGGCGCGAGCGGGACGGGGATGGCGAGCTTCGTCGCCCAGGGCCTGGACCCGTCGGTGGCGGCCCGCTACGACATCATCGGCTTCGACACGCGCGGCGTCGGCCAGTCGGTGCCCGCGCTCCACTGCGACCGGTCCTTCTTCGCCCGCGAGCGCCCGAACTACATCCCGGCGAACGCCGCCGCCGAGAAGGTGATGGAGAACCGGGCCAGGGCGTACGCGGCCGACTGCCAGAGGCGGTTCGGCTGGCTGCTGCCGTACATGACGACGGTGAACATCGCCAGGGACATGGACCGGATCCGGGCCGCGCTCGGCCGGCCCACGCTGAGCTACCTGGGCTACTCCTACGGCACCTACATCGGCCAGGTCTACGCCACGCTGTTCCCGCACCGAGTCCGGCGGATGGTGCTCGACAGCATCGTGGACCCGACCGGCGTGTGGTACGCGGACAACATCGCCCAGGACTACGCGTTCCAGGAGCGCATGAACGCGTTCTACGCGTGGACCGCCAGGTACGACCGGGTGTACCGGCTCGGCGCGACCGCGGCCGCGGTCCGGCGGTCCTGGTACGCGATGCGGGCGGACCTGGCCGCGCACCCGGTGGCCGAGCCCCCGGGCCCGGCCATCGGCCCGGACGAGTTCGACGACACCTACCTGGCCGGGGGCTACGACAACGGGTACTGGCCCGGGCTGGCCGCCGCGGCATCCTCCTACCTGCACGGCGGCTCGGCCCAGCCGCTGATCACGCTGTTCCGCCAGGTCGGCAGGCAGAGCGAGAACGAGTTCGCGGTCTACAACGCCGTCGAGTGCGCGGACGTGAACTGGCCGCGCAGCTGGGCGAGGTGGAACGCCGACACCAGGCGGGTCTACGCGGCGGCGCCGTTCGAGGCGTGGGACAACGCCTGGTTCAACGCGGCGTGCGCCTTCTGGCCGGTCCACGGCCCCGCCCGGCCGATGCGGGTCGGTGCGCCCGGCCTGCCCGGCATCCTGATGATCCAGGGCACGCTGGACGCCGCCACCCCCTACGGGGGGGCGCTCAACGCCCGGCGCCGGTTCCCGACCGCCCGGATGGTGGTCGTGGCCGGCGGCGGGAACCACGGCCAGTCGCTCGCCTACCCGCCGAACGCGTGCGTGGACGGCTACCTGAACCGGTACCTGGCCAGCGGCGCGCTGCCGGGAGGCCCGGGCCTGGTCAACGCGACCTGCCCGGCCCTCCCGCCGCCCACGCCGAGCGGCTGAGCGCACGGCCAGCCCCCGCGTTCCCCGGCGACGTCGCCGCGGAACCCTCCGGCCCGGCGCGCGCGGCCCGGTCGGTGATGTCCCGGTGATGGCCGGGCTGCGTGCCGTTACCCTTGAAGGGTGCTGCGCACCAGAGCGGGGCGGTCGTCCGCGCTTCGCCTGCTGAGCGATCGCGATCGCGGCGAGGCGCTGGAGCTGTGTGACCGGGATCCGGTCGCGAACGTGTTCGTCGCCTCGCGCATCCGGTCCCTCGGACTCGATCCGCTCAGGCTCGGCGCGCAGGTGTGGGGATTCTCGGATGGTGACCGGCTGACGTCGATGTGCTACGTCGGCGCCAACATGATCCCGGTCGAGGCCGGCCCGGCCGCGATCGCCGCATTCGCCGACCGGGCGAGGCTGCAGGGCCGGCGGTGCTCCTCGATCGCCGGGCCGGCCGACGCGGTCCGCGAGTTGTGGAGCCAGCTCGCGCCGTCCTGGGGCCGGCCCCGCGAGGTCCGGGGGAACCAGCCGCTGCTGGCGATCGCCTCGGGCCCGCTGATCGATCCCGACCCGCTGGTGCGGCAGGTGCGGGCCGAGGAGGTCGCCACGCTCCTGCCGGCGAGCATCGCGATGTTCACCGAGGAGGTGGGCGTCTCCCCGCTCGGCGCCGACGGGGGCGCGGCCTACCGGGCCCGGGTCGCCGAGCTCGTGGCCAGCGGCCGGTCATTCGCCAGAATCGAGGACGGCACGGTGGTCTTCAAGGCCGACGTCGGCGCGGTCACGCCGGCGGCCTGCCAGGTCCAGGGCGTGTGGGTGCCGCCGCTGCTGCGCGGGCGCGGTCATGCCGCCCATGGCATGGCGGCGGTCGTCGCGATCGCGCGGCAGCGGTTCGCGCCGGTCGTCAGCTTGTATGTGAACGACTTCAACGCCCCGGCCAGGGCGGCGTACCAGCGGGTGGGATTCACCCAGGTCGGGACCTTCATGTCGGTGCTGTTCTAGCCGGGCGCCACGACCGGCGCCCCGGTGTAATTCGCGTGACGGGCCGCGGGGTGAGGGCTAGACTCTGGTGCCCTTGTGCCCATCGCACCGAGGGAGCGCAGCCATGACGGCCGTCGCCGCCGACGGGGAGCGCGCCGGGCGTGACGGCCTCGCCGGGCCGCAGGATCCGGGAGGGCCTGCGGACCCGGTGCTGGCCGCCGAGCGCGAGCACCTGGCCCGGTCCCGCGAGTGCCTGCGACTGATGCGCGAGGACGTGCTGTCGCTGCCCGCCCTCGCCGGCGACCCGGTGTCGCGGGAGTACCTCAAGGCCGGCCTGCACCGCCGTGCCGAGTCGCTGCGGGACCTGCCCGGCGCCCCGCTGTTCTTCGGCAGGCTCGACCGCCCGGGCGAGCGGTTCCACATCGGCCGTCGGCACGTCCACGACCCGGACCGGCGGCCGATGGTGGTCGACTGGCGGGCACCCGTTTCCCGGTCGTTCTACCGGGCCAGCCAGTCCGATCCGATGGGCCTGACGCGCCGGCGCAGGTTCGGGTTCCGAGGCGGCGAGCTGACCGCGTACGAGGACGAGGCCTTCGGCCGGGCACCGCAGCCGGCCGCCCCGGGTGCCGCGCCGGGCGACCTGCCGCTCAGCCGGCTGGTGCTGGAGGAGATCGAGCGGCCCCGTTCCGGAGCGATGCGCGACATCGTCGCGACCATCCAGCCCGACCAGGATGACATAGTCCGGGCGGACGTGACCGAGTCGATCCGCGTCCAGGGGGCGCCGGGCACCGGCAAGACCGCCGTCGGCCTGCACCGGGTGGCCTACCTGCTGTACGCCCACCGCGAGCGGATGAGCCGCGGCGGCATGCTCGTGCTCGGCCCGAACCGGGCGTTCCTGTCCTACATCGCCAACGTGCTTCCCGCTCTCGGTGAGCTGGACGCCACCCAGGCCTCGCTCGCCGACCTGCTCGCCGTGGTCCCGGTCTCCGGTGCTGACTCGCCGGAGACGGCGCTGGTCAAGGGCGACGCCAGGATGGCGGAGGTGCTGCGCCGGGCGCTGTGGCAGCGGGTGCGCGAGCCGGCGGAGGGGATCACGCTGGCCCGCGGCTCCCGCCGGTGGCGGATCGGCGCCGGCCTCCTGGGCGGCCTGGCCGGCGAGCTGGCGCGGCGCGGCCTGCGGTACGGCGCGGGCCGGGAGATGCTCTCCCACCGCATCGCGCACCTAATCCTGAGCCAGATGGAGGCGGCAGGCGAGGCCTGCGACGACCGGACCCACGAGACGGTGCGCCGGACGAGCCAGGTGCGGAAGGCGATCGAGGCGATCTGGCCGAAGGCCGATCCGGTCCGCGTGGTGTTCACCCTCCTGTCCGATCCCGCGGCGCTCGCCCGCGCCGCCGACGGCGTCCTCACGCCCGCCGAGCAGGCCGCGCTCACCTGGCCGCGGCCGCCGCGCGGGCCCGCGCAGGCCCGCTGGACCGAGGCCGACCTGGTGCTCATCGACGAGGTCGCCGGGTTGATCGACCGCGTCCCGAGCTTCGCGCACATCGTGATCGACGAGGCGCAGGACCTGTCCCCCATGGCGTGCCGCGCCATCGCGCGGCGGTGCGAGACCGGCTCGCTCACCGTCCTTGGCGACATCGCTCAGGGGACGACGCCGTCCGCGGCCACGAGCTGGGATGAGCTCCTCGTCCACCTCGGCAAGCCGCTGGCCAAGAGCGTGACCCTCACCGCGGGCTACCGGGTGCCGGGCCAGATCCTCGAATTCGCCAGCCGGCTCCTGCCGCGCATCGCGCCGGGCGTGCCACCGGGCCGGTCCCTCCGGCACGAGCCCGGCGCGCTCACGATCACCAGGGCCCGCCCCGGCGACATGGGCGGCGCGCTGGCCGCGGCGTGCGCCGACGCCCTGGCCCGCCCGGGCTCAGCCGCGGTGATCACCGCCGACGGCGACGTGGCCGGTGCCGCGGCGGCGCTGCACCGCGCGGGCATCGCTCACGGCATGCTGGAGGGCGACGCGACCGGGCACCGCCTGCTCGTCGTTCCTGCCGGGCTGGCCAAGGGGCTGGAGTTCGACCACGTGATCGTCGTCGAGCCCGCCGAGATCGCGTCCGCCCAGGTGCGCGGCTTGCACCGGCTGTACGTGGCGCTGACCCGGGCGGTGTCGCGGCTCACCGTGCTTCATTCCGAGCCGCTGCCGGCGGCGCTGGCGTAGCCGCCAGGGTCCAGGATCACGCCGCCTGGCCGCGACGCGGGCTCCGGGCCGCTTCCTCCCCGATCGGCGGGGAGAATGCCGGGGACGACGGCCGACTTTGGCGATCCCCTTGCGGTGCGCCAGTCGTGCCGCGCATCCTTGAAAGGTTGTTTGACTCTCCGCAGTCTTGCGAATACTCAAAGTGACAGAGTGATCGTGGTTGCCGATCGAGCCGCAGGAGAAGACGCCACGCTTCCCGAACCGCAGCGCGCCACGGAGCTGCTCGACCAGCTGGCCGGCGAGCTCGCCGTGCGCGGCCTGACCGCCAGGCTCACGGCACCCGCCGGGCGGGTGCCAAGCCTGCACGTCGTGAACCCGCGCAACTCCCGGCTCGCCGAGGACGTCTACGCCGCCCCGGCGAGGGACGGCCTGTGGTGGTTCTGGTGGCCGTGGGCCGAGCGGATCGCCGCCGACGACGACCTGCCGTCGGCCGCTGCTCTCATCGTCAAGGTGCTCGGCACCAAGGACCGCGCCCACGGCTAGGCCGGCGCCGAGTCCCGCGCTGGCCGCTGCGGACCAGCCCGGCCTGGGAGCGGCCCCGCGGGCAGCCAGCCCCGGGAGGCCAGCCCCGGGAGGCCAGCCCCGGGAGGTCAGCCCCGCCCCGGCCGTCGCGCCGGGGGCGGCAGCCCGGGGAACGCCTCCGGCCGGCCGGTCCACTGGGCGGCGCGAACGGCGGTGTCCCGGAGCCCGCGCGCCCCGAGCGAGCGCAGCCGCGGCTCGGGGAGCGCAACCATGGCCAGGTACGCCCTTGCCACCTGATGCTCGAGCAGGACCGCCAGGGTGACCGCCTCCGCCGCCGAGCGGACGGTCACCGGCAGATCGTAGGCGGCGGGCGCGGGCTGGGGCGACCCACCGAGCGCGAGGATCAGCTGCTCCAGCACGTCCCGTGCCCGCTCGTGGGCCACGCAGTCGGCGGAGGCCTGCGCGAACCCGGAGCCGGACAGGTGCGCCCCGACGATGCCGTAGCCGTAGCTGGCCGCCTGCTCCGCCGCGAGGGCCGCCTGCAGCGCGGTGATCGCCGCGCGGGTCCCGCTGGCGGTCCTGGCCGGCTGGCCGCGCCCGTCCGCGGTCACGCGAGCGCCGCCGGGTCCAGAACGGCCGCGTGCCCGGCCTCGGACGCCCCGATGCTGGCCATGAGCTGGGCGAGTTCAGGTGGAGCGGCGGGCAGCAGCCCGAGCAGGCGGGCCGCCGCGTCCCGCTCCGCGGTGGCCAGGGCGCTGATCACGGCACGGCGGCCGGAGCCGAGTGGCAGCGGCGCGGATGGCGCTGGCGGGCGCGCCAGGCGGGATCCGCCTGGCAGCACCAGCCGGGAGCGCAGCGCCACGAGGTGCTCCTGGTGCTGCGCCAGGAGCTCCCCCGCGAGCGCGGCGGCCCTCGCGTGGCCGCCGAGGGCGGCAAGTGCGGCCTGGTAGGTGCGGACCATGGCCTCCTCGGCGGTGATCGCCCGGCGCAGCTGGGCGACGCCGGGCCCGGGTCCCGGCGGGCGGCCGAGCGCCTCGACGCCCCGGCAGCCTGCCAGCAGCAGCAAGCCGGACGAGGCGGCCGCGAGCACGAGCCGGCGCGTGGGGTCCGCCGTCACCTGAATTCGCCTCCCGTCCGCCGCCGGCCGTCTGCGCCGCACCCAGCATGCCATGCCGCGGGCACCGGCGATGCCGCCCGCGCGGGCGCGCGGCGGGGTGCCGCGGCGGGGTGCCGCGGCGGGGCGCCGCGGCGGGGCGCGCGGCTCGGGCGCGAAGAGTCACAGGTCAAGGCTGCACTACGCGGTGGCGGCTAGGCTAGAGGGCAGGCTAGGCAGCGGTTGCTGGGCAGCGACATCGGTGAGCCGCGAGGAGGCGCCATGCGCGAGGATTCCCGCCGCGGCACGCCCGGGCCGGCCCGGACGGGGCGGACCGGGAACGGGCGTGACCCGCGGTTCCGGGGTTCGGCCCGCCGCGGCACCGCCCCGATGGCGCCCGGCTGGGCCGCGGACGGAGCCGGCGCCGCCGAGGCTGCCCGGCTGACCACCCTCATCGAGCCGGTCGTGCGGGCGATGGACGTGGACCTTGAGTCCGTCCGGCTCTCGCCGGCCGGGCGGCGGCGGGTGCTGCGGATCGTGGTCGATGCCGACGGCGGGATCACGCTGGATGACATCGCCGAGATCAGCAGGGAGGTCTCCGCGCGGCTCGATGCGCGGAACGCGATGGGCGAGGCGCCCTACACGCTGGAGGTCTCCTCGCCCGGCGTGGACCGGCCGCTGACCCAGCCGAGGCACTGGCGCCGGGCGGCGGGGCGGCTGGTCACGGTCGCGCTCGCAGCGGGCGACCAGGGTCTGCAGCGGCATCGGGACGATGGCCCGGCTCACATCGAGGGCAGGGTCATGGCGGCCGATGACCAGGGCGTGACGCTGGAGATCGACGGGACCAGGCGCACGTTCGGCTACGCCGATCTCGGGCCGGGCCGGGTGCAGGTCGAGTTCGGCCGGCTCGGCGAGCCTGGCGGCCTCGGCGGTGATGCCGCGGACGAGGAGGATCGGAATGGACATTGACGTGTCGGTCCTGAGGAGCCTGGAAGCCGAGAAGGACATCTCGATGGACCTGGTGATCCGGGCCATCGAGGAGGCGCTGCTGGTCGCGTACCACAAGACCGAGGGCTCGGCGCCGACGGCGCGGGTCGAGGTGGACCGCAGGTCGGGGCACGTGACCGTGTGGGCGGCGGAGACCGACGAGAACGGCGCCGTGCTGCGCGAGTACGACGACACGCCCGCGGGCTTCGGCCGGATCGCGGCGACGACTGCGGGCCAGGTCATCCTGCAGCGCCTGCGCGACGCCGAGGACGAGCTCACCTTCGGCGAGTTCGCCGGGCAGGAGGGGAACGTCGTCGCCGGGGTCATCCAGCAGGGCAAGGATCCCAGGGCCGTGCTGGTGGACCTCGGCAGGATCGAGGCGATTCTGCCGCCGACCGAGCAGGTGCCCGGCGAGCGCTATGTGCACGGCGAGCGGATCAAGTGCTACGTGCTGCACGTGCGCAAGGGGTTCCGCGGGCCGTCGGTCACGTTGTCGCGGACCCATCCCAACCTGGTGCGCAGGCTGTTCGCGCTTGAGGTGCCCGAGATCGCCTCGGGTGCGGTGGAGATCGCCGCGATCGCGCGAGAGGCCGGGCACCGCACCAAGATCGCGGTCGTCGCGCGGGAGCCCGGCGTCAACGCCAAGGGCTCGTGCATCGGACCGATGGGCGGCCGGGTGCGGAACGTGATGGCGGAGCTGCACGGGGAGAAGATCGACATCGTCGACTATTCGGATGATCCTGCGGAGTTCATCGGGCATGCGCTGTCGCCGGCGCGCGTTAACGAAGTACGGGTCATCGACGCGGCCAGCCGGATCGCCCAGGCGATCGTCCCCGACTACCAGCTCTCGCTGGCGATCGGGAAGGAGGGCCAGAACGTGAGGCTCGCCGCCCGGCTGACCGGCTGGCGGATCGACATCCAGTCGGATACCCAGACGGCTGCGGCGCCGGGCGATCGCGCCGAGGCCGCCCACGCCGCCCCCGCTGGCCCGGCCGGCGCCCCGGGGGCCGGCGCCAGCGCGGTCGCCGGAACGCTCGGCGGCTAGCGGCTGGTGCCCCCGCCGGATCGGCCCTGTAAGCTGATGGCAGGTGGCTATGCGGTCTTCCTCTGCCGGCGTGCGCGGATCGCCGATCCGGACGTGCGTCGGCTGCGGGGTCCGTGCCGCCAAGTCAGACTTGCTCCGCGTGGTGGCGGTCGGCGGCGAGGCCGTCGCCGACCCTGCGGCGCGCAGGCCCGGCCGGGGAGCGTACCTGCATCCCCGGGAGGACTGCGTGGAGCGAGCCAGGCGCCGCCGGGCCATCCCGAGGGCGCTGCGCGCGAGCGGGCCGCTCGCCGACGGCGGGCTGGTCGGCTACGTCCGCAGCCTGACGGGCGCGGGCGACGGCCAGGCGGCCGGGCGGGCGGAAGGCGATCGCGCGCGTCGCGGGCCGCACGGAGAGCCGGCGGTGTGAGGTGCGGGGAGAGACAGGCTGAGATTGTGATGAGCGCTCGATGAGCACGCGGCGATGAACAGCAGGAACTAGCGCCGGACCGGAGCACGCACTGCCCCGGGCCGGCCGACTGGCCCGGTTGACGGGCTCGAGGCAGGGAGCGTAGTGGCGAAGGTCCGGGTATACGAGCTCGCGAAAGAGTTCGGTGTGGAGAGCAAGGCCGTGATGGCCAAGCTTCAGGAGATGGGCGAGTTCGTTCGCTCGGCGTCATCAACGATCGAGGCGCCGGTCGTCCGCAGGCTCAAGGAGGCGTTCGCGGGCCAGGCGGCCGCGGCCAAGCAGGCGGCCCCGGAGGCGGCCGGGGCCGCGTCGGCTGTGAACGGGCGGGCTGGCGCAGGCGGGCAGCTGGTCCCGGACGGTGCCGCCAGCCGTCCGGCGCCAGCGCCGGCGTCCGCACCGTCATCGGCGGCACCGTCATCGGCGGCACCGTCATCGCCGGCACCGTCATCGCCGGCACCGCAGGCGACCGCCCGGCGGGGCGCGGCCGGGCCGGGAGCGCCCGCCGGGCCTGCCGTCAGCGGCGACATCGGGCGGGCGGGATCCCCCGGCGTGACGAGGATCCCGTTCTCGCCTCCGGAGCCCCATGCGCCAGGCGCGGCCAGGCCACGCCCGGTTCCCGGCTCGGGCAGGCCAGGCCAGGCGCCGGGCGCTCCGGGCCAGGCACCGGCTGGCCCGGCCCCGCGCCCGGCGCCACGGCCCGGTCCCCGGCCGGGCAACAACCCGTTCGCCTCGACCTCGACCGGCATGGGAGCGCCGCGCGGCCCGCGCCCCGGAAGTGGCGCGGGCACGGCCCTTCCCCGGCCCCCGGCGCCGCGTCCGGCGGGCAGGCCCGGCGCCGCCGGGCCTGCCCCGGGTGACGGGGGGAGGCCCGGCGGGCCCCGGCCAAGCCCGTTCAGCATGCCGCCGCGGCCGTTCGGCGGTCGTGGCGCTCCAGGCGGGCCCGGCGCAAGCCTCAGGCCCGCCGCGGGCCGTGGCGCCCCGGGCGCGGGCCGGGGCGGCCCGGGCGGCGCTGGCGGCCGGGCCGGCGTCGGCACCGGCCCGGCGCGCCCGGGCGCGCCCGGGCGCGGCAGGCCGGGCACCCAGGGCGCGTTCGGGCGCCCCGGCGGGCGGCCGTCCCGCGGGCGCAAGTCGAAGAAGCAGCGGCGCCAGGAGTTCGACAACATGCAGGCGCCGACGATCGGCGGCGTGTCGGTGCCGCGCGGCCAGGGCCAGGTCATCCGCCTGTCCCGGGGCGCTTCGCTGAGCGACTTCGCCGAGAAGATCGGCGTCAACCCCGCCTCGCTGGTCCAGGTGCTGTTCCACCTGGGCGAGATGGTCACGGCGACGCAGTCGGTGAACGACGAGACGCTGCAGCTGCTCGGCGCCGAGCTCAACTACAACGTCCAGGTCGTCTCGCCGGAGGAAGAGGACCGCGAGCTGCTCGAGGCCTTCGACATCGAGTTCGGCGAGGACGTCGGCGATGAGTCCGACCTGGAGCCCAGGCCGCCGGTGGTGACCGTGATGGGCCACGTCGACCACGGCAAGACCAAGCTGCTCGACGCGATCAGGCACACCAACGTGCAGGCGCACGAGGCGGGCGGGATCACCCAGCACATCGGCGCCTACCAGGTGGTGGCCACCGTGGACGGCCAGGATCGGGCGATCACGTTCATCGACACCCCTGGCCATGAGGCGTTCACCGCCATGCGGGCCCGAGGCGCCGAGACCACCGACCTGGTGATCCTGGTCGTGGCCGCCGACGACGGCGTCAAGCCGCAGACCACCGAGGCGCTCAACCATGCCCAGGCCGCCGGCGTGCCGGTCGTGGTGGCCGTCAACAAGATCGACAAGGAGGGCGCCGACCCGGCCAGGGTCCGGGCTCAGCTCACCGAGTACGGGCTCGTCGCCGAGGAGCTCGGCGGCACCACGCAGTTCGTCGATGTCTCGGCGAAGACCGGCGCGGGCATCCCGGAGCTCCTGGAGGCCGTCATCCTCACCGCCGACGCCGAGCTCGACCTGCGCGCGAACCCGAACCAGCCGGCCCAGGGCGTGGCGATCGAGGCACACCTCGACCGCGGGCGAGGCCCGGTGGCGACCGTGCTCGTGCAGCGCGGCACGCTCCACGTGGGCGACTCGATCGTCTGCGGGGAGGCGTACGGCCGGGTCCGGGCGATGCTCGACGAGGACGGCGCCCCGGTGGCGGAGGCGCCGCCATCCCGGCCCGTCCAGGTCCTCGGCCTGACCGCGGTGCCGGACGCCGGCGACAGCTTCCTGGTCGTCGACGACGACCGCAAGGCCAGGCAGATCGCCGAGCGGCGGGAGGCGCGGGAGCGGACCGCTCAGTTCGCCCAGCGCCGGCCGAGGGTCACGCTGGAGGACCTCGAGTCCGCCCTGAAGTCCGGTGCCCGCCGCGAGCTGCTGCTCATCATCAAGGGCGACGTCTCCGGATCGGTCGAGGCCCTCGAGGACTCGCTGCTCAAGATCGACGTGGGGGAGGACGTCGCGCTCCGGGTGATCGGCCGGGGCGTCGGCGCCATCACCCAGGACGACGTCAACCTCGCGATCGCCTCGGACGCGGTGATCATCGGCTTCAACGTCCGCCCGGCGGGGCGGGCCGCCGAGCTCGCCCAGCGCGAGGGCGTGGACATCCGGTACTACTCGGTCATCTACCAGGCGATCGAGGAGATCGAGGCCGCGCTCAAGGGGATGCTCAAGCCGGAGTTCGAGGAGGTCCAGCTCGGCACCGCCGAGATCAGGCAGGTCTTCCGGGTGCCGCGGGTCGGCAACGTCGCCGGCTGCATCGTCCGGTCGGGAACGATCACGCGGCACTCGAAGGCCCGCCTCATCCGGGACGGCGTGGTCGTCGCCGACAGCCTGTCGATCGAGTCGCTGCGCCGGGTCAAGGATGACGTCACCGAGGTCCGCGAGGGATACGAGTGCGGCATCGGGCTCGGATACGCGGACATCAAGGTGGGGGACACCGTCGAGACCTTCGAGATGCGGGAGAAGCCGAGGGCATGACGCGGACCGGGCGCCCCGGCGCGGGGCGCCCGGGCCCGGGCCGCGGGGACGAGTCCAGAGCGAGAGGGCCTGGCGTGTACGTGGGAGCGTTGACCCTGGACCTGCTGCTCGGTGACGTGCGGTCGCTGAAGCAGAAGCGGTCCGAGGTCCGTCCGCTCGTCGCGGAGGTCCGCCGCCGGTTCCCCGGGCTGTCGGTCGCCGAGACCGGCCACCTGGACCTGCACCGGAGGGCGGAGATCGGGGTCGCCCTGGTCTCCTCCACGGCCGCGCACGCCGTCGAGGTGCTCCAGGCCTGCGAGCGGTACGTCGCCGCCCGGCCCGGGATCGAGCTGCTGTCCGCACGGCAGCGGCTGTTCAGTGACGAGGGGGAGTGAGGGCGATGGACCCGGCGAGGGCACGCAAGCTGGGCGAGCGGATCATGCAGATCGTCGCCGAGATGCTGGAGCGGCGGATCAAGGACCCCCGGCTCGGTTTCGTCACCGTCACCGGCACCCGGGTGACCGGCGACCTGCGCTAGGCCACCGTGTTCTACACCGTGTATGGGTCGGAGCGGGAGGCTGCCGACACCGCCGCGGCGCTGGCCAGCGCGACCGGCGTGATCCGGTCCGAGGTCGGCAGGCAGACCGGCCTCAGGCACACGCCCTCGATCACCTTCAGGCGGGACACGGTGCCCGAGGGCGCCAGGGTGATCGAGGACCTCGTCGCGAGGGCGCGGGCAGCCGACGAGCGCCTCGCGGCGGCGCGGGCGGGCGCGGTCCCGGCCGGCGACCCGGACCCCTATCGCCTGCCGGGGGGAGCCGATGCGCCGCAGGGCTGACCGTGACCCCGCGCCGGGGCGCCGCGGGCCGGAGCGCTGGTGACCGCCTCCGGGCTGGTCATCGTCGACAAGCCCGCCGGGATGACCTCGCACGACGTCGTGGCCAGGATGCGGCGGCTGGCTGGCACCCGCCGCGTGGGCCACGCGGGCACGCTCGACCCGATGGCGACCGGCGTGCTGGTGGTCGGAGTCGAGAAGGCGACCAGGCTGCTCGGCCACCTCACGCTCGCGGAGAAGGAGTACTCCGCGACGATCAGGCTCGGGCAGTCCACGGTCACCGATGACGCCGAGGGGGAGGCCCTGCCCGCCCCGCACCCGCCGGGCCGGCCGGCCGGGGCGCTGTCCGACGAGGACCTGCGCGCCGCGCTGGCCCGGTTCACCGGCGAGATCATGCAGGTCCCGCCGCGGATCAGCGCCGTCAAGGTCGGCGGCGAGCGCGCGTACCGGCTCACCCGTTCCGGGGCGGCCCCCAAGCTGGCGCCCCGGCCGGTCACGATCCGCCGGCTCGACCTCCTCGCGGTCCGCCGCGCGGGGGGGCTGGCCGACATCGACGTCGAGGTCACCTGCTCCAGCGGCGCCTACATCCGCGCGATCGCCCGCGACCTGGGAGCGGCGCTGGGCACCGGCGGCCACCTGACCGCGCTGCGCCGAACCCGGGTCGGCCCGTACGGCATCGGGATGGCCAGGACGCTCGGCCGGCTCGCGACGGCGTTCGAGATGATCCCGCTGGCCCAGGCCGCGGCCGCCGCGTTCCCCGTCATCCGGCTGGACACCGAGCAGGCCAGGCTGGCCTCGCACGGCGTCCGGCTGCCGGGCGGGCCGGGGACCGGCGGGGAGCGCGCCGGGCCGGACGCCGCCCGGCCCCGGGCCGGCCCGGTCGCGGCGTTCGCCCCCGACGGCACGCTGATCGCGCTCCTGGCCGAGCGTGACGGGGGCATGCACCCGCTGGCCGTCTTCGTGCCCTAGCCGGGCCGTAGGCTGGTGACCGGCGTGCGCGCGCCGCCGGGATCGCGGCCGGGCCGGCGCGGCGACGGACGGGCCGTCCGGGAAGGAACGAGGGAACGAGACGGTGTACCGCTGGCATGGACTCCACGACGTGCCCGCGAACTGGGGCCGCTCCGTGGTCACCATCGGGGTCTTCGACGGCGTGCACCGCGGCCACCGTCAGATCGTCGCCGCGGCCACGAGCATCGCCGCCAGCCGCGGGCTGCCGGTCGTCGTGGTGACCTTCGACCCGCACCCGGATGAGGTGGTGCGCCCGGGATCGCACCCGCCGCTGCTGTGCACCCCCAGGTACCGCGCCGAGCTGCTCGGCCGGCTCGGCGCGGACGCGGTCTGCGTGCTGCCGTTCACCCGCGAGTTCTCCCAGCTGCCGGCCGAGGAATTCGTGCGCGCCGTGCTGGTGGACGGCCTGCACGCGGCGGCCGTGGTGGTCGGGGAGAACTTCAGGTTCGGCCACCGGGCGGCGGGCACGGTCGCGCTCCTGCGCGAGCTGGGCGAGAAGTACGAGTTCTCCGCCGAGGGCGTGCCGCTGCTGACCGACCACGGCGTCACGATCTCGTCCAGCTGGATCAGGGACCTGCTGGCCGCCGGCGAGGTGGCGGCCGCGGCCCGCGACCTCGGGCGCCCGCACCGGGTCGAGGGCGTCGTCGTGCGCGGGCACATGCGGGGGCGGGCCATGGGCTTCCCGACGGCGAACGCCGAGCCGCCGCCGTTCACCGCGCTGCCCGCCGACGGCGTCTACGCCGGCTGGCTGGCCAGCCTGGATGCCGAGGGGGCGGAGACGCAGCGCTGGCCCGCCGCGATCTCGGTCGGGACCAACCCGACGTTCGACGGCACGGCCCGGACCGTGGAGGCCTACGCGCTCGACCGGGACGACCTCGACCTGTACGGGGTCCACGTGGCGATCGAGTTCGCCGAGCGGATCCGCGGCCAGGTGAGGTTCGCCTCGGCCGCCGAGCTCGCCGCCCAGATGCGCGCCGACGTGGCGGCGGCGCGGCGGATCGTCGGCGGCTGACCCGCGGTAGGCGCCGGGGCGTGCCGCTACGATGACCTTCCGGGGACGGCCCGGGCTGCGCCGCCGCGGCGCGGCAGGCAGCCGCCGGCCCGCCGGGATGGCCACCGCGCCACGCAGGTCATCGTGATCGACGGAAGGAGCGGCCGTGCGGCACCTGGCGCGGACCGGGCGCGTGCTCACCGGTTTCCTGGCGGTCGTGCTGGCCGCGGGCCCCGGCGTCGCCGGCGCAAGGGCCGCCCGCGCCGCGGCCGGCGTCCCGCCCGCCGCCAGCGGCCCGGTCGCCGACGTGAGCGGCGCCTGCCCGGGCGGGAGCGCCGAGGTCGAGTCGGCGGCCTATGCCCCCGCGCACGCGGTCTACGACGTGTGGATGGGCTGCGGCGGCATCGGCTTCGCCGCCTCCTCCGACGGCGGGGCGAGCTTCGGCCCGCCCGCCGAGCTGCCCGGATCGGGGCACGCCTGGGACCCGGCGATCGCGGTCGGCCCGGGCGGCGCGGTCTACGCGGCGTTCATGGTCGCCCGGAGCCGTCGGATCTACCCGGTGGTGGACATCCTGCGGGGCGGCCGGTGGCAGGTCAGCAGGCTGGGCTCCCCGCGCGCGGGCAACTGGGGCGACCGGGACTTCATCGCGGTGAACCGGTTCGGCACGATCTTCGTGACCTGGGACTACGGCCCGAAGGACGACATCAGGTTCGTCTGCTCCGCCAGCGGGAGCTGCTCGTTCAGCGCCGGGGATGTCAACGTGGTCATCCAGCGGTCCAAGGACGGCGGCCGGACCTGGAGCCCGATCATCCCGATCAGCCCGGGCTTCCCGGCGAGCGGCGCGGACAGCGCGCCGATCGTGGTCGCGCCCGGTGGCCGCCTCGACGTGCTGTACCAGGGATACCAGGTGCTCAACCGGGCCACTCTCGCGCTCGGCGTCGCCCACAACTACTTCACGACCTCCACCGACAACGGCCTGAAGTGGTCCCGGCCGCAGCGGGTGGGCGGGGCCCGCCTGTGGATGAGCACCGCCGAATGGTGGATCGACGGGTCGCTCGGCATCGACTCGGCGGGCCACCTCTACGCGACCTGGGACAGCCAGAGCGGCGGCCGCGACATCGGCTGGCTGGCCTACTCCACCACGGGCGGCCGGATCTGGTCGCGGCCGGTGCGGGTCACCCCCGACAACGACCAGGCGGTCCACCTGACCCAGGTGGCCGGGGGCGGACCGGGGATCGCCTACGTGGGCTGGCTGACCGATGCCCCGGCCCGCGGGTACGTGCAGTACCTGCGGGTGTTCTCGGCCCGGCGGGGCTGGCTGACCTCGGTGATCCGGGTGTCGCCCAGCTACGGGAACAGGCACGTGTGGCCGGGGGACACGATCGGCCTGGCGGTGAGCCCGCCCCCCGGTCCCGGCGCGCCGGGCCTCGCGGTGAGCTGGGGCAGCGCGCTCGGCGGCAGGCACGCGCTGTCCCAGATCTACGCCCGGGCGCTGACCGGCCTGCCCTGAGCGGTACCGGGCCGGCCCGGGGCGTGGTACCGTGACACGGGCCAGGCATCGCTGGCCCGGTCGGCTGCGCCCTCAGGCGGCTGACCGGACCCGCCTCCCCGGGGCCGCGCGAGCGGGCCGCGGCGGGCGGGATGGCGCCATCACCTGCGATCAGAGGGAGCATCGTGCCGCTCGACACCGCCACGAAGAGGGAGATCATCGCCGAGCACGCGACCAGTGAGGGTGACACCGGCTCGCCGGAGGTCCAGGTCGCGCTGCTGACCAGGCGGATCAATGACCTGACGGAGCACCTGAAGGTGCACAAGCACGACCACCACAGCCGCCGCGGGCTGCTGCTGCTCGTCGGCCGCCGCAGGCGCCTGCTGCAGTACCTCGCGCGCGAGGACATCGGCCGGTACCGGGCGCTGATCGAGAAGCTCGGGCTGCGCCGCTGACCCCGGCGCGCCCGCGGTTGCGGGCGAGGAGTCGCTGGCTGTCGGCGCGCGGCGCTACATTGGTGGTCAGGGCGTCCGGCCCGGTAGCCGGCCGCCCGAGCGAAACTGAATAGCCACATCTCACCGCATGAACCGGCACAACGTCCCGCGGCCCCGGCCCGGAGCGCTCACGATGCCTGAGGGCCGGTCCTCGGTAGTGGTTCCCGGGCCGGCGTTCCGCGGCCGGGCCAGGCCGGGCGACCGGCGGGCCCGCCGCTCCCGCCGGGCCGGGGACTTCGATCGAAGACCGGTCGCAGCACGGCCCAGGGCCACTGGGCGGCGACGCTCCACGCATACGGCGGGCAGGCGCGGGACCTCAGCCAAGGAGGTCTCACCCGATGGAGGGTGCGTATACCGCCGAAGCCGTCATCGACAACGGCGCGCTCGGCATCCACACGATCCGCTTCGAAACCGGCAGGCTGGCCAAGCAGGCCGCCGGGTCGGCCGTCGTCTACCTCGACGATGAGACCGTGGTGCTGTCGGCCACCACCGTGTCCAAGCACCCGAAGGAGAGCCTGGACTTCTTCCCGCTCACCGTCGACGTGGAGGAGCGGATGTACGCGGCCGGGCGGATCCCCGGATCGTTCTTCCGGCGGGAGGGCCGGCCGTCGGAGGACGCGATCCTCACCTGCCGGCTGATCGACCGGCCCCTGCGCCCGTCATTCGCCAAGGGCCTGCGCAACGAGGTCCAGATCGTCGAGACGGTGCTCGCCCTGCACCCGGAGCACCTGTACGACGTGGTGGCGATCAACGCGGCGTCCGCGTCCACCCAGCTCGCCGGACTGCCCTTCTCCGGCCCGGTCGGCGGGGTGCGGGTGGCGCTGATCAAGGGCCAGTGGGTCGGCTTCCCGGCCCACGCCCAGCTCGCCGAGGCCACCTTCGACATGGTGGTCGCCGGGCGGGTCCTCGCGGACGGCGACGTCGCGATCATGATGGTCGAGGCCGAGTCGACGCCGAGCGCGCTGCGCCTGCTCGCCGACCCGGCGAGCGGTGCCGTCGGCCCGACGGAGGAGGTGGTCGCCGATGGCCTGGAGGCCGCCAAGCCGTTCATCAAGGCCCTGTGCGAGGCGCAGGACAGGCTCGCCGCCCAGGCGGCCAAGGAGATCGCCCCGTTCCCGCTCTTCACCGACTACGGCCAGGACGTGTACGACGCGCTGGCCACCGAGGTCTCCGGCGAGCTCGCCGCCGCGCTGACGATCCCCGGCAAGCAGGAGCGCAACGAGCAGACCGATCGCATCCAGGCCCTGGCCATGGAGCGGCTGGCCGCCAAGTTCGAAGGCCGCGAGAGCGAGATCGGCGCCGCGTTCCGCTCCCTGACCAAGAAGCTGGTCAGGGAGCGCATCATCACCGAGGGCGTGCGGATCGACGGCCGGGGCGTCGCCGACATCCGGCAATTGTCTGCCCAGGCAGGCGTGCTGCCGAGGGTCCACGGCTCGGCGCTGTTCGAGCGCGGCGAGACCCAGGTGCTCGGCGTCACCACGCTGAACATGCTCCGGATGGAGCAGATGATCGACACGCTCAGCCCCGAGCGCACCAAGCGCTACATGCACAACTACAACATGCCGCCGTACTCGACCGGGGAGACCGGCCGCGTCGGCTCCCCCAAGCGCCGGGAGATCGGCCACGGGGCGCTCGCCGAGCGGGCGCTGCTGCCGGTCCTGCCGACCCGGGAGGAGTTCCCGTACGCGATCCGGCAGGTCTCCGAGGCGATCGGGTCCAACGGGTCCACCTCGATGGGCTCAGTGTGCGCCTCGACGATGTCGCTGCTCGACGCGGGAGTCCCGCTGCGGGACATGGTGGCCGGCATCGCGATGGGCCTGATCCACGAGAACGGCCGCTACGTCACCCTCACCGACATCCTCGGCGCCGAGGACGCCTTCGGCGACATGGACTTCAAGGTCGCCGGGACGCGCGACGTGGTCACCGCGCTGCAGCTCGACACCAAGCTCGACGGCATCCCGGCATCGGTTCTCGGGGCGGCGCTGCGCCAGGCGCGTGACGCGCGCCTGACGATCCTCGGCGTGATGCGCGAGGCGATCAGCGAGCCCGCGCCGATGAGCGAGCACGCGCCGAGGATCATCACGATCAAGGTCCCGGTGGACAAGATCGGCGAGGTCATCGGCCCCAAGGGGAAGGTGATCAACTCGATCCAGGAGGAGACCGGCGCGGAGATCACGATCGAGGACGACGGCACGATCTACATCGGCGCGACCGACGGCATCTCGGCCGAGGCGGCGAAGGCGGCGATCATCGCGATCGCGAACCCGCACGTCCCCGAGGTCGGCGAGCGGTTCCTCGGGACCGTGGTGAAGACCACCGCGTTCGGCGCGTTCGTCTCCCTGCTGCCCGGCCGCGACGGGCTGCTCCACATCACCCAGATCCGCAAGCTCCACGGCGGCGCGCGGATCGAGAGCGTCGAGGACGTGCTGAAGGTCGGGGAGAAGATCCAGGTCGAGATCCGGGAGATCGACGATCGCGGCAAGCTGTCGCTCGTACCCGTCGAGGTGATCGAGCGGGAGGCGGCGGGCGAGGTCCTCGACGGCGACCGTGGTGACCGGGCCAGCAGGCCCGGCGACCGGGAGGACGGCCGGGACCCCGGCCGCGGCGGCCGGCCCGACCGCGGCGGCCGTGGCGGTGACCGGGGTGACCGCCACCGGATCCGGCACAGGGACCGCGGGCCAGCCGGATCTGGCAACTCATGACGGCGGGCGGGCTGGCGCCGGGTGGCACGGTGCGTGTTGCGGGCGCTGACAGCCTCGTGTGCCGGACGGTGCTCCCCGGCGGGCTGCGGGTGATCACCGAGACGCTGCCCGCGGTGCGCTCGGCGTCGTTCGGCATCTGGGCGGGCGTCGGCTCCCGGGATGAGGACGAGCGCCACGCGGGGGCCACCCACTACCTGGAGCACCTGCTGTTCAAGGGGACCGCGCGGCGCACCGCGCTGGAGATCTCCGCGGCGATCGACGCGGTTGGCGGTGAGCTCAACGCGTTCACCGCCAAGGAGTACACCTGCTACTACGCCCGGGTGCTCGACGCGGACCTCCCGCTCGCCATCGACGTGCTGGCCGACATGGTGACCGGGTCGCTGCTCGAGCAGCACGACGTCGAGGCCGAGCGCGCGGTGATCCTCGAAGAGATCGCGATGACCGACGACGACCCCTCGGACACCGCGCACGAGGCGTTCGGCCTGCAGCTCTTCGGCGACACCCCGCTCGGGCGCCCGGTCCTCGGGACCGCCGACTCGATCAACGCGATCGGCCGCGAGCAGATCGCCGAGCACTACGCCGCCCGCTACACCCCGGAGAACCTCGTGATCGCCGCGGCCGGCCGGCTCGACCACGACGAGGTCCTCGAGATCACCGAGCGCTGCTTCGCGCGCGTCCTCCGGGACGGCACGGCGCCCGCCGGGCCCCGGCTGCCCCGCCCGGGCGGCCCGCCGGTCCGCACCAGCGCCGGCGTCCGGCTGGTGTCCCGCCCGATCGAGCAGGCCAACCTGGTGCTCGGCTGCCCGGGCGTGGGCAGGACCGACGACCGCCGGTTCGCGCTCGGCGTGCTCAACGCGGCGCTCGGCGGCGGGATGTCGTCCCGGCTGTTCCAGGAGATCAGGGAGAAGAGGGGCCTGGCGTACTCGGTCTACAGCTTCAACTCCCAGCACTCCGACACCGGCGTCTGGGGGATCTACGCGGGCTGCCTGCCCGCCAAGGCCGACGAGGTCCTGGCGATCTGCCTGCAGGAGATCGAGAAGGTCCGCGATGCCGGACTGACCGGTGAGGAGCTCGCCAGGGGCAAGGGGCAGGTCCGGGGGTCGATCGTGCTCGGCCTGGAGGATCCGGCGTCCCGGATGACCCGGCTCGGCAAGTCGGAGCTGGTCTACCCGCGCCTGGAGCCGGTCGATGAGATCCTCGCCCGGATCGACGCGGTCACGCTCGACGACGTGGCCGAGGTCGCCCGGGCCATCCTGGCCCGCCCGATGGCGCTCGCCGTGGTCGGGCCGTATGACGACGCCGGGCCGTTCGAGGCTCTCCTGCCATGACCAGGGTCGGCGTGCTCGGCGCCCGGGGCCGGATGGGCTCGCTGGTCTGCCAGGCCGTGCGGGACGCCGGCGACCTGCACCTGGCCGCCGAGGTTGACCTGGGCGACCCCCGGGAACCGCTGGCGGGGTGCGACGTGGCCGTCGACTTCACCAGCCCGGCGTCCGTCATGGAGAACGTGCTGTGGTGCGCGTCCGCCGGGCTTGATGTCGTGGTGGGCACGTCGGGTTTCGACGACGCCCGGCTGGCGGAGCTGCGTGGCCGGCTCGGCGCGGTGCCCGCCGGCCGCGAGGGGACGGGGCCGCGGGTGCTCGTGGTCCCGAACTTCTCGGTCGGCGCGGTGCTCATGATGTCGTTCGCGCGGCAGGCGGCCAGGTTCTTCGACTCGGCGGAGGTCATCGAACTGCATCACGCGGGCAAGGCCGACGCCCCGTCGGGCACGGCGGCGCGGACCGCGTCGCTCATCCAGGCGGCCCGCGCGGAGGCGGGCCTCGGGCCGGTCCCCGACGCGACGGCCGTGACGGCTCCTGGGGCGCGGGGGGCGGCGGTCGGCGGGATCCGCGTCCACTCGGTGCGCCTGGCGGGCCTGGTGGCCCACCAGGAGGTGCTGTTCGGCGGGTCCGGGGAGACGCTGACGATCCGCCACGACTCGCTGGACCGGGCCTCGTTCCTGCCGGGCGTGCTCACCGCGATCCGGGGCGTCGCCAGCCTGCCACCCGGCCTGACCGTGGGCCTGGACGCCCTGCTCGGGCTCTGAGGGCCGGGCCGGCCGGGCAGGCTGCCGGGCCAAGCAGGCCGCGTCGGCCCGAGCAGGCCGGACAGGCCGGTTCAGCGGGTGACGGTCAGGTCGCGGAACTTGACGTGGTACCAGCCGCCCGTGCTGATCCCGGCGTCCCCGCCGGAGTACCGCGTGTCGGTGGCCCTCGCGACCACCGCGCCGTTGACGCTGGCGGTCAGCCGGCTTCCGGATGCGGTGAGCGAGAGCCGGATCCACGTTCCGACCGGCAGCGCGTGCCCGAGCGTGCCCGAGTCCAGCACGGCCGGCCGCGCGCGGATCGTGTTCCTGATCAGGCTCCACCGGCCGTCCTGCCAGACCACGAACTGGTACCCGTGGAACTGCTGCGCGACCCCGTTGGCCTTCAGGTGGCGGAACCGGCTGATCAGCCCGGCGCTCTGGCCGGGCGCTGTGAAGCTGACCGAGGCCGACACGGTGTAGTTCCGCCAGCCCTGGTCGCCGACCACCGCGTAGGGGAACCGCGAGGCGACCGGATTCTGCCAGAAGACCGGCAACCCGACCGCGGTCTGCTCGAAGTAGTCGCCGGGCTTGGCCGCGGCGCCCCGGGGGTACTCGAACGCGCCGTCCTGCGGGCCGAGCAGCGCCGGCTCGCCCGAGGCGTCGGGGACCGCGACGTACGGCAGCGCCATCGGCACGGCCGCGGGGCTCACCCCGCGGCCCTTGCCCTGCCCGGTGGTCGTCGTGAACGTGTACAGGTAGCCGGGCCGGAGCCGGTAGGTGAAGCGGCCGCCGGACGGGCGGATGCCCGGCTGCGGCCTGAACCAGGCCGCAGGGTTCTTGGACCTCACGTTCGTCGCCCACACGTGCACGGCCGACCTGGGCAGCCCGGTATCGACGTGCACGGCGATCGTCTGGGCCGCCGGGGCGTCGGTGGTCTGGACGACCAGGCTCCAGGCCGAGTGGTCGGCGGGCTCGTAGCTGGTGTAGGAGCCCCACGGGCCGCCGAGCTTGCCGCTGCCCCCGCCGATGTGATGCCACCCGGGCTCGGTGAACTGGGTGGTCTGGGCGATCACCCAGGTCATCAGGTTCACGTGGTACTGCCCGCTCCACGGCTGGTCGGCGAAGACCAGGCCCCGGTCCTCCTCCGGCAGGTTCGCCGGCATCGAGTCCAGCAGCGGCCACTCGATCATGCCGGTCGCCCCGACCTGGATGAACGCGTTGATGATCGATCGGGTCATCGCCGCCACGCCGGTGTGCTGGCGCAGGGCGCCGATCTCGGACTCCCAGATCGGCTTGCCCGAGGCCCGCGCGGCGCGCGGGATCAGGCAGGTCCGGCCCGTCGCCGGGTACCGGCACAGGTTGTGGTAGCCGAGGACGCCGATCGCGCGCCGGAACGCCGGGTGGCGCGCGAGGAAGTTCGCCACGTCAGTCCCGTTCTCATGGGCGAACGAGTCCACCGCGACGATCTGCACGTTCCGGTAACCGTGCGCGTCCAGCGCCCGGCGCAGGCTGATGAACCACCCCATGACCTGAGGGGTGATGCCGTGGGGCAGGTGCTCGTTCCAGCCGCCGAGGTAGTTGACCGCCAGGCCGTCCTGCTTCGCGCAGTTCAGCCAGTCGAGAAGGTAGCCGATGTCCGCCTTGCTCCACGCGCCGCCGACCCAGTGCGGCGCGTTCCACTGCAGCCCGTAGATCTGGATGCGCGGATTGAGCTTGCGGGCCTGCTCGGCGATCCAGAATTCGTACCCCGCGTCGCAGTTGATCGCGCCCTTGGTGTGCTCGATCGACGGCTCGGCGCCGTCGGTGGCGTAAGCCTCGCCGCCGATCTCCAGCTTGAGGATCTGCAGCGCCGCCCCGTAGCCGGGCTTGAACAGGTAGTCCAGGATCTGCTGCGCCTGCCGCTCGTGCCGTGCCTCGTAGTCGATCAGCAGCCTGCTGTTGCCGCCGCCGCCGCTGATCGCGCCGACCCCCTGGAACGCCGGCCCGAGCCGTGCCCCGTCGAGCGTGATGCTGGTGCGGTGCGGCTGGGCGAGCGCGTTCCTCGCGAACACCACCGCGCCGGCGACGAGCACGACGAGCACGCCGTAGATCAGGTACGCCCGGCCCTGACTCCGGTCGATGGCGCGGCCGCGGCTGATCCTGATCCCGGCCGCGCCTGGACCGGGACGAGCGACTCTGCTCCCCATCAGCCTGAACTCCCTTGCCCGACCGGAGGCCCTCGCGGCCGTGCCCGGGTACCGGCGCCGGGAAACTGTAGCCCGTCATGGGGGGCCGGGCAATCGATTCGGCGATATTAGCGCAAACGTGATCATCATCGGTGAGCGATGGCGCAGATCGCCGGGCCGCGGCGCGCTACGGGCTGACCCGGAGCTGGCGGAAGAGGACCTGGTAGAAGCCGCCGGTCAGGATGCCCGCGATGCCCTGGCGGTAGGAGGCGCTGCGCACCCGCGCGACCGGGCGCCCGTCGATGCGGGCGATCAGCGTGGCGTGGTGCGCCGACAGCGACAGCGTGTGCCAGCGGCTCACGCCCAGCGCGGGCGAGCGGCCCCGGGCGAGCACGACCGGTGCGCCGCTGGTCCGGTTCCGCAGCAGCCGCCAGGCGCCGGTGGTGGAGACCGCGAACTCGTAGGCCTTGAACTGGTCGGCCGGCCACCGGAACGACGGGCGGTCGTACCTGGCGATCAGGCCGGCGCGCTGTCCCGGCCGGGTGAACCTGACCTGCGCGGACACCGTGTAGTCGCGCCAGGTGCTCCCGCCGAGCACCGCGTAGGGGAACCGGCCCGGCTGGCCCGGGCCTGGTGGCTGCCAGAAGTCCGGCATGCCCGCCGCCGTCTGCGCGAAGACGGTCCGCGACGTGCCCAGGTACTGGAAGGCGCCGTCCATCGGCGCCAGCTCGCGCGGCATCCCCGCGGCGTCGGGGACGGCCGCGTAGCGCAGCGGCATCGGCTCCGGCCTGGGCGGGCGGGCGCCCGGGCGCCGCGGGCCCGGTGCGGTGGTGAACGTGTAGACGTACCCGGGCAGCAGCCGGTAGCCGAAGATGCCGCGGTAGGGGCGGATGGTCCGCCGGTAGACGAACCAGCCCCGCCTGCCGCGCGCCCGCAGGTCGGTGCTCCACACGTGCACCACCGTGGCGGGCAGCCCGCCCGCCACGTGGACGGTCACCACCTGGGCGGCCCGGGCGTCGCTGGTCTGGGCGACCACGGTCCACGCGCGGCGGCCGGGCGCCGCGTAGCTGACGTAGGATCCGCCGCGCGCGAGCGTCCCCGAGCCGCCGCGCGGGTACCGCCAGCCCGCGGCGGTGAACTCGGTGGTCTGCGCGATCACCCAGGTCAGCTCCCCGACCTGGTAGCTGCCGCTCCAGGGCTGGCTGGCCCGGATCAGGCCCAGGTCCTCCGCCGGCATGTCGGCGGGCATCGAGCTGAGCATGGGCCACTCGACCGTACCGGTCACCCCGGCCTCGATGTAGGCGTTGTTGATCGACCTGGCCATCGCGGCGTACCCGCCCGGCGGGGTCAGCGCCCCCACCTCGGTCACCCAGATGGGCTTGCCCGACGACAGGGCCGCGGCGGGGACCTGGCACCGGTGCGCGAGCGCCATGTGCTTGCAGACGTCGTGATAGCCGAGGATGCCGACGGCGTGGCGGAACGCCGCGTCACCGGCCAGGAACTTCGCCACGTCCGGCCCATGGACATGGGGGAACGAGTCGAGTGCGATGATCTTGACCCGCGAGAAGCCGTGCGCGTCCAGGGCCTGGCGGAGCCTGACGAACCAGCCGAGCACGGCAGGCGTGGGACCGTGCGGCAGGTGCTCGTTCCAGCCGCCGACCTCGCTGACCGTGATCCCGTCATGGCGGGCGCACTCCAGCCAGCCGATCACGTTCCGCACGTCCGCGATGGTCCACGCGGCCTGGCGGGCGCCGCCGGCCCAGTGCGGGGCGTTCCACTGCAGCGCGTAGACCTGGATGCGCGGGTTGAGCCGCTGGGCCTGCCGGGCCAGCCAGAACTCGTAGCCGGCCCGGCAGTTCGGGGGCTGCCCGGGGGCGTGCTGGTAGGAGGGCTCGGCGCCGTCGGTGGCGTTCGCGTCGCCGCCGATCTCGACCTTCAGGATCTGCAGCGCTGCCCCGTAGCGGGGCTTGAACAGGTAGTCGAGGATCTGCTGGCGCTGCCTGGGCGGGTAGTCGATGAGCAGGCGGCTGTTGCCGCCGCCGCCGCTGATCGCGCCCACGCCGTCGAAGACCGGCCCGGGGGCCGCGCCGTTGACGATGATCGAGTTCCGCTGCGGCGTGCCTCCCGTGGTGACCGTCTGGATCACGGCCGGCCGGCCCGACGCGCCCCGCCAGCCGGCGATGAGGGCCGCGCCGGCGGCCAGCGCGCAGATCGCGGCGAACGCGCCGCCCAGCCGGGCCAGCCGTCGGCGAGAACCTGGCAGTCGATGGCGCATGGCCCATTACCTTACGGTTTCCCGGCGCCTCGCGCGGGCGCCTGGGGCCTGAGCGCCGCCTGGCCGGCCGCCGCGCTCGGGTCCCGTCACAGGCAGCCGACCCCGGTGACCCAGATCACCGCCTCCCCGGCGGCGTCCGACCCGGCCAGGTCGACCTCCGCGCTGATCCCCCAGTCGTGGTCGCCGGCGGGGTCGTCCAGGATCTGGCGCACCTGCCACCGGCCCGGGTCCGCGTCGTCGATGATCAGCATGGCCGGGCCGCGGGCGTCGGCGCCCGTGCCGATCTCGCCGTGCCGGGCGAAGTACGGCGCGAGGGCCTCGGCCCAGGCCCGGGCGTCCCAGCCCGACTCGCGGTCCAGGGCGCCGAGCTCCTCCCACTTGCGCAGCGCCGCCAGCTCCACGCGGCGGAAGAGCGCGTTGCGCACGAGCACCCGGAAGGCGCGCGCGTTCGCGGTCACCGGGGGCGGCCCCTCGCCCGGCTGGCCGCCGGCCGCGTCCGGGCCGGGCCCGGCCGCGGCCGCGTCCGGGCGGACGAGCCGTTCCCACTCATCGAGCAGGCTGGAATCGACCTGCCTGACCAGCTCGCCCAGCCACTCGATCAGGTCGGCCAGCTCCTCGGTCCTGGACTGCTCCGGCACGGTCTGGCGGAGCGCCTTGTAGGCGTCGGCGAGGTAGCGCAGCAGCAGCCCCTCCGACCGGGCCAGGCCGAGCCAGGCGACGTACTCGGTGAACGTCATCGCCTGCTCGTACATGTCCCGGGCCACCGACTTGGGTGACAGCTCGTAGTCGGCGACCCACGGGTGGCCGCGCCGGTAGATCTCGTAGGCCGTCTCCAGCAGGTCGGCGAGCGGACGCGGGTGGGTGATCTCCTCGAGCAGCTCGATGCGCGTCTCGTAGTCGATGCCCTCGGCCTTCATCTGCTCGACCGCCTCGCCGCGGGCCTTGGACTGCTGGGCCAGGAGGACCGGCCGCGGGTCGTCCAGCGTCGACTCGATCACCGACAGGACGTCGAGGGCGTATCCCGGGTCCGCCTTGTCGAGCAGGCCGATCGCGGCGAGGGCGAGCGGGGAGAGCGGCTGGTTCAGCGCGAAGTCCTCCTGCAGGTCCACCGTGAGGCGGACCCGCCGGCCCAGCTCGTCCGGCTCGCCGAGCCGCTCGACCACGCCGCCGGCCAGCAGCGCCCGGTAGATCTCGATCGCGCGGTGGATGTGGCGGCGCTGGGCGGCCCGCTCCTCGTGATTGTCGGTGAGCAGGTGGCGCATCGCGCCGAACGCGTCACCCGGCCGGGCGATCACGTTGAGCAGCATCGCGTGGCTGACCTTGAAGCTGGACTTCAGCGGCTCCGGCTCGGCGGCGACCAGCCGCTCGAACGTCGGCTGGCCCCATGAGACGAAGCCGGGCGGCGGCTTCTTCCGCACGACCTTCCGGCGCCTGGCCGGGTCATCGCCGGCCTTCGCCAGCGCCCGCTCGTTCGCGATCACATGCTCGGGCGCCTGCACCACGACGGCGCCCGCCTGGTCGAAGCCGGCCCGGCCCGCCCGGCCGGCGATCTGGTGGAACTCACGGGCCTGGAGCAGCCGGGTGACGCTGCCGTCGAACTTGGACAGCGCGGTGAGCAGGACCGTGCGGATCGGCACGTTGATCCCCACCCCCAGCGTGTCGGTGCCGCAGATTACCTTGAGCAGGCCCGCCTGGGCGAGCGTCTCGACCAGGCGGCGGTAGCGGGGGAGCATCCCGGCGTGGTGGACCCCGATGCCGTGCCTGACCAGCCGCGAGAGCGTCTTGCCGAACCCGGCGGTGAACCGGAACCGGCCGATCATCGCCGCGATCTCGTCCTTCTCCGCCCGGGTGCAGACGTTGACGCTCATCAGCGCCTGGGCCTGCTCGACCGCCGCCGCCTGGGTGAAGTGGACCACGTAGACCGGCGCCTGGCCGGCCTGGAGCAGCTCGGCGACGGTCTCGTGCAGCGGCGTGCCGGCATAGCGGAACAGCAGCGGCACCGGGCGCTGCGCGGAGCGGATCACCGCGGTCGGCCGGCCGGTCCGCCGGGTCAGGTCCGCCTCGAACCGGCGGACGTCGCCGAGCGTGGCCGACATCAGCACGAACTGCGCGCGGGGGAGCTCGATCAGCGGCACCTGCCAGGCCCAGCCCCGCTCCGGGTCGGCGTAGTAGTGGAACTCATCCATGATCACCATGCCCGCGTCGGCGCAGGCGCCGTCGCGCAGCGCGATGTTGGCGAGCACCTCGGCGGTGCAGCAGATGACCGGGGCCGTGGCGTTCACGCTCCCGTCCCCGGTCATCATCCCGACCGCGCGCGGCCCGAACACCTCGCACAGCGCGAAGAACTTCTCCGAGACCAGGGCCTTGATCGGCGCGGTGTAGTAACTGCGGCGCCCGGTGGCGAGCGCGGCGAAGTGCGCCGCCGTCGCGATCAGGCTCTTGCCCGACCCGGTGGGGGTGGACACGATCACGTTGGCGCCGCAGACGACCTCGATCAGCGCCTCGTCCTGGTGCGGGTAGAGCGCCAGTCCCTGGCCGGCGGCCCAGCCGGAGAACGCCTCATACAGGGAGTCCGGATCGGCGGGGTCGGGTACCAGCTCGGCAAGCGTCATGACTCACTCGTGTTCAGGGGAACGCATCTCACGGTACCCGGGGCGGCGCGCGCGCCGGCCGCCCGCGCCGGGGAGCACCCGGCCTGCCGCGGCTGCCAGGCCGGCGGCGCGGCTACGGGCCGCCGAGGGCGGGGGCGTTCCTGATGAGCAGTGAGTCGGGCGGGACGAGGTCAAGGCCGTCGGGGTCGTTCAGGTAACCGGGCGCCCGGCCCGGGACGCCGGTGTGGCCGTACTGCCAGACGATCGCGCCGGTGGCCGGATCGATGACGATCACGCGGTCGTTGAAGTCATCGTTCACCAGGATGTCGCCGTTGGGCATGGGGACCGCCAGCGAGGGCCGGTTCAGGCCGCCGAACCGCCAGAGCAGCCGCCCGCGCTGGCTGAACTCGACCACCTGGCCGGGATCGGAGTAGTCCGCGGTGATGAAGCGGCCCGGGTAGACCTCGTTGGTGTCCGACGGGTAGGCGACGCCCGGCGGGTGCGCCGACCAGAGCACGCGGCCGCGCAGCGTCACCTCGCTCGCCCAGTCCCCGTTGATCTCGGTCACCAGGACGTGCCCGTCGCTCATCGGGAACGCGCCGTTCGGGCTGCCGAAGCGGCGCGGCGGGTCGTGCCAGCAGGCGCTCGAGGTGCGGCCGATGATCCGGCGCGGGCGGTGCGCCGGCGGCCTGATCAGCAGGATCCGGCAGTTCTTGATGTCGGCGACCAGGATGTCGCCGCCGGGCAGGAGCATCGCGTCGTCGGGGTTGTCCACCCGGTTGGGCCCGCTGCCCGGGGTCCCGGGCCGGCCGTACTGGTAGACGATGCGGTGGGCCGCCACGTCGATCACCGAGATGACCTGGTCGTCCTCCTGGGTCGCGATGATGTACCGGCCGTCGGGGGAGAAGAACGCGTCGTCGGGGACCCGGAAGCGCTGCCCCGCGGCCAGGTCGCCCTTGCGCGGGAACACCCAGCGGATGCGGCCGCGGGGGTCCACGATGATCAGGCGGTTGTTCAGGTGGTCGGCGATGAGCACGTCGGCAGGAAGGGCGGACGGGTCCGAGCCCGGCGCGAGATGCCCCCGGCCGCGGGCCGGGGCCAGCCAGGGCGCGGCGCTCGCGGCCGGGGCCAGCGGGCCGGGCGTGACGGCCCGCGGGGCCGGCGGGCCGGCGGCTCCGCCGGCGGTCCCCGCCGGCCGGGCCGCCGTCGTCCCGGCCATCCGCACCGCGACGACGGCGGGGACCGCCGCGCGGCCGTCCGTGCCGCCGATCAGGTACGCGGTCCCGCGCACCACGGCGACGGCGGCGTGCGCGAGCGGCATCGGCAGGGTTCCCGCATCTGACGTCGCGCCGCTCGCCGGGTCGTAGCCGAGGACCGCGCCGGTCGCCGTCGTCCGGCCCGCGGCCGGCGCGCGCCTGGTGCCTGCCGTCGCGCTGGTCAGCCCGCCCGCGAGGAAGATCCTCCCGCCGATGCGGAACGCGCTCGCGGCGGCGAGCGGGCGGGGCAGCCTGCCTGCCACCCGGGCCTGCCCGGTCCGCGGGTCCACCCGCTGGATCACATCGGTCGGCCCGCGCGGTGTCATGCCGCCGAAGACCCAGAGCGCGCCGCCGGCGGCCACGACCCCCGCCTCGCTCACCGGGACGGGCAGCCTGGCGGCCACCGAGAAGTGCCTGCCGTCGCCCGTGCTGAGGACCGCGGGCAGGATGCGGGCCGCGTCCTGACCGCCGACCAGGTAGGTGCGGGCGCCCAGGGTCACCGCGGCCAGGCCGTACCTGGCGGACGGCAGGCGACCGGGCGAGTCGGCAAGGCGAGCGGCAATCGCCGCCGCAGCGGCCGCCCGCGCTCGCGCTGTGAACGGCGCCGCTGCGCGCCCGGCGCGCTCCGGTGACCGGGCGGCGGGCACCTGTGCCAGCGCGAGGCCGGGGCGCGACCGGCCGCCGTACACCACCGGGACGCCGCCCAGCAGGGCAGCGGCGGCGCCGGTCACCGGCCCGGCCAGGTGGCCGGCGGCGCTGGTGCGGCCGGTGACCGGGTCGAGCCGCAGCACCGTCGCGGTGGGCCGGCGATGCCGTCCGAGTTCGCCGCCCGCGAGCAGCACCACCGGGCCAACGGCGACCGCGGCCTCGTCGCAGATGGCCTCCGGGAGCTGGTAGCCGGTCCAGCCCACCCGCAGCACCACTCCCGGGCCAGCCGGGCGCGCGGCGGGCATCCGCGCGGCGTCTCCGATCCGCGCCGGGCTCCCCGCGCAGCCGCCGGCCGCGACCGCCGCGACCAGGACGGCCAGGCCCAGTCCGGCCGGGCCCCGCCGGCGCGCCGGCCGTCTCGCGAGCGCGCGCCGCGGCCAGCCGGCCGCGCGCGCGGCGTCATCCCCGTGAACGTGAACCCCCGATGTGACTACGGATCGTAAGCAATCTGCCACGCCCGGCCGCGGGCGAAACCCTCACCCGGTGAGGAACGCCGCCGGGACCGCCGATGACCGCCAGCGTCACGCCATGGCAGCCAGCGCCATGCGGCACCGCGCTGCCCCGCTGGCGCCCCGCGGGCCCGCCGGGGCCGGCCGGGGCCGGCCGGGCGCACCCGCCGGCCCCGCGCCGGCCGGTCAGGCGGTCCTGGCCCGGGCGGCGGCCTGCAGGCCGAGCTCGGCGATGGAGACCTCGCGCATCTTGAACTTCTGCACCTTCCCGGTCACCGTCATCGGGAAGTCGCTGGTGAACCGCACGTAGCGGGGGACCTTGTAGTGCGCGATCTTGTCCCGGCAGAAGGCCCTGACCTCCTCCTCGGTGAGCTCCTGGCCGGGCTTGAGCTTGACCCAGGCGCACAGCTCCTCGCCGTACTTCTCGTCCGGCACCCCGATCACCTGCACGTCCTCGATCGCGGGATGGGTGTAGAGGAACTCCTCGACCTCCCGCGGGTACACGTTCTCCCCGCCCCGGATCACCAGGTCCTTGATCCGCCCGACGATGTTCACGTAGCCGTCCCCGTCCATGGTGGCCAGGTCACCCGTGTGCATCCACCGGTTGGCGTCGATGGCCTCGGCGGTGCGCTCCGGGTCCTCCCAGTAGCCGGTCATGACCGAGTAGCCGCGGGTCAGGAGCTCACCGGGCTGCCCTCTGGGAACCATCCGCCCGCTGGCCGGGTCGACGATCTTCACCTCGACATGGGGATGCACCCGGCCCACGGACGAGACGCGCTTGTCGAGGACGTCGTCGGCGCCGGTCTGGGTCGACACCGGCGAGGTCTCGGTCATCCCGTAGCAGATCGTCACCTC
>JAJPIV010000080.1 GCA_021324595.1 Actinomycetota bacterium | reverse complement strand
TCAGATCTCCGGAAGTCGGTCCTTGATCGTTGTCAGATTGGCGGTGCCGCGGGCTGGTAGGTGATGGGCGGGGCTGTCGCCGGGCATGCGGGGCGGGGTTGCGTTGATCTGCTCGGGGGGCAGGGCGAGGGCGCGGGTGATCCGGGGCGGGGCGGGCGGATCGTGGGTCGCGGTGATCACGCGGGGGGCGTGCGGGTGATCTGGCCGCCGGGGTGGAGCAGGCGGCGGGTGATGGCCCGGTATTCGCCGGGGTCGCGCGGGTAGTCGTTGAGCCGGTTGCCGGGCCAGTGCCCGGCGGCGGCGGCGAGCTGCCGCAGGACCATCTGCAGGGAGCGGCGCCGGGTGGCCAGGATGGCCTTCTGCGCGCCGGGGGTGGCCTGGCTGGCGGGCAGCTTAGCGGGGGTGTGCTTGAGCGCCGCCTTCGCCGCGGTGACGGCGTCCCTGGCCTTGGTGATCTTGTTCTCGGCGGCCGGGGCGGCCTTGTTCTTGGCGGCGGCGGAAAGGTCCGGGGCGGAGATCACGGCGGCGAGCGCCCACTCGGCGGCGGCCAGGGCCGCCTCGGCCTGGCGCTGCCGGGCGCGGGCGGCCTTGCGTCGGGGTGGCGGTCAGGTGGTCGTCGTCTTCGGGGCTGGCGTGGTAGTCGCACAGCCAGTGGATGCCGTAGCGGGACTCCGGGTACTTGAACAGGTTCCCGATCCGCCACCGGCAGCGCAGCCAGGCCAGCAGCGCCACCGCCGGGGCGGTGGTGTCGCTGGTGAGCACCTGCAGCACCGGGACGCCGTCCTCGGACAAGGTGATCTGCCGGGCCTCGCCGTTGTCCTTGATCTCCGCGCTCTCATCGGCGAGGGTGAGGACTTCGGCGGGCCTGCCGTCGCCGGGGGCGGCCCAGTGCCGGCGCGGCGCGGCGGTGACCTGGGCGAGCGGGCCGCGCCGCCAGGTGACCCAGTCGGCGCGCTGCTCGCGGATGGCGCGGAAGGCGACCGGGTAGGAGCCGCCCCGGTCCAAGCCGGGCATGATCTTCGCCTCCGCGCCGAGCACCTGGCGCGGCTGGGCCAGGACGGGCGGCAAGGTGGCGGAAAGCCCGGACGGCCCGCCGGCGGCGAGGCACACCGCCCGGCCCTGGTAGCCGGCGACCATGGTGCCGGCGCGGCCGGGCTGGGCGTGGCGGCGCTTGGTGTTCCAGCCACGGGCCTGGCGCCCTCGCAGGGGACGAAGTGATCACCGGCGTAGTACGCGTGCAGGCCCGGGGCGCCGACGGCCAGCATCGCCGCGGCCAGCTGGCGCTGCAGGGCCAGCGGGCCGCACGCCCCGGCGATCGCGGCCAGCCGGGGCCCCGGCGTCCGGGGGCCGGGGAGCCGGCCGACCCCAGCCAGGATCCCGGCCCGGGCCGGGATCAGGTGCTCGGCCCCCTCCGCCGATGACATCCCGAGCGCGAACGCCAGCGACGTGGCAGTCAGCAGCCCCAGGTCGTCATACCGCGGCCGGGCCAGCCCGGGCGGCAGCCCGGCCGCCAGGATTGCCTCCGCGCCGATCCGGTCCAGGTAGGCGCGGGCCAGCATCACCCCCGCATGCCGGCTGGGCAGCACGCCGCCGGCGACCCGGGCCAGCCCGGCGCCCGGCGACCGCTCCCGCCCGCCCGCCGGGACCAGGCCGCCGGCAGGCGAGGGTGCGGGCCCGGGCGCCGCGGTCCGGGCCTCGGTCTCGCCTTCCTGCTCAGGCGCCGCGGGCTCGTCTTCCGCCTTCGGCTCGCCTGCCTGCGGCCCGGGCGCCGCAGCGCCCGGTTATGCTGCGTGGCGACGTAATTCCCGGTCAGCCCCATCACCCCGGCGACCGCCCGGCCGCCGAACCCGAGCTGGCGCAGTACCGCCACCGCGACGTTGCGCATCCCCGCGTCCCCGGACGGGTAGCAGGCCAGCCGCGCCGATCCGGCCAGGAACCAGGTTGTGCCGGCACGGTCCGCGTGGTGCAGGAGCCTGGGGCCGGGCATGCCCTCCAGGATGGCCGCGGCCGCCGGCGTCATGCCCTCATCCAACCGTAAATTCAACAGTTTCCGCATAACAAGGGCATCAAGGAAACGGCAGGCCAGACGGTCCGCGGCTCACCTACTTCCGGAGGTCTGAGAATCAGCACCCATATCCTCCCAGGTCAGGAGCACTTCTCACGTTTGCCGCGCCAGCGCGCTAGAGACCACCCTGAATTCTCAGGGTTAATCACCGCGCACCCCGGAATCCGCGGCGGCGATGGTCGCGCGCATGGTGGCGATCATGTCGGCGGTGGGCAGCGCGGCCCCTCCGGAGATCGCCGCGGCGAACGCGGCGGCCTGCGCCCGGTGACCCTTGTCCCGCCTCCCCCTCCAGAGCACCCGGCCGTCCAGGCGCGCGGACCTGAAGTCGTCGATCACCAGGGCGTGCGGCCCGGCCATGACCTCGACCCGCTCCTTGCCGTCGCGCAACCGCGCGCTGCCGTAGCAGATCACCGCGAGCGACCCGGCGGCGAACCTGACGCACACGGCCGCGTCCGCCCCGGGAACGCCGTGGCCGTCGCGGTCGTCGCCGCCGAGCACGGCGCGGATCTGCGCGACCGGTTCCCCGGCCAGCGCCTGCGCCGTGTCGACGAAGTGACACACCTCGCCGAGCAGCCGCCCGCCCTGCCGCCGGTCGTGGTACCAGTGGCCCGCCGGCACCGGCCCGGCGGCGACCCGGTAAGTCACGTAGCGCGGCCCCGGGACGCCTGCGAGGGCGCGCGCGGCCGCCAGGACGGCCGGCGACCAGCGGCGGTTGAACCCGATCATGAGCTGCCTGCCCGACGCCCGCCACGCGGCCTCGACCGAGTCGACCCCGTCGGCGCTGAGCGCGAGCGGCTTCTCGCACCACACGTGCCGGCCGGCGGCCAGCGCCCGCGCCGTGAGCTCGGCGTGCGAGTCATGCGGGGTCGCGACCACCACTACATCCACCTCGGGGTGGTCGATGACCGCTCCCGCGCCGCTCACGGCGGCGGTGAAGCCGTGCCGCTCGGCGAAGCAGCGCGCGGACAGCCCGCTCGCCGAGGCCACCGCCACCAGGCTGGTGAGCCGGGCGGCGCGGAACGCCGGCAGCAGCGTCTGGCCGGAGAACGAGCCCGCTCCGATCCAGCCGACGCCGGGCGCGCGGATCGGGCCGTGCCCGGCGGCCCGCCGCGCGGCGGGCAGCGCAGCTTCGGCCGCGGGCGGCGGGGCCGCAGGCGCCGCGGGCGCCGGCCGGGCAGGCGGGGCGGCCGGCGGCCCCGGGTAGCTGAGGCTGATCGCCAGGTACGGCTCGGAGCGCCGCTCGATCAGCTCGTAAGCGCGGGCCGCGTCCTCGATCGGGAACCGGTGCGTGACCAGGTCGGCGACGGCGAGCCGGCCGACCGCGAGCAGGTCGAGCACGGCCTCCAGGTTCCGCCCCTCGGTCCAGCGGACCTGCCCGGGCGGGTAGTCCACGCCCCACTGCTCATAGGACGGCTCATGCCGGCCCGGTCCATAGGACCGGGCGAACAGCAGCGACAGCTCGCGCGCGTAGAACGGCGCCCGGTCCAGCCGCAGGCCCACGTCGCCGACGATCACCACGCTGGCCCGGTCCCGGCAGAGCCCGGGCGCCCGGGCGACCGGGTCCGCCGAGGGGGTCGCCGCGCACACCAGCACCGCGTCGGCCCCCCGGCCCCGGGACCAGGCGAGCACCCGCTGCGTAGTCGCCTCGCCTGACTCCTCCAGCGCCAGCACCCCGGAGCCGCGCGCGGCGTCCCGGGCGTGCCCGGCCGGGTCGATCCCGGCCACGTCGCATCCCGCCGCCATCGCGAGCCGGGCCGCGAGCTGGCCGATCAGGCCCAGGCCGATCACCACCACCTTCGACCCCGGGCCCACCCCGGCCAGCCGCAGGGCATGCAGCGGTATCGCGGCAAGGGTGGCGAACGCGGCGTCGCCGGGCGGCACGCCGTCGGGCACCACGGCGCACAGCAGGCCCGGGACCGCCTGGTACTCGGCGTGATTCGCCTTGCCCGCCCCCGCCGTCGCGACGACCTGGCCGGGCCGGATCCCGGTCACCGCGGCGCCGACCTCGATCACCTCGCCCGCCGCCGAGTAGCCGAGCGGGATGTCGCCGGCGAGCCTGCTCCGCACCGCGCCCACGGCCGCGGCGACCCCGTCGGCCCGCGCCCTGCGGACGACCTGCCGGGCCAGGTCCGGCCTGGCCCGGGCCTTGGCGACCAGGCCGGAGCGGGCCAGGGCGGTGACCGCGCTCTCCGTGCCCGGCGACAGCACCGAGGCGAGGGTGCGCACGAGCACCTCCGTCGGCGCCGGAACCGGCCGTGGCACGTCGAGCACCCGGACCGGCCCGCCCGCGAGCGGCTGAACGACCTGCCTCACGGCGTTTCCCCCATGGTCGCTTCTCCCCTGGTCACGCGGTCCGCCACCTCGTGGCCACGCCGCCTCCCCGTGGGCACGCCGCCTGCCCGAGTGCCCCCGGCCCTCGCGGCGATCACGACGCCTCCCCCGCGGGCCGGCCGGGGCCGGTGCCCGTGACGCGGCGCAGCCGGACCTCGAGCTGCACCGGCAGGGCGGCGTCCACGCGGCAGGTCAGCACCGGCGCCGGGACCGTGCGGGCGAAGCCGCTCGCGACCGGCGCCGAGCCCGCCTGGAGAAGCGCCGGGCTGGAGGCGCGCAGCGTGACGGCCACGGCCGGGCCGCCCGGGCCGCCGGCCGTGAGCACTGCCGACCGGCACCACGGGACGCCGGCGCCGCCGCCGGCGGCCCGTCCGGCCAGGTCCGGCTCGATCCGCACCAGCGTCCCGGGCGACAGGTGCCAGGTGGCCGCCACCTGGTGGCGACCCGAGCCCGTCACCTCGTCGGTGATCAGCAGTTCCCGGGCCGTCAGCGTCCAGCGGCGGCGATGGACCGGGTTGCCGGGCAGCCGCCGGAAGCCGTCGTGGGACGCCTCGATGATGATCCTCCCGGCGTCCTCCCGGGCGGTCAGGTCACGGACCCGCGCCCGGCGCCCGGCCCGGAACGCGCCCCACACCTCGGTCGAGTCCGCGCCGTCCACCTGGACCGTGCTGTGCGCGCTGGTGGACCGCTCGTAGGACCTGACCGGGCCGGGCTCATAACCCGAGGTGCCGGTGTCCACCAGCAGCGGCGCCCCGTCCAGGTGGACCAGGCAGCCGAGGGGGTCCGCGTGGGCGTGGGCGGGCAGCTCGTCCGGGCACGGAGCGCCCACGTCGGCGAGCAGGTGCCAGCCGCCGGCCGTGGCGCGGGCCAGCCCGCTGCCGGGCAGCACCACCAGCGGCCGGGCGGGAGCCGGGCCGGGCCGGCACGCGGCCACGAGCGCCGCGGGCACCGGGTAGCCGTCGTTCAGCAGCGGCACCTGGCCGCCGGGCAGCAGCACCTGGCCGAGCCACCCGCGCATCCGCCCGATCGCCCCGGTCAGGACGGCCAGCTCGGAGGGCGCGGCGATCCCGGCCGCGGCGGCCAGGCCCGCCACGTCGATGAGGTCGGCGAGCACCTGGCAGTGGTAGGCCGGGGCCCGCTCGTAGTGGCCGCCGTCGGGCAGCACCTGCACGGCGGCCTGGCCGGCCAGGCGGCCCAGCGCGCGCCGCAGCAGCCGCTCGTCGCCGAAGAACACCGCCAGGCCGGCCAGCGCCTTGAGGTTCTTGATCAGGTGATTACCGCCGACATCGGCCTCCAGGTGACGGCGGAGGAACCCGCAGTGGGCCGCGAGCTCGGCGGTGAACTCGCGCTCCAGCTCGCCGCCCGCCACCAGCGGCCGGTGCTGGCCGCACCAGGCCCACGCGCGCAGGGCCGCCGGGTAGGGCAGCCAGGCGTCGCCGCGGCCGAACGTGACCGCCGAACGCCAGGACCGCCAGAGCGCGGCGAACGCGGCGCGCGCCGCCGCCCGGTCGGGCTCGGCCGCCAGGCCCCAGGCCCAGTCCCAGTAGTGCAGGTGGAAGCGCCACAGCCGGGGAGCGCCGGCCTGCTCCCAGTCCGGCGGGTCACCGAGATCCCGGGCGATGCCCAGCGCCTCGATCCTGCCGCCGGCCAGGCCGGCCAGGCCGGGCCAGCCGAGCCCCGCCCGCGCGTCGAGCGGGGCGAAGCCGCGCGGCCAGCCGCGCGCGCCGGCCGGATCGGGCCCGGCGAGCAGCCGGCGGCCGGCCCGGGGCCACCGGCGCAGGGCCGCGCGCTGCGCCCGGAGCCTGGCCCGGTGCGCGACCTGCGACGGCCGCAGCCGCACCGCGGTGCGGGCGGCCAGCGCGACGTCCGCCCCGGTCACCGCAGCCCCATGGCCTGGGCCTCGGCGCGTATGCCGGCGGGGAATGGGCGGGGCGCGAAGCCGAGGTCGCGCACGGCGGCGTCGATCGCGAACGCCTTGTCCTCGGCCAGCCGCCGCAGTTGCTCGGCCTTGATGCCCGGGTGCCTGGCGAGCCGCTCGTAGGCGGCGGCGAGGGCCACGGCGGGGCCGAGCGGCACCGGGACGAACCTGGTCCTCCTGCCGACCGCGTCCGCGCAGTGCCGCAGGAGCACGGTGAACGGCATCGGCTCGGGCCCGGCGACGTCGTAGCACCGCCCGGCGCTGGCCGGCCGCAGCGCCGCGGCGACGACCGCGGCGGCCGCATCGGCGACGTGGACCGGCTGCTGCAGGCGCGCGCCGCCACCGGGGACCGGCAGGACCGGCGTCCTGGCGAGGATGGCGAGCAGCCGCGACAGGTTCCGGTCACCGGGCGCGCCATAGATCATGGTCGGGCGCAGGATCGTCCAGTCCAGGCCGGACTGGCGGATGTGCTCCTCGGCGGCCAGGCGCACCGGGGTGGACCGCACCGGAAGGCTCGTGGTGACCGCGGTGGTCGAGACGAACACCGCGCGGCGGATGCCGGCGGCCCGCGCCGCGGCGACGATGCCGGGGGCGTGCCCGAACCCGAGCGAGACGAGGTTGACCAGGACGTCGCAGCGCGCCGAGCCGAACGCGCCCGCCAGGCCGGCGGGCCGGCCCACGTCGCCGGCCAGCGGGCGGGCACCGAGCCCGGCGACCGTGCGGGCGGCGGCCTCGCTGCGCGCCAGGACGACGCACTCGTGCCCGCGCCTGGCCGCCTCGGCGAGCACGTGCCGTCCGAGGAAGCCGCTCCCCCCGGTGACCAGCAGCCTCACCGGCGGTCCGCGGCCAGGTCGAGGATCTTGCGGTACTCGCGCGCCAGCGCCAGCCGGTCGCAGCAGCGCTCGGCGTAGCTGCGGCCCCGCCGCCCGATCCGCAGGCGCTCGGCCGGGTCGGCGGCGAGCGCCGCGATCGCGCGCGCCAGCGCCGCGCTGTCCTCCGGAGGCACCACCACCGCGCCCGCCTCGGCGAGAATCCGCGCGCTCTCCCCGCGCACCGAGCCCACCACGGCCCGCCCGCCGGCCAGGTACTCGAACATCTTGGAGGGGATGAACGCGGAGAACAACGGCACGTCGCGCAGCGGCACCAGGCAGATGTCGGCCGCGGCGATGAGGGCCGGGACCTCGGCGTGCGGGACCGCGGGCAGCATCGTCACCTGCCCGGGAGCCCGCCGCGCCGCGTAGCCGCGCAGGCCCTCCTTCTCCGATCCCTCGCCGACGAACGCGAACCTGACCGGCAGGCCGGCGAGCAGCGCCGCCGCGTCGACGACCGCGCGCAGGCCCTGGGAGATGCCGTGCGTCCCCGCGTACAGGACCAGGCAGTCGCCGGGCCGGGCGCCGAGCCGGGCGCGCAGCCCGGGGTCGGGCGCGGCGTCCGGGTCGAACCGGCCTGGCGTCACCCCGTTGCGGATCACGTGGACCTTCCCCGGCGGCACGCCGCGGGAGATCAGGTTCGCGCGGAACCCCTCGGTCACCACGACCACCTGGTCGGCGGCCGCGTACGCGGCCAGCTCCAGGCGCTCCAGCAGGCCGATCAGCCGCCGGCTGGTGACCACGCCGAGCTCGGTGAAGATCGCCGGCCACAGGTCGCGGACCTCGACGACGAGCCGGGCGCGCGCGAGCCGGGCCAGCAGCCAGGCCGCGCCGATGGAGAAGAAGGTGGGCGAGGAGACGACGACGACGTCGGCCCGCCGGCAGCGGCGCCAGCCCAGCAGCACGGCGCTGGCCATGAAGCTCAGGTGGCACAGGGTCTTGCGGACCACCCTCTCGTTGGCGGTGGCGTAGAGCCAGGTGCGGACCACCCGGTACCCGTCCCGCTGCTCGGTCCGCCGGATCGCGCGCCGGTACTGCGGCGGCAGCACCCCGGTCGGATGGTTCGGCATGCCGGTCAGCACGGTCACCTCGTCGCCGTCGGCCGCCCATGCGGCGGCGAGCGCGGACAGCCTGGCCTGCGGGGCGCCGACCTCCGGGGGGAAGTAGTGGGTCACCATCAGGATCCGCATGTCACGCACGCTCCAGGCGCTCCAGGCGCCGCGCCCGGCCGGCCGGCCGGGCGAGCAGCGCCGGGGACCGCAGGTAGAGCGCGACGAGCCCGGCCGCCGCCGCGTCGGCCGCGGCCCGCAGCGCGAGGCTCCCGGTCAGGCTGGCCATGCCGAGCGCGCACAGCAGCGTGGTCACGGCGGCCGCCGTGGCCGTGACCCGCTGGTGCGACCAGCCGATGTCGCACCAGCGCTGGTAGACGTGGGTCCGGTGCGCCTCGAGCCAGGGCTCCCCTGCCCGGATCCGGCGCTGCAGCGTCCAGCCCGTGTCGGCGACGTACAGGAGCATGGGGCCGAGCGCCGCCTCGGGCGGCACCTGGTCGGCCACCAGGCGGATCGCGAGCACCGCGAGCGCAGCGCCCAGGCCGTAGCTGCCGACGTCACCCAGGAACACCCGGGCGCGCCATGCGTTCCACGGCAAGAACGCCAGCGCGCCCGCGGCGGCCGCCGCCCCGGCGGCAACCACGAACCCATCGCGCCGCCACAGGCCGAGGCCGGCGTAGACGCAGCCGCCGATGGCGGCGTGCGCGGCCGAGATGCCGTTGACGCCGTCCATGAAGTTGAACGCGTTCACGAACCCGGTGAGCCAGAGCGCCCCGGCCGCGGCCGCCGCGGCGGCCGGCAGGGCCGGCCAGCCGGCCTGGCGGGCGAGGGCAGCGGTGACGACCGTGGCGACGGCCGCCTGCAGCGCCAGCCGCCGCCGGGCAGGCAGGCCGCCCTGGGACCCCGCCAGGTCGTCGGCGAGGCCGATCGCCGCGTAGCCGGCGACCGCCACGGCGAACGCGATCGCCGCGCCGCTGTGAACCAGCAGGCCGACGGTGACCAGCCCGGCCGCGATCGGCGCGCCGCCCCCGCGCGGCGTGGCGACCCGGTGCGACGAACGGGCGCCGGGCACGTCGAGCGCCGCCGCGCGGCGCAGCATCGCGATCGTGAATGGCTCGGCCGCGGCCACGAAGGCACCGCACGACAGGGCCGCGACCGTAATGGTGAATGTCCCCCGCACAGGGCCATGCTAACAGCGGCTATCACTTTCAGTAGTTGAAAGACTACTTTTAGTAAGGTGATGCTCAGCGTCCGCGGCCATCCCGCGCCGGGTCGGGCGCCGCCGACCAGGACCGCACCCGCACGTGCCCGTTGCGCGCCTGCCGCTCCGCGGGCCGGCCATTACGCGGAACGGGCACCTGCTCGTCGGCCGCGCCATGGTCGAGCCCGTACCCGTAGCCGTACCCGTACCCATAGCCGTACCCGTAGCCGGTCTGCCTGGTCACGCCGTTCATGACGACTCCCACCAGCGGCGCGCTCACCTGGATCAGCTTCTCCACCGCGCGCTGCATGTCCACCCGCTTGGTCTGGTTGGCCGCGACGACGACGAGCACGCCGTCGGCGTACCGCGACAGGACCGCGGCGTCGGTCACCGGCAGGACCGGCGGGCTGTCGATCAGGACCAGGTCCACGTTCTCCCGCAGCCAGGCGAACGCCTCCTCCGCGAACGGGCCGCTGAGCAGCTCGGCCGGATTGGACGGCACCGGGCCGGCGCCGAGCAGCCACAGGTTCGGGTTGCCGCTGACCTGCTGCATCCCCGCGGGCAGCGCGGCCGCGCCGCGGAGGATGGCGCTGAGCCCGGCCCTCTCCCCCAGGCCGAAGAACTCCCCGAGCCGGGGCCGCCGCAGGTCACAGGAGACCAGCGCCACCCGCTCGCCGGCCTGGGCGAACATCGCGCCGAGGTTGGCGACCGTGGTGGACTTGCCCTCGGCCACCGCGGGGCTGGTCACGAGCAGCGTCCGCAGCTCGCGCTCCTGCCTGATGAACTGCAGCGAGGTGCGCAGCGACCGGTAGGCCTCCGCCGCCGTCGACAACGGCTGCGTGATGGACACGACCACGGCCTCGTCGCCCCTCTTCCACGAGGGGATCATCGGGACCATCGCGAGGACCGGGACGCCGCCGATGCGCTCGGCGGAGTCCTTGGACCCCACGGTGTCGTCGAAGCTGTCGAGCAGGAACGCGACGGCCAGGCCCACGATCACCCCGGCCAGCAGCCCGAGGGCGGCGTCCTGCACCGGCCGCGGCGCGCTCGGGCCGGCCGGGGCCTGGGCCGGGGTCACGAAGGCGACCCCGCTCGCGTTCGCCGTCGCGCCCTGCACCTGCATCTGCGCGAGCTGCTCACGGCTCACCGCGACCTCGTTGAGCAGCGCCGCCACCTGCGCCCCGGTCCCGCGCTGGACCTTCAGCGCGTTGATCTGCCGCTCCTGCGCCCGGATCTGCTTGCGCAGCTGGCTCTCCATCGCGGCCAGGGACGTGAGCGCGACCTGTTCCTCGTACCGGACGAACGCGCGCGCGTAGGCGTTGGCGGCGCGGGCCGCCAGCTCCGGCGCGCCGCTGGCGGCGGTGATCGCGATGACGTTCGTCTGCGCGACCTCGGACGCGGTCACCGCCGACCTCGCGGAGAGCGCTGGCCCGACCGCGCGCCTCACCGGCGCGCTGGTCACCAGCTGCACGTCGGTCTGCACCACCGTCGGGGTGACGCCGGCCGCGGAGCCGCCGAGAGCCGGCACCCCGCCCGCGGTCTCGACGAGCACCTGCGCCGTCGCCTGGTACTGCTTCGGCTCGATCAGCGACAGCCCGATCCCGCCGAGCAGGCCGAGCAGCGCCATGCTCGCGATCCACCACTTCCGCTTCCGGGCGACAATGACGTAACTGAGCAATGCCGCATTGGGCGCGTGCTCGGTGCTCATCCGCTTTCCTCCGGATTTCCGCAGGCGTTCCGCCGACCGGGTGCGCGTGCCGGGGCCCGGTCGCCGCGTGTCACCGGCTCACGCGTAGGTAACGGTGAGTATACGCTATACTTCATTTGGTAATCACGATCTCCTGGCAATGGCTGGCGGGCGGGGCCCGATGACCGATGTCCTGATCCTGTGCACCGCCAACGTCTGCCGGTCGGTGCTCGCGCAGGCCCTGCTGGCGAGCCGGCTCGCGGTGCTGGAACCAGCCGCGCGGGTGCGGTCCGCGGGCCTGCTCCCGGGGGGCGAGCCGCCTCTCCCCGAGGTGATCCGCGAGCTGCGCGGCCGCGGGCTCGACGTGGCCGCGCACCGCAGCAGGCAGGTCGGCGCGGACGACCTGGCCGGCGCCGACCTGGTGCTCACCGCGACCCGCGAGCAGCTCAGGCACGCGGTGGTCACGCTTCCGCGGGCCTGGCCGCGGTCATTCACGATCAAGGAGCTGGTCCGCCGCGGGGACCGCGTGGGCCCCAGGACGGCGGGCCAGCCGCTGGCGGACTGGCTGGCCCTCGCCCACCAGGGCAGGGACCGGGCCGCGCTGATGGGCGCCAGCCCCGAGGACGACATCGCCGATCCCGCCGGCGGGCCGCCGCGCGCCTACGCCGCTACGGCCGGCCAGCTCGATGTCCTGTGCGATCGGCTCGCCCGCCTGGCGTGGGCCGCAGCATCGCCAGCGACGCGGCCGCGAGATCCGCCCCGGCCGCCGGGCCTCCGGCCCGGGAACCCGCCGAGGACCGCCTGAGGGCGGCCACCAGGCGCTCGCACGGCATCGCCGGGTCGAGCGCCTCCACCGCCTCCGGCGCGATCGGCGGCACGCTGACGTGCCGGATCAGCGGGTGATACGGCCGCTCATCCACCTCGTCGGCGGCCAGCAGGCTCTCCGCCAGCTTCTCCCCGGGGCGCAGCCCGGTGAAGACGATCTCCACCCGCTCCGGCGCGTTCGCGGCGATCCTCCGGGCGATGTCGACGATCTTGACCTGCTCGCCCATGTCGAGGACCAGCGCCTCGCCCGGCCGCCCGAGCACCGCCGCCTGCAGCACGAGCTGCACGGCCTCGTCCGCGGTCATGAAGTACCTGCTCACCTCGGGATGGGTCACGGTGAGCCGGGCGCCGGCCGCCGCCTGAGCGCTCAGCGCGGTCAGCACCGAGCCGCGGCTGCCGAGGACGTTGCCGAACCTCACGCTCAGGTACCGCGCGCCGGTGCGGGCCGCGTACTCCGCGGTGAGCCGCTCGGCGAGCCGCTTGGAGTACCCGAGCACGCTGGTCGGGTCGGCGGCCTTGTCCGTCGAGATGTTGACGAACGCGGACGCCCCGCAGCCGGCCGCCGCCTTGAGCACGGTCAGCGTTCCCCAGACGTTGCTCTTGACGGCCTCGCCCGGGTAGCGCTGGAGCAGCGGCAGGTGCTTCAGCGCCGCCGCGTGGAAGACGATCTCGGGCCGGCAGCGATCGAAGACCTGCCTGATCCGCGCCGGATCCCGGATGTCGGCAAGCACCGTCAGGTCCGAGTCGAGCAGGGCGCGGCCGTGCAGCTCCAGCTCGATCGCGTGCAGCGCCGACTCGTCCCGGTCGAGCATGACCAGCTCGCCGGGGCCCAGCCGGTGCAGCTGCCGGCAGATCTCCGAGCCGATCGAGCCGCCGGCGCCGGTGACCAGGATGCGCCGCCCGGCGAAGTGGGAGGCGATGGCGGGCAGGTCGGTCTGGACCGGCCTGCGGCCAAGCAGGTCGGTGATCCTCGGGTCGCGCACGCCCTCGATCCGGGCCCCGCCGCTGAGCAGCTCGGCGGCCGACGGGACCACCTTCGGCACCAGCCCGCACTGCTCGGCGGCCCGGGTCAGCTCGCGGATCACGCTGCCGCTCGCCCTGGCGATCGCGATCACCAGGATGGTCGCGCCGGTCCGGCGGGCGACGTCGGCGAGGTCATGCCGGTCGCCGAGGACCGGCACGCCGCAGACCCGCAGCCGGCGCTTGTCCGGGTCGTCGTCCAGCAGCGCGACCGGCAGGTAGTGCCCGTCCCGCTGCCGGATCAGGCTCCGGATGAGCGCCGTCCCGGCCTCCCCGGCGCCGAAGACGATCACCCTGGCCCCCGGCGCCCCGGCCCGCGCCGCCGCGGCCGCCGACGCCAGCCACGGCGGCGACTGCCGGATCGCGGCCACCAGGTACCGCGCGCCGACCATGGCCAGCAGCGCCGCGGCCGCGCCCGCCGCAATGGTCGCCAGCGGGGCGCGCTGGCCGGCCACCAGCACCCGGCCGGCCACGGCGAGCGCGAGCGCGGTCACGCCCGCTGCCCGGCTGACGCCGAGGGCCTCATCGAGGCTGCCGCGCCGGTACCGCCCCCGGTACAGCCCGGCCAGCAGGCCGCTGCCCGCCACGAGGGCGGCGACCGCCACGGCGGCCGCCGCCAGGCGGGCGCCGTGGCGGGCGCCCGCCAGGTCGCCGGTCACGCGGGCCGCGACCGACAGGCCCAGGACCCAGCAGCCCGCGTCGTACGCCGCCTCGAGCGCGCGGCACGCCCGGCGCCTGCGCAGCCCGGCCAGGACCGCGGACCAGCGGATGCCCCCGTTCCGCACTTCAACACCCCTCATGTTGCCGCCGCACTTCACCGGCCGGCTCCCGGGAAATGCCAGGCGCCGGAAAATGCCCCTAGCACATTACTCGAATGGCCGGGCCGCGTCTCGGCTGCAGGCGAGCCGGGATGACCTGGCATTCCGCATCCGGAATCAGGCATTGTTCCCGGGGCGGGGGAATATGCCCCGGTCAGTCCAGGGTGAAGTACTCCGCCCCCGAGTACGCTCCGGTCAGCTGGGCCCGGCGCTGCATGAGCAGGTCGTTGAGCAGGCCTGAGGCGCCGATCCGGAACAGGCGGGGGCTCAGCCAGCCGGGGCCGGCGGTCTCGCGGACCAGCACCAGGTAGCGGATCGCGTCCCTGGCGGTGCGGACGCCGCCGGCGACCTTGACGCCCACCCGCCGGCCCGTGGCGCGCTCGTGGTCGCGCGCGGCCGCGAGCATCACCAGCGCGGCCTCCGGCGTGGCGGCCGGGCTGACCTTCCCGGTCGAGGTCTTGATGAAGTCCGCCCCGGCCAGCATCGCCAGCCACGCGGCGCGGCAGACGTTGTCGAGCGTGGCCAGCTCGCCTGTCTCCAGGATCACCTTCAGGCGCGCGCTCCCGCATGCCTGCCGGACCGCGCGGACCTCCTCGCAGACCTGGCCATAGCGCCCGGCCAGGAACGCGCCGCGGTCGATCACCATGTCGATCTCGTCGGCGCCGGCCGCGACCGCCTCGGCCACGTCGGCCAGCCTGACCGCCAGCGGCGCCCGGCCGGACGGGAACGCCGTCGCCACGGACGCGACCGCGACGCCGCTGCCGGCCAGCTCGGACCTGGCCAGGCCGGCCAGGTCCGGGTAGACGCACACCGCCGCGACCGGGGGGACCGCCGGGTCGTCCGGGTCGGGACGGCGCGCCTTCGCGCACAGCCCGCGCACCTTGCCCGGGGTGTCGGCGCCCTCCAGCGTGGTGAGGTCGGTCATCCGGATGGCCAGGTCGATCGCGGCCAGCTTCGCCTGGCGCTTCACGGACCGGGTCGCCAGGCCCTCGCACCTTGCCCGCGTTCCCGCCTCGTCGACACCCGGCAGCCCGCGGAGCAGCTGCCGCAGCGCCGCGTCCGAGCCGGGCGCACCCGTGAGCCACCCGGGATCCCTGGCCGTGCCCCCAGTCGCCACGGTCCGGGCCGCCCCGCCCTCCTCGCCCGCCATGCCCCCGACGCTACCTCGCGCCCGGGAACGGTGGTGCCCGGCCTGGGCGACCGGGAAATCACGCCCGGCGCCACCTCGTGCCCGGGCACCGGGCCAGCGACGCTGGCCTCCCGGCACCCCCGGCGGGGCGCCAGGCACGCGGGCCGGGAGGACGCCGCGTGAGCCATTTCGATCACTCGGCGCAATGGCTCGGATACGATCTGCGTCATGGCGCGGACCACAGCCGATGCCCACGCCGAGCTCGTGCGCCGGCTCTTCGACGCCAAGGCGCCGGCCTGGGCGGCGAAGTACGCCGCCGGCGGGACCCTGGCCGGCCGGCTTTCCGCGGTGGGCCTGCCGGTGGCGCGGCAGGTCCCCCCCGGCGGCCTGGTGCTGGACCTCGGCTGCGGCACCGGCGAGATGTCCCGGTGGCTCGCCGGCCACGGCCTGCGGGTGGTGGGGTGCGACATCTCGCCGGAGATGCTGCGCCGGGCGGCCGCGGCCGGCCGTGCCCGGCCGCCGCGCCCCGGCGGGCCAGCCGCCTGGGTGCTCCTGGAGCCAGGCTGGCGGCGGCTGCCGGTGGCCGCCTCCCGGTTCGACGCGGTGGTGGCCTCCAGCATGCTCGAGTACGTCACCGACCCCGGCGCCGTGCTGGCCGAATGCGCCCGCGCGCTGCGGCCCGGCGGCGTCGTCGTGTGCACGGTGCCCGACCTGCGGCACCCCGTGCGCTGGCTGGAGCGGCTGCTCCGCCCGGTGGCGGGCGGGCCGGCCTGGCCGGCCGCTCCGGGCCGGTGGCAGTCCTACCGGCGGTACCTGCGGGCATCACGGCAGCGGCACCGGCTCCGGTGGTGGCTGGCCGCGGCCGGGCGCGCCGGGCTGGCCCCGGCGCCCGGGGCCGCGGGGCCGGGGACCGCCCGCCCGCCGGGGCGCCCCCGGACCCTCCGGGTGCTCTGCCTCCAGGCGGGAGCCCGCCCGCCCGCCTGCGGCCCGCGGGCACGGCCGCGATGAGCACGGCGTTCACCGGGCGGCGTGAACGCGCCGTCGACTACTTCTCGCCCAGCGTGCGGATGGGCCTGGCCACGGCGGTGGCCCTGGAGTCCGGCGGCCTGCTGCGCAGCGCGCACGTCGATGCGTGCCTGGCGCCGGGATGGGCCGCGCGAGCCCTGGCGCGCGCGGCCGGGCAGCGGACCATGAACCGGGTCGTCGCGGGCATTCCCGCCGCGCGCCTGCGCAGGCATCCGCAGCTGCTCGTGCTCGCCCGGGCGCGGCGCCGGATGGTCCTGTCCGGGTACGACACGACGCTCGTCGACCGTGCGCTGTCGCGCGCCTTCCGCTCGATCGCCCGGCAGTGCGACTCGCCCGCGGTCGTCGGCCTGCAGTCAGGCAGCCTTGAGCTGTTCGCGGGCAGGCAGCACCGGATCATGGAGCAGGTCTCCCCGCCGCTGCGGCACGAGTCCGCCGTCGCCGCCGAGGAGCTCGCGCGCTTCCCCGGATGGGCCCCGGAACGGGTGGCCAGGCTGTCGGGCTGGGATCACCGGATGGAGGCGGAGTGGCAGCTCGCCGACCTCATCTGGGTGCCGTCCGCCCACCTCATCGACATCTCGCAGGGATTCGGCGCGCCGCGCGGGAAGTTCCGGGTCATCCCGTACCCGATCCCCGGCGATCAGCGCGCCCCGCGCAGGCGGGACTTCCGGGCGCACGGGTCCCTGCGGATCGTCTTCGCGGGGACGCTGATGCTCCACAAGGGCGTGCAGTACATCCATCAGGCGCTGCGCGCACGACCTGACCTGCCTGTCACGGTTGACTTCTTCGGGCCGGCCAACCTCACCCCGCTCGGGCTGCGCCGGCTCAGCGAGGTCGGCACCATCCACGGCCCTGTCCCGCGCGCCCGGCTGCTGGAGGAGTTCCGCCGGGCCGACGTCCTGCTCTTCCCCTCGCTCTCGGAGGGGAGCGCGCTCGTGACCCTGGAGGCGGCGGCCCTCGGGCTGCCGGTCGTGGCGACCCCCGAGGCGGGCGGGCCGGCGTGCGCGATGACCATCCCGGCTCGCAGCCCGGACGCCATCATCGAGGCCATCGAGGCGCTCGCCGCGGACCGCGCTCTCCTGGAGCGGCTGTCGGCCGCGGGACTGGCCGAGGCGGCCGGAAGGACCGCGGCGGCCTTCGGCGCCCGCGTCGTGGAGTCGGCCGGGGAACTGGTCGGGGCATCTCCGACCATGCCGTGGCCAGATGACCGGTGAATCGCGCCGGCCACGTGACCCGGCCAGGCCGGCGACCGTGAGCCACTCCATTTCGCGCCTCCCGCCAAACTCGGAAAGCCTGCACGAAATCCGCCATGCCGGCGTTCCGGCCCCCGCCCGGGCACCGGGCTGATAGTGTGCCGGATCGCGAGGCCGGAGATTTCAATTCGACCGGCGCCGAAGCGCCCGTCAGGTTAGGCAGGCAATGGCCCGGAAACGGGGGATGGCAATGACTGTGCCGGTTTCGGGGATTCCCGCGACGGCTCCGGGGGCGCCGGGCGGGCAGGCGCGCGAGCCCGGCCCGCGGATCCCGGCGGTCGCGGGCGGGGCGAGGCCGGCGCCCTGGCTCGCCGAGAGCACCCCGGCGGCATGGGACCGCCGCGCCAGGACCGCCGGGCCGGACTACCTGGTCGCCGACTGCGGATCCCCCCAGTCGCACGAGCAGCGCCTGCACGCGCTGCTGCGGCTGCCGATCCAGCCCGGGGACCGCGTGCTCGAGCTCGGCTGCGGGACTGGGCGGCTCGCCGACCTGGTCCCCGCGGGCGTCTCGTACGCCGGCCTGGACTGGTCGGCGGAGATGATCGCGCTCGCCCGTCGCCGCCGGCCGCGGGGGGAGTTCCGCGTCGGCAGCGTCGCCGACCTCAGCGCGTGCGACTGGGCCGTGGCATCGGGGCCCTTCAACTACTCAAGCGGATGGTCCAAGCCCGAGACCGCGCGGGCCGTCGACGCGATGTGGGCCGCCAGCAGGCGCGGCATCGCAGTGACGTTCCTGCACGTCCCAGCCGACGGCCGGCTGCACTATTCGGCCGCCGAGGTGGCGGGCCTGCTGGACGCGCGCGACTGGTCGCACCTGGAGCTGGACCGCTCCTACCTTCCCAACGACATCTGCCTGCGCGCGTGGCGCCGGCCATGAGCAGCCGGCTGGCTGAGCTGGCCGCCAGTGCCGCGCGGCAGGCGAAGGCGGCCACGGCGCGCGCGCTGTCCCAGCCCGCGGTCGGAAGCCTGATCTCGCTGGCCCTCCGTGACCGGATCAGGAGCTTCGGCGTCGTCATCGACACCTCCCCGGCGGCGTTCACCCCCGCCGTCAAGGCGCAGATCGCCTTCGGCATCTACGAGAGCGCCGAGATCCGCTTCATCCGCGCCCATCTCGCGGGGTTCTCGCGGGTGCTGGAGCTCGGGTCGAGCCTCGGCGTCACCACCTCGCACATACTCGACGTCGCGGCGCCGGGCGCCGAGGTGGTGTGCGTCGAGGCCAATCCGCGGCTGCTGGAAGCGCTCACGGCGACCGCGGCCGCCGCGGCGGCCAGGGCCGGCGCCACGGTGCGGGCCATTCACGGCGCCGTCGGCGTGGCACCGGGCGAGCCTTCGGCCACCACGTCCCTTGCCCTCGGCCGCTCATCCCTGTGCTCCAGGGTCGTCCCGGACGCCTCAGGGGAACGGCACCCGCGCGTTCCGGTCGTGGACCTCGCCGACCTGGCCGGGGGCTGGCCCGACTACGCCGTGGTCTGCGACATCGAGGGCGCCGAGGCGGCGTTGATCCAGGCCGCCGAGCCGGTCCTGACGCGCGCTCGCCGGCTCGTCATCGAACTGCACGACACCGTGTCGGAGCAGGGGCCGGTGACCGCGGGCGACCTGCGGGCAGGGCTGCTGGGCCTGGGGTTCGTGCCCATCGCCGAGAAGGGCAGGGTGCTGGCGCTCGACGGCCCGGCGTCGCGGGTCCCGCGGCAGGCGGGCGGCCCGGCCCGGGCCGGCCACCGGCAGAACGAAGGGCAGGACCATGGCTGACCTCGTGGTGATCGCCCCGCACATGGACGACGAGACGCTCGGCTGCGGCGGCATGCTGGCCTGCGCGCGCGACCCGTTCGTGATCTTCGGCGTGGAGTCGCGGGACAGCGGCATCGAGGTGGACCAGGTCGCCGCCGAGCTCGGCTTCCGCTACCGGGTGCTGCACGGCCCGGAGTACGAGGCGCGGATGCTCTGCCTCGACCGGCGCGACCTGGTGGGCGAGATCGAGAAGCTGCTCGCCGCCGAGGCCCCGGACGTCGTCTGCATCCCCTCTCCCTCCTACCACCAGGATCACGTCGTCATGTTCGAGGCGGGGCTGGCGGCCACCAGGCCGCTGTCCCGGTCCGGCTACGTCGCGGCCACCGTGCTCGCCTACGAGTACCCGGGCTCGGCGTGGGCCTTCGACGGCCGGGAGGCCGAGCTGAACTACTACGTGGACATCTCGCCGGTGATGGACCGCAAGCTGGCCGCCGTGCGGCGGTACGGGGGATCGCAGGCGGGCCGGCAGATCATCGACCCCGACGTGATCACGAGCTGGGCGCGCATCCGCGGGGCGTTCGCGGGACTGGAGTACGCGGAGGCGTTCCGCGCGCTGCGGATGACGGTCGGCGGCCGGCGATGAGAGTGGCCATCACCCAGCCGACCTACTGGGCGCGCACCCACGTGTGGAACCGGGTCTTCGCCAGTGACGTGTACATCTGGCTCGATTCGGTGAAGTTCTCGCGCTCGGCCACCAAGTGGGAGGACCGGACGGTGGTCGAGTCGTCCGACGGCCGGCCGATCGTCCTGCGCCTGCCGCTGCGGGGGTCCAGGCTCGCGCTGTGGTCGGAAGCCGGGGTCCAGCCGACGTGGCGGCGGCACCTGCGGACCATCCGGCACTGCTACGCCAGGCGCCCGCACTGGAACGACCTGGCCCCGGCGGTCGAGGCGGTCTACCGGGACGAGGCCGAGACCATCAACGAGGTCTGCTGGCGGACCTTCCGCGCGTGCCTGAGGCTGCTCGCCCCTGACGTGAAGGTCGTGCGCAGCTCCGACCTGCCGGTGCGCTCGGCGAAGGGGGACCTGGTCCTCGACCTGGTCAAGGAGGTGGGCGGCACCTGCTACATCTCCGGCGGCCCGGGCGTGTCGTACCTGCCGCTGGACCGCTTCCGCGCCGAGGGCATCGAGGTCGCCGTCCAGTCCTGGCCGGCGCCAGCCAGCCGCCGGGGGCTCGCCGACCCGTCCGTCCTGGACCTGATGGCCAACGCGGGCCTGCCCGCCGCGCGCGAGGTCCTCTCCGAGCCGTCCCTGGACGTCCATGTCGGCTGACGAGCCCCCCGGGCCGCCGATTCCGCACGCGCGCCCGGACATCGGGGACGCCGAGCGCCGCGCGGTGATCGCCGCGCTGGATCGCGCCTGGGTCGGGGCGGGCGGCGAGGCCGGCCGGAAGCTGGAATCCGCGGTGGCCGCCGCCTTCGGCCGGCCCGCGGCCGCTGCCGTCTCATCGGGCTCGGCCGCCCTGGAAGTGGCCCTCCGCGTGACCGGCGTCGCCGGGGAGCTGGTGGCGGTTCCCGCGTACTGCTGCGCCTCCATCGAGCGGGCGGTCCTGCGGGCCGGCGGGACCCCGTACCTGGTCGACGCGGATCCCGCCGACCTGTCCTTCCCGCCGGGGACCCTCGCCTCGCTGGCCGGCCGGTGCAAGGCGGCGGTCGTGGTGCACCAGTTCGGCATCCCCGCGGCATCGGCGGCCGAGGCCGCGGGCAGCCCCGTGACGGTCATCGAGGACGTCACGACCTGTGCGGGCGGCACGGTGGGCGGGCGGCCGGCGGGCACGTTCGGCCGCTTCGCGGTCCTGTCGTTCTCGGCGACGAAGCTGATCTGCGGCGGCGAGGGCGGGGCCCTGGCGGGATCGCCCGAGGACGTCGATGCGGCACGGCGGTGGACCGACCCGGAGTCTGACCTGCCACCGGACGCGCCGGTCCCGCACGCGAAGATGGCCGACCTGGCCTGCGCGCTCGCCGCCGCCCAGCTGGCGCGCCTGCCCGAGCTGCTGGACCGCCGCGCCGGGATCGCCCGCCTGTACGACGAGGCGCTCGGTGAGCGGGCGCGCCGGGTGCTGCGGGCGCCCGCCGGCCGGACCGGCACATGGTGGCGGTACCTGCTGGCCACCGGCGACCCGGCCGCCGTGGTGGCGCGTGCCCGCGCCCGCGGGGTCGGGTTCAGCAGGCCGGTCCCGGCCCGCCGGTGGGCCGGGCGGGGGACCTTCCCGGTCGCCGACCGGCTCCACGGGGCGATCGTGTCGGTCCCCCTCTACCCTGCGATGACGCGGTCCGAGATCGCCCGAGTCCGCCACGTGCTCGGTGAGGCGGTGTCAGGGCGGTGACCCGGCGGCTGGCCGTCCCGCTCGCCTTCGTCGCCGTCGCGTCCTCCGTCGTGGCCGTCGTGGCCCTGTCCGGCCTGCTCAGCCCCGCGCCGCCGGATTCCGCCCCAGCCGGCGCGTTCTGGCTCACCGTGCTGTGGGCGAGCTGGGCCGCCTCGCTGGCCTGGGCGCTGACCCGGCGGTCGTTCTCCATGCTGTTCACCGCGGTCCTGATGGCCATGTTCCTGTTCGTGCTCCTGCCCGCCACGGGCGCCGAGGCCTTCGGCCGCACGACCATCGCGGGCAACGACTACCAGGGCGGCGTCGACCTGGCCCTTCAGATCGCCGCCCTGGCGCAGGCCGGGATGTTGCTCGGCGCGATCGCCGCCCGGACGCTGTGGCCGTTCCCGCCGATGCGCCGCCTGCCGGTGACCCTGTCCGGTCCGCGCCTGGACCGGGCTGCCCGCAGGGCGCTGGTCACCGGCATCGCCGCGGTCGCCGCCATGATCGTCCTCGGCCACGCGAGCCCGCGGGACTTCTTCGCCTACACCAGCCCCGGCGGCTACGGCACGTTCTACCGCGAGCTCACCGGCAATCTCGCGTTCCTCAGCGTCGCGCAGTGCGTAGCGGGGCTGGCGATCGTCCTGCTGCCGCTCCGGCTGGGCCGCGCCACGCCGGCGCGGATCGCCCGCCCGCTCCTGGTGGCCGCGCTGGCCGCCGTCGTCCTGCTCGGCGACGGTCAGCGCGGCCGGTTCTTCGTGCCCGTGTGCGCCGCCGGCCTGATCTGGCTGAAGACCAGCGCGCGGCCGCTCCCGCCGCGCCGCCTCGCGGCGGCCGGCATGCTGGCGGTCGTCGGCGCCGCGGCGCTGATCGCCGTGGCCCGCGGCGCCGCCGGGAGCCGGGACGTGACGCCCGGGGCCGTGCTCGCGCAGCCGTTCGGCTCCGGGAACGACCTGTTCCTCCCGCTGGCCGGGCTGGCCGGCACCGTCCCGGACGGCACCCCCTACCTGCACGGCGCCAGCTACCTGCAGACGGTGATCTTCCCCATTCCGCGGGCGCTGTGGAGCGGCAAGCCGCAGGACGCCATCAGCGTCGTCACCGGCCAGATGGATCCGGGGAACTCCGGCATCGCCTTCCCCGAGTTCGGCGAGATGTACGCGAACTTCGGGCTGCCCGGGGCGCTCATCGGCTCGGTGCTGTTCGGCGCGCTCACCGAGCTGCTCGCGCTGCGCCTGGCCGGCTCGGCGAGCCTGCGGGAGTCGGTGCTGGTCGCCGTGGGCGGATCGGTCCTGCTCGACATCTTCACCCGGGGCGCCATCGCCGCGATGCTGACCTCGTTCGCGGGCCTGCTCGCGGTGACCGCCCTCGCCTGCCGGAGGCGGTCGGCCCTGCTGGAGGACGTCCCCCGGCCGGTCCCGGTCCCCCCGCCCCGACCTGGGAACGTGCGATGGCCGGCCGCCACCGCGTGAGGCGCGAGCTGTACGTGAACACGATCGCCGCCTGGCTCTGGTCTCAGGGCACGCTCGTCGTGTCCGTCCTCACCCTGCCGCTGCTGACCCGCCTGCTGAGCACCCCGGAGCTCGGCCTGTGGACGCTGCTGGTGTCGCTGTCGGCGCTGGCCTCGGTGGCGGACATGGGGATGTCGCTGGTCTTCCTGCGCAGGATGACCGAGCATGACGGCGCCGGGCGGGCCAGCGTACTGCGCGGCGCGAGCGCGTTCTACCGCCTGGCCACCGCGGTCCTGGTGGCTGTCCTCGCGCTCGCCTGCCTGCTGCCCGGCGGCCTGCTCGGCCCGTACCTGGCGGACACCAGGTGGCCGGAGCTGGCCGCGCTCGCGGTGATCGCGGCGATCGGGGTGAACCTCAGGTGCCAGACGTGCGCCCTGCGGCTGCTGGCGCTGGGCCGGATGGACCTGGAGCGGATCTTCGGCGCCGGGCCCGCGGTCGCCGGGACGCTCGCCTGCGTCGCGGCCGCGTACTGGTACCGGACCGCCGTCGCGGTGGCCCTGGCCTACGCGGCGGTGGAGATCGCCTTCGACCTGGCGCTGGTGATCGTCGCGCGCCGGCGCTGGCCCGGTGAGCCGCAGCGGGCACGGCCCGCGGGCGCGCCGGCGTTCGCCTGGTGGGCGCGGGCGTGGTACGAGTCCACCGGCGTGGTGCTGGCCGACGCCCTGCCGCTGCTGAGCGTGACGATCGGCATGGCCGTCGCCGGCCACGCGGCCGGGCCGGCGGGCGCGGCCTTGTACGGCGTCGCGAGCAAGGTGGGAAGCCTGGCCCGCAGGGTCACGACGCCGTTCACCGACAGCATGTTCGTGTCGCTGTGCCGCGCGACCCGCCAGGCCAGGCCGGTCCTCTGCGGCCTGGCGGCCCAGCTCGCCATCGTGGCCGTGGCGTGCGGTGCGGCCCTCGCGTTCGCCGTGGTGACGGCGGGCGCGCAGGGCGTGCGCCTGGCGTTCGGCGCCGGCTACGGGCGCGGCGCGTGGGCGGTGCTGGTCATCGTCCTGGCCGAGACCGTGCGGAGCGCGTACCGGCCGTTCGTGCGCCTGCTGCAGGCGGAGAACGGCGTGGGCGCGCTGCGCCTGTGGTTCGCCGGGAGCCTCGCGGCTCAGGCGGCCCTGTCGGTCCCCGCCGCCGGCCGGTGGGGCGCCGCCGGCGCGGCCGGGGCCTTGCTCGCCTGCACGGTCATCTTCGAGGCGGCCCCGGCGGTGACACGGCTGAGGTGGCTGCGCCCGCCCGCGCGGGCCCGCGGCCGGCCGGTCCTCCGGCCCGCCGTCGCGTGGGGCGGCACGGCGTGCGCCGCCCTCCTGCTCGCGTGGGGGCGCCAGCGGCTGGGCGGCGTGGCCGTGGGCTGCGCCGCCGTCGCCGCCGGGGCGGCGGGCGCTCTCGCCCTGCGCCAGATCGCCCGCTACCTCGCCGCCGCGCGCCCGGTGGCCATCGCGCCGCTCGCGCGGGACGGAGGGCAGGCAGCGTGATCGTGCTCTTCCAGCGATCGCTGGCCCCCTACCGGGTGCCGCTGTTCAACTGCCTGAGCGATGCCCTCGGCGGGCAGTTCGCCGTGCTGCTCTCGCGGCGGGACCCGGCGCCGGGCCGGCGGTGGACCATCCCGTGGCCCGAAGTCCGGTTCCGGGTCGAAGTCCTGCCCGGCCACCGGGTCGAGGCCGGGCGGGTGGCCCTGGAGCTGTCCCGCGGGGTGCGATCCGCGCTGGACGCCCTGCGGCCCCGGGCCATCGTGCTCGGCGGCTGGGACGTCCCCGCCTGCTGGTCGGCCTGGGCGTGGGCCAGGCGCCGCGGCGTGCCGCTGATCAGCTGGGTCGAGAGCGCCCACGGCACGGGCCGGCACCGCGGCGGGCTGTCGTCGGCGGTCCGGCGCGAGTTCCTGGCCGCCTGCTCGGCGGCGATCGTCCCGGGCGCCGCCGCCGAGCAGTTCGTCCGCGAGCTGGCGCCGGCGCTTCCCTGCCACCGCGCGCCCAACTCGGTGCAGGGACCGGACCTGCGCACGATCGGCCCGCCGCGGCCCGCCGGCGCGGCGCTGTTCCTCGGGCAGCTGTCGCGGCGCAAGGGAGCCGACCTGGTGCTCGCGGCCGCCGCCGAGCTGCTGTCGGTCTTCCCGGGGCTGATCATGGCCGGCGATGGCCCGCTCCGCCGGGAGACCGCCGCCCTGGCCAGGCAGCTGCCCGGCCTTGAGTACGCCGGGTTCGTGGAGGGCGAGGACCGGCGGAGGATCTTCGAGCGGTCGGCCGTCGTCCTGCTGCCCAGCCGCATGGATCCGTGGCCGCTCGTGGCCGCCGAGGCCCTGGTCGGCCTGCGGCCGGTCGTGCTCGGCCCGGGCGTCGGCTCAACGGCCGACCTCCGGCGGGCCGCGGGGGACGCCGTCGTCGCGATGCGGGCGGCCACGCCCTGCGAGCTGGTGGCCGCGGCCCGTCAGGCCAGGACGCGCGCCGTGCCGGCCTCGCTGCGGGCCGCGTTCTCGGCCGAGGAGGTCGCCCGCGCGATGGCGTCCGCCATCCGGTCCGCCGGATCCGCCCGGGGCGCCGTCCGATGAGGCTCACGTTCATCGCCGACCTGCGCAGCCCGATCGCGATCCAGTGGATCGGGTACTTCACCGATCGCGGTCACCAGGTCCAGGCGATCTCCTCCTACCCGGTGCCCGCGGATGTGCTTCCCGGCGCCGACGTCGTGCCGCTGCCGCTCGTCCTCGCCGCGGCGGGGCGGGCCGGAGCCGGCGGCGGCCGGCCGCCGGGCGGCCCCGCCCGGCTGGCCATCCGCGCGGCCGGGCGGGCGGCGGGATGGGTCACCCCGCGGCGGGTCGCGGCCGTCCGGTGCCTGGCCGGGCCGGCGCTGGTGCGCGTGAAGCGGGAGCGGCTGCGCCAGGTGGTGGCCCGGCATCAGCCCGACGTCGTCCACGCGATGCGGATCCCGTTCGAGGGCATCGCCGCCGCGGCGCTGGCCGGCGCGCGCGTCATCGTCTCCGTCTGGGGCAATGACCTGACGCTGTTCGCCGGCCGGACTCCGATGATGGCGAGCGCGACGCGGCGGGCGCTGGCGGCCGCCTCGGTGCTGCACTGTGACTGCCAGCGCGATTCGCGCGTCGCGCGGGCGTGGGGCTTCCCGCGGGACCGCCAGGTCTGGGTGATCCCGGGAAACGGCGGCGTCGACGCCTCGGTCTTCCGGCCGGGCCCCAGCGACCTTCGGCGGCGCCTCGGGATACCCGAGCGCGCTCCGGTCATCCTCAACCCCCGGGGCATCAGGGAGTACGTGCGGACCGACGTCTTCTTCCGCGCGCTCGCGCCGGTGCTCGCGTCGGCGCCGCGGGCGCACGTGGTCTGCCCGGGCATGGCGGGATCGCGCCACGCGCTCCGGATGCTGGCGCAGGCGCGCCTGGACCAGGCGCGGGTGCACCTGCTCCCGCCGCTGTCCCGGGCCGGCATGGCCGACGCCTTCCGCGCCAGCCGCGTCAGCGTGTCGCTCGCCGAGCACGACGGCACCCCGAACACGCTCCTGGAGGCCATGGCGTGCGGCGCGCTGCCGGTCGTCGGCGACGTCGCGTCGGTGCGCGAGTGGGTTCGTGACGGCGTCAACGGCATCGTGGTGCCGCCGGCGGATCCGGCCGCGGTGGCGAGCGCGCTGATGCGGGCGCTGGCGGACGAGTCCCTGGCGCGGTCGGCGCGGCCTGAGAACCTGCGGCTGGTGGCTGCCCGGGCCGACTACCAGCGCAACATGCGCGACGTCGAGTCGAGGTACGAGGCCCTGGCCCGGTCACGCACCGCCGGCGGCTGACTCCGGGTCCGCCGCCCCGGGCTGGCCCCGGCCGGCGATGCCGCGCCGGCGCCCGGGCCCGGCCAGGCGCACCCCGCCATATCCGTACCGCCACCGCAGCGGGAACGTGACCGCCGCCACGATCGCGCGCGCCGCGGCCGGATCCGCCTTCCAGCCCGCGTCCTCCGCGATCTCCACGCGGCCCCGGCGGAACCGCATCGGATTGCCGGAGACGATGTGCCCGGCGCCGAGGTCAGCGGCGGCACGATCCCGGGGGGCTGGATCCTCCCGGTCCGGGTCCGCCAGGACCTGCGACCGCAGTTGCCTCACCACGGCGGCCGGGTCGCGCACCAGGTCCTCGTAGCGGACCCGGACGTACGGAAGCGACAGGCACCGGGCCGCCCATTCCACGGCGCCGTTGAGGATCAGCCACAGGGCGGCGGACGTGAGGATGCCGATCCGGGGCATCGACGACCGGCCATCCGGATCGGCGGCCCCCGGCCGCAGCCAGGAGTGCGCCACGGCGCGGGGATCGCGGACCAGGTGGACGACGCGCAGGTCCAGCGATGGCACGTGCGCCAGCAGCACCAGGTAGGTCACCAGCTTCGAAGAATCGACGACCACCCGCCTGCCGCTCACGTCCAGCAGCCCCCGGTACATCCGGGCGGTCACCTCGAAGAAGGCGGGGGGAGCCGACTCGATGAGCCGCCTTCTCGTCCTGCGGCTCAGCAGGCGCCACGCCCCCTTGACCGGGAAGGCCCGGCGCAGGTACCGCACCACCTCCCGGATCTGGGCGTCGCTCAGGTCCCCGAAGCTGGCCCTGCCCACCGCCTGCCAGAACGCGCAGCGCGAGAAGCGGGCGCCGCACGAGCAGAGCCGGTCGTCGACCAGCCCCAGGGCCCACACCCCGCCGATCTCCCCGCCGCTGTGCAGCTGGCGGCCGCTGCCCAGCAGGCGGTCGAGCAGGGTGCTCCCGCTGCGCCCGAAGCCGGCGATGAACAGCACCGGCACCGGCGGGCCGCCGGCCGGGCCCGCCGGAACGGCGCCCTCGGCCCTCCGGCCCGGGATGACTTCGTGCCGCAGGGCCAATCCCCCCAAACGCCCGATCCATTGCCCGGAAGCGCCTGGATGAGCACGCGCGCGCCATTATCGGTCAGCCTGGCAGCGCTCACCCATCCGGCCCGGAGCGCGAATTCCCCATCCGCACCCTAGCCTCATGCGCCCGTCACCGGCCGTGAAACGCGGAAGAACCGCCGGCGCGGTCACCTCAGGTGCGGCAAACGCCACGGCACAGGTGCATTCTCGCCCGGACCGCCCGGCCGACCCGGCGCCGCCCCCGGATCGGCGGCAGGCCGGGCCCTCGCCCCGCGGATCCTGGCGGAACGCTACCGGCCCAGGCGGCGCGCCGGCGGCCGGGTGCTCACCGGCGGGGCCATGGCGGCGGCGAAACCCGGCTTGATCACCGTGTTGATCAGGTCCAGGCGCTCGTCGAACGGGGCGAACGCGCTCTTCATCGCGTTGATGGTCAGCCACTGGATGTCCGCCCAGCCGTACCCGAACGCCTGGACCAGCGCGGCGAACTCGCTCGACAGGCTGACCGCGCTCATCAGCCGGTTGTCGGTGTTCACCGTGACCCGGAACGACAGGCGGCGCAGCAGGCCGATCGGGTGCTCGGCGATCGACCGGGCCGCGCCGGTGTGCACGTTGGACGACGGGCACATCTCCAGCGGGATCCGGCGGTCCCGGATGTAGGCGGCGAGGCGGCCGAGCCTGGCGGTGCCGTCCGGCTCCACCGTGATGTCATCGATGATCCGCACGCCGTGGCCGAGGCGCTCGGCCCCGCACCACTGCACGGCCTCCCAGATCGACGGCAGGCCGAACCCCTCGCCCGCGTGGATCGTGATGTGGAAGTTCTCCCGGGCCACGTACTGGAACGCGTCCAGGTGGCGGCTGGGCGGGCTGCCCGCCTCGGCGCCGGCGATGTCGAAACCGACGACCCCGTGGTCGCGGTGGCGCACCGCGAGCTCGGCGATCTCCAGCGACCGGGCCGCCGTCCGCATCGCGGTGAGCAGCCCGTAGACGCGGATGGGCCGGCCGGCGCTGCCCGCGGCGAACCCCTCGAGGACCGCCTCGACCACCTCGTCCAGGCTCAGCCCACCCTCGACGTGCAGCTCGGGGGCGAACCGGACCTCCGCGTAGACGACGCCGTCGGCGGCGAGGTCCTGCGCGCACTCGGCGGCGACCCGGACCAGGGCCTGGCGGCTCTGCATGACCGCCACGGTGTGGCGGAACCCCGCCAGGTAATGCTCCAGCCTGCCGTGCTCCGCGGCCGATGCCGCCATCCACGCGCCGAGCTCGCCCGGGTCGGTGGTGGGCAGCCCCCGGTAGCCGCCCTGCTCGGCCAGCTCGACGATGGTCGCCGGGCGCAGGCCGCCGTCCAGGTGATCGTGGAGCAGCACCTTCGGCACCCGGCGGATCGCATCCAGCGAGGGCGAGGTCGCGTCCAGGGTCGCGGTCATGGCGCTCATTGTCGCGCACGGCGGCGTCCGCCGGGCTGGCGGATCCTGCCGATGATCAGCGGCCCGGGCTCCGGGCGCTGCGGCCCGATCGCGACGGCGCCGTCCAGCGCCGCGAGGGCGCCGTCGAACCGGGCCGGGTCGTCGGCGCGCAGCTCCAGCAGCGGCTGCCCGGCCGCCACCGGATCGCCCGGCTTGGCCAGGCACAGCACCCCAGCTCCGGGGCTGACCGGGTCCTCCTTCCGCGCCCGGCCGGCCCCGAGCCGCCAGGCCGCGGTGCCGACCGCGAGCGCGTCCAGCCGCAGCAGCCAGCCGGAGGCATCCGCCGCGACCCGCCTGGCGTGCGCGGCGGACGGGAGCGGGGCGTCGGGGTCGCCGCCCTGGGCGGCGACCATCTGGCGGAACTTCGCCAGCGCCCGGCCGTCGGCCAGGGCGGCCGCCGGGTCGGCCGCGATCCCGGCCAGGGCCAGCATCTCCCGCGCCAGCGCCAGGGTCACCTCGACCAGGTCGGCGGGCCCGCCGCCGCGCAGCACCTCGATGGCCTCGGCGACCTCCACCGCGTTCCCGACCGCGCGGCCGAGCTGGGCGTCCATCGCGGTGAGCAGCGCGGTCGTCCGCACCCCGTGGCCGGCGCCGAGCTCGGTCATCGCGCGCGCCAGCTCCCTGGCCCGGGCCAGGTCCCGCATGAACGCGCCGCTGCCCACCTTGACGTCGAGCACCAGCGCCGCGGTGCCCTCGGCGATCTTCTTCGACATGATCGAGCTGGCGATCAGCGGGATCGACTCGACGGTCCCGGTGACGTCTCGGAGGGCATAGAGCTTGCGGTCGGCGGGCGCCAGGTCCTCCCCGGCCGCCGCGATCACCGCGCCGACGGAGGAGAGCAGGCGAGCGAATTCGCTCCCCCGGAGGCCGGCCCGCCAGCCGGGGATCGCCTCCATCTTGTCGAGGGTGCCGCCGGTGTGCCCCAGGCCCCGGCCGGACAGCTGCGGCACGGCGGCGCCGCAGCTGGCGACGAGCGGGACGAGGATCAGCGAGACCTTGTCGCCCACCCCGCCCGTGGAGTGCTTGTCCACGGTCGGCGCCGGCACCCCGCTGAGGTCGAGCCGCCGGCCGGAGCCGATCATCGCGTCGGTCCACGCGCTCAGCTCAGCCCGGTTCAGGCCGCGGAAGAAGATGGCCATCGCCAGCGCCGCCATCTGCTCGTCGGCGACCTCCCCGGCGGTGTACGCGGAGATCAGCCAGCGGATCTGCCCGGCCGTCAGCGTGCCGCCGTCCCGCTTGGCCCGGATCAGGTCGACCACCGCCGGTGCGCGCCCGGGCGCCGGAGCCGGGCCGTCCGCGGCCCGGGCCGCCTCAGTCACCGTGGTCGCGGCGCTCGGCCAGGTCGGTCCCGGTGAAGGCGTCAGGCAGCAGCTCGCCCAGCCGCCGCGGCCCGCCGTGCGAGTCGATCAGCAGGCCGGGGCCGCCCGCCTCGAGCAGCAGCTGCCGGCACCGGCCGCACGGCACCAGCGGCGCGCCGTCCCCCGCGACCACGCTCACCGCGACCAGCCTGCCCGCCCCGGCCGCGTGCAGCGCGCTCACCAGGCCGCACTCGGCGCACAGGGTCAGGCCGAAGGACGCGTTCTCCACGTTGCAGCCGGTAACCACCGTCCCGGCGGTCGTCTGCCCGGCCGCGCCGACCCGCAGCCGCGAATACGGGGCGTAGGCATTGGCCGCGGCCGCCGCCGCGGTCGCTCGCAGCGCGGGCCAGTCGGTCGTCATCGGGCATCTCCCAGCTTCGGGTCAATCCCCGCCTTCCCGGCAACTTGCCAGCAGAGTATTCCATTGCCCCGGCGGCCGCGCGGGCCTGCCGGCACCGGCCACCGGGCGCGCCGGGACCGGGACCCGGCCCCTGTCGTCGGCAGGCCGCAGCCGCCCGCGAGCCGGCGGTACCGCCGATCAGGCGGCTCCAGCCGTGCGGCGAGCCGAGCTGAGCCGCCTGGCGAACTGCGCCAGCGTCGCCGAGTCGTTCCCGCCGATCGCGAGCGCCTGGCTCATCAGCCCGGCGGCGTACTCGGCGCGGCTCGTGGTCGGCCAGTAGCCGTAGCCCCGGCCTTCCTTCTTGCGGGCCAGCCATCCCTTGGCGTGCAGCCTGCTCATCACCGTGAGCACGGTCGTGTAGGCGACCGGGTGCGCAGGCCGCAGCCGCTGCTGCACCTCACCCGGGTGCAGCGGGCATGGCGAGGCCCAGGCCAGGTCCATGACCGCCAGTTCCAGTTCGCCGAACGACCGCACGCACGCCCCGCCTGGCCCGATGTCGCCCATGCCGCGTCTCCCCTGTTGCCGCCAAGCCCGGTGATGTCTCCTGGGTCACATTCCCGCCGGCCTGGTGACGCTCCCACCACAGGAAGTTCCCGAGGCCGAAGGCCAATGTCTCCTGGGTCACATTCCCGCCGGCCTGGTGACGGCTCCCAGGGACCTTCGTCCCGACTCGCCAGGCCCACGGTCACCGGGGCGGAGCCCGCGGCTGCCGCCGCACCGCCAGCACCATGCGTATCGATTTCACAACGGGCCCGGATCGCCGGGCTCGCCCGCTTCCGCGGGCACCTGGTAGGTATTAGATTCCGATCAGCCCGGGGGGATCCCGGGGGTACTTGCGTGCCCTGGCCGGCCGGGGCGGGTCAGCGCGCCGTGCGTACCGCGGCAGCCCGCCGCCCCCGCAGAGGAGGTTCCCGTGAGACGGACGGTCAAGACCCTTGCCGCGCTGAGCGCCGTGGGGCTGCTCGCCGCGGGCTGCGCCAAGCCCGCGCCGAGTACGACGGCGACGAAGGCCAAGTTCCTCGGCTGCATGGTCACCGACACCGGCGGCATCAACGACAAGTCGTTCAACCAGACCTCCTGGCAGGGCATGAAGGCGGCCCAGGCGGCCGAGCCGGACAAGATCACCGTGCGGTACCTGCAGTCCACGTCGCCCTCGGACTACGCCACGAACATCAGCACGTTCCTCGGCGAGAAGTGCGGGATCATCGTGACGGTCGGCTTCCTCATGGGAGCCGCCACCCAGCAGGCGGCCGCGGCCAATCCCAAGCAGAAGTTCGCGATCGTCGACTGCTCCTACGCCTCCTTCTGCCTGCCGACCAAGCCCGGCGGCAAGCTCAGCAATATCGACCAGCTGGTCTTCAACACGGTCCAGGACGCGTTCCTCGGCGGCTACCTGGCGGCCGGGATGACCAAGACGGGGAAGGTCGCCACCTACGGCGGCGAGAAGTTCGGCACGGTCACGATCTACATGGACGGCTTCTGGGACGGCGTGCAGTACTACAACGCGCAGCACCACACCCACGTCCAGGTGCTCGGCTGGAGCGAGCCGAAGCAGAACGGCGTGTTCGCCGGGAGCTTCACCAACCTGACAGCCGGGGAGACCATCGCCGACACGTTCATTCACGAGGGCGCCGACATCATCTTCCCGGTGGCCGGCGGCGTCGGCCTGGGCAGCGCCAAGGCCGTGCAGGCCGCGGACGCCGCGGGCAAGAAGGTCAGCATGTTCTGGGTGGACACCGACGGCTGCGTCAGCGCCGCGGCCTACTGCCCGTACTTCATCACCAGCGTGGAGAAGGGGATCGCGAGCGCGGTGAAGACCGCGGTGCTCGAGGCCGCGAACGGCACCTTCCACGGCGGTACCTACGTGGGCACGCTGGCCAATGGCGGCGCCGTCCTCGCGCCGTTCCACGACTGGGCGAGCAAGGTCCCCGCCGGCCTGCAGGCCGAGCTGAAGGCCGTCGAGCAGGAGATCATCAGCGGCAAGATCTCCCCGGCCACCAAGAGCCCGGTGTAGCGGGCCCGCGCCCGGTGGCAGGCACCGCCCGGCTGGCGGCGGCCCGCGGCGCGGGCCGCCGCCAGCGGACGGAGGGAAACTGCCGGTGAAGCTTGAACTTCGCGGCATCACGAAGCGCTTCGGCAGCCTGGTTGCCAATGACCACATCGACCTGATCGTTCAGCCGGGCGAGATCCGCGCGCTGCTCGGCGAGAACGGGGCGGGCAAGACCACGCTCATGAACGTCCTGTACGGGCTGGCCCAGCCGGACGAGGGCGAGATCCTGATCGACGACGAGGCGGTGGTCATCCGCTCGCCGCGCGACGCCATCCGGGCGAGGATCGGCATGGTGCACCAGCACTTCATGCTCGTGCCCGTGTTCACGGTCGCGGAGAACGTGACGCTCGGCGTGGAGCGGGTCCGCGGCCCGGGCTTTCTCGACCGCGGGCGCGCCCGCCGCGACGTCCTGGCGCTGTCGGAGCGCTTCGGCCTGGCCATCGACCCGGACGCCCTGGTGGAGGACCTTCCGGTCGGCGTGCAGCAGCGGGTGGAGATCATCAAGGCGCTGCTGCGCGACGCCAGCGTGCTCGTGCTCGACGAGCCCACGGCGGTGCTCACGCCGGGCGAGACCGACGACCTCTTCCGGATCATGCGCGAGCTGCGCGAGGGCGGCCGGTCGATCATCTTCATCTCCCACAAGCTGAGGGAGGTCCAGGCGATCGCCGACGCGATCACCGTGATCCGCCGCGGCCGGGTCGTGGCCGAGCGGCCGCCCAGCGCGAGCGACGCCGAGCTGGCCTCGCTCATGGTCGGCCGGCCCGTGCAGCTGCGGGTGACCAAGGCCCCGGCATCGCCGGGCGAGGTCGTGCTGGAGGTGCGGGACCTGAACGTCCGCGGCGGGCGCGGCGAGCACTCCGTGCGCGGCGTCTCCTTCCAGGTCCGGGCCGGCGAGATCCTGGGGGTGGCGGGCGTGCAGGGCAACGGGCAGACCGAACTGTGCGAGGCGCTGATGGGGCTGCGGCCCGCCACGGGCACCGTCCTGCTCGGCGGCACCGACATCAGCGGCGCGCCGACCCGCGACCGGCTCCGGGCGGGGATCGGCTACATCCCGGAGGACCGGTCACAGGATGGCCTGATCAGCGAGTTCTCGGTGGCCGACAACCTGATCCTCGACGTGCACGACCAGGCGCCCTACGCCTCCGGCCTGGCGCTGGACCTCGCAGCGATCCGCGAGGCCGCGCGGGAGCGCGTCGCCGAGTACGACGTGCGGGCCACGTCCGTGCTCACGCCGGCCGGGACGCTGTCGGGCGGCAACCAGCAGAAGGTCGTGGTGGCCAGGGAGATGGGCCGGGACGTGCGCCTGCTGATCGCCAGCCAGCCCACCCGGGGCCTGGACGTGGGCTCGATCGAGTTCGTCCACAAGCGCCTGGTGGCGCAGCGGGACGCGGGCGCCGCGGTGCTGATCATCTCCTCCGAGCTCGAGGAGATCTACGCGCTGGCCGACCGGATCGCGGTCATGTACGAAGGCAGGATCGTCGCGTTCTGCTCGCCAGCCATCGAAGAGCACGAGCTTGGCCTGCTCATGGCCGGCGCCGGAGCCGCGGCGCCGGACGGGGCGGCCTGGCCGGCCCCGGCGGCCCGGCCAGGCGGGCCAGGCGGCTCCGGCGGGCCAGCCTCACCGGGTGAGCCGGAGCGGTCATGAGCGACCAGGCAGCAGCAGGTCCCGCGGACGCGGACGCCACCTCGGCCGAGCGGCAGGATCAGGGCGCCGCGCCGGCCGCCCCGGCGGGCGGCCCGCGGCCGCTGACCGGGCGCGCGATCATCCAGGCGATCACGGAGGGCAGCCCGGCCGTGATCACCATCCTGGCGTTCGTCGTGGCGCTGGTGATCGGCGGGGTACTGATCGTCGCGAGCGACCCGGTGGTGCTGCGCGCCTGGGCATCCTTCGGCTACGCGCCGGGGGCCGCGCTCGCCGCCACCTGGGACTCGGTGAGCGCCGCCTACTCCGCCCTCTTCGAGGGCGCGGTCTTCAGCCCGGCAACGATCGCGGCCGCGTTCCACGGCGGGTCCATCGCCGCGGTCTTCTACCCGCTCTCGCTGACCGCGTTCGAGGCCACCCCGCTGATCCTCACCGGCCTGTCGGTCACGGTCGCGTTCCGGGCCGGCATGTTCAACATCGGCGCCGCCGGGCAGTGGATCGGCGGCGCGCTCGTGGCCACCTGGCTGGGTGTCGACGTGAGCCTGCCGGTCGTGGTACACGCCGTCGCCTGCGTGGCCGGCGCGCTGGTGGGCGGGGCGGTGATCGGCTGGATCGTGGGCGAGATCAAGGCGCGCACCGGCGCCCACGAGGTGATCCTCACGATCATGCTCAACTACGTCATGTACAACCTGCTGTCGTTCCTGCTGACCAGCCGGGCCGCGCTCCAGGCGCCGAACCAGACCAACGCGGTCGCGCCCAACCTCGCCCCGAACGCGATGCTCCCCCGCGCCGGCGGGCCGCCGCCGCAGGTCGGCGCCGGCTTCCTGATCGCGGTCGCCGCCGCGGCGGTGACCGCCTGGCTGCTGTCCCGGACGACGATCGGATTCCGGTTCCGCGCCGTGGGCGCGAGCCCGAGCGCGGCGCGCAGCGCCGGCATCTCCGTCGAGCGGGTCTGGGTGCTGGCGTTCCTGATCGCCGGCGCCCTCGCCGGCCTGTCGGCGGCGACGATCGTCCAGGGTCAGACTCAGCCGCTGACGTTCAACAGCTACGGCAGCTACGGCTTCGACGGCATCACCGTCGCGCTGCTCGGCCGGGCCAGGCCCTGGGGCGTGGTCCTGGCCGGACTGCTGTTCGGCGCCCTCGACGGCGGCGGGACGCTGATGGCGGCCGCGACCGGGGTGCCGTCGGACGTCGTAGACGTCATCAAGGGCCTGATCGTCCTGTTCGTCGCCGCGCCGCCGCTGATCCGGCTGCTGTTCCGGCTGCGCGCGCCGGGCGGCGCCGGGCCGCAGGCGCTCGCGCCGAAGGGGTGGACCGGGTGACCGCGCTGACCGCCGGCGTGCCGGCCCCGGCCGCCGCGAACCGCAGGTACCTCGCCGCGGGCACGTTCGCCCTGCTCGGCCTGCTCGACGTCGCGGTCTTCGGCCTGCTCGCTCACCGCGGCGACGCGGTCTTCGCGCTCTCGCTGCCCGGGGCCTCGCCCCGCCTGCCCGCGATCCGCGTGCCGGGCAGGCAGTTCTGCTACGTGCTCGGCGGGATCTCGCTCGGCCTGGCTGCCGTCCGCGCCGCCGCCGACCTCGGCCGGGCCGGCCGACGGCTGACCGTCTCCGCGGCGCTCGCCTGCTTCCTGCTCGCGCTGCTGTCCTGGGCCGACGCGGGCAACCCGGTCGGGCCGCTGCAGGTCGTCGACCTGCTGCAGGGCACGCTCACCGCCTCGGTGCCGCTGGTGCTCGGCGCGCTGTCGGGCCTGCTGTGCGAGCGCGCCGGCGTGATCAACATCGCGATCGAAGGGCAGCTGCTGTTCGGCGCGTTCACCGGCGCGGCGGTGGCGAGCGTCACCGGCGGCGTCTGGCTCGGCCTGATCTCCGGCTCCCTGGCCGGCGGCCTGCTCGGGGCGGTCCTGGCGGTCTTCGCGATCATGTTCCTGGTGGACCAGATCATCCTCGGCGTGGTGCTCAACGTGATCGCGCTCGGGCTCACCAACTACCTGTACGACCGGATCATGATCCCGTACGCCAGCACCTTCAACACCGGCAACACGTTCACCCCGGTCAGGATCCCGGTCCTGGGCAGCCTGCCGGTCATCGGGCCGGTGTTCTTCGACTCGAACGTGTTCCTCTACCTCACCTACGCGCTCATCCTGGTGATCCAGGTCGCGCTGTTCCGCACCCGGTGGGGGCTGCGCGTGCGGGCCGTCGGCGAGCATCCCGTGGCCGCCGACACGGTCGGCATCAGGGTGCTGTGGGTGAGGTACCGCAACGTCATGCTCGGCGGGCTGGTGGCCGGAATCGGCGGCGCCTACCTGACCATCGGGTCGGTTGGCTTCTTCACCTCCGACATCAGCTCCGGCATGGGCTACATCGCGCTGGCCGCCATGATCTTCGGACGGTGGACGCCGCTCGGCTCGGTCGCCGCCGCGCTGCTGTTCGGGTTCAGCACCCAGCTTGCCACCGAGCTCGGCAGCCTGCAGGTCCCGGTCTCCTCGTTCATCCTGCTGATGGCGCCCTACGTGGCGACGATCATCGCGGTGGCCGGGCTGGTCGGGCGGGTGCGGGCGCCGGCCGCCGACGGCAAGCCGTACGTGAAGGCCTGACCGGGGCAGCCGCTACCCTGCTGCGAGTGAGGAAGAGGTGACCGACCCCTACACGGCCGCGCGCCAGAGCGCGGCGCGCCTTGCCCGCCTCTCCGGCCAGCCAGGGCACGACGTGGCCGTCGTGCTCGGCTCCGGCTTCGCCGCAGCGGCCGACGCCCTCGGCGAGCCGGCGGCCGAGTTCCCGCTCGGTGAGCTCGGCGGCTTCCCGCCGCCGACCGTGCCCGGTCACGCCGGCCTCGGCCGGTCGGTGCGGCTCGGCCCGCTGCGCGTGCTCGTCCTGCTCGGCCGCCTCCACCTGTACGAGGGGCACCCGGTCCACGTGGTCGTCCACGGGGTGCGCACCGCGGTCGCCGCGGGCTGCCGCGCCGTCGTGCTCACCAACGCCTCGGGCGGCATCAACCCCGCGTATGCCGTGGGCCAGCCGGTGCTGATCAGCGACCACCTGAACCTCACCGGGCGCTCGCCGCTCGCCGGCCCCGAGCCGCCGCCCGGCTGCGGATCGCGGTTCGCCGACCTGTCCGACCTGTACTCGGCGCGGCTGCGGGGCCTGGCCAGGCGAGCGGACCCCGGCCTGGCCGAGGGGGTCTACGCCGCACTGCCCGGCCCGCACTACGAGACGCCCGCCGAGATCCGGATGCTCCGCGCCGCGGGCGCCGACCTGGTCGGAATGTCCACCGCGCTGGAGGCGATCGCCGCGCGCCACCTCGGCGCCGAGGTGCTCGGCCTGTCCCTGGTCACCAACCCGGCGGCGGGGCTGTCCGCGGCCGGGCTCGGGCACGCCGAGGTGATCGCCGCGGGCCGCCGGTCCGCCCCGGCGGTCGGCGCCCTGCTCCGCGAGATCCTGCCGGGCGCGCTGGACGGTGACCCGGGCGGCGGGAGGCCGTCGTGATCGGGGACGAGCTGCGCGACCAGGTGATGGCGTGGATCGCCGACGACCCCGATGAGGGCGACCGCGCCGAGCTCGCCGCCCTGCTCGGCGCGGCGCGGTCCGGCCCCGGCGACGCGGCGGAGCGGGCCGCCGCCGAGCTCGCCGACCGGTTCGCCGGGCGGCTGGAGTTCGGCACCGCCGGACTGCGCGGTGCCGTCGGCGCCGGGCCCAACCGGATGAACCGAGCCGTCGTCCGCGCCACCACCGCCGCGCTGGCCGGCTGGCTGCGTTACGTGGACCCGGCCGCGACCAGCTCCGGCGTCGTGATCGGCTGCGATGCGCGGCACCGGTCGGAGGAGCTCGCCCAGGAAGCCGCCTGCGTGCTGGCCGGGGCCGGGATCCCCGCGCTCCTGCTGCCCCCGCGCCAGCCCACGCCGCTGCTCGCGTTCGCGGTCAGGCACCTGCGCGCCGCCGCCGGCATCATGATCACGGCAAGCCACAACCCGGCGCCCGACAACGGCTACAAGCTCTACCTCAGCGATGGCGCCCAGATCGCGCCCCCCGCCGACCTGGAGATCGAGGCGGCGGTCCGCGCGCTCGGGCCGCTGTCCCGCGTGCCCGTCGCCGCGCCGGGAGACCGGCTGATCACCGAGCTCGGCGACGAGGTCGCGGCCGCCTACCTGGACGCGGTCTGCGCCGCCGCACGCGCCCCGCGCGGCGCCGCCTGGCTGCGCTACGTCTACACGCCGCTGCACGGCGTCGCGGGCGAGCTCGCGCTGCGGGCCTTCGAGCAGGCCGGATTCCCGCCCCCGGACCTGGTCGAGGCGCAGGCCAAGCCGGACCCGGACTTCCGGACGGTCGCCTCGCCGAACCCGGAGGAGCACGCCACGCTGGACCTCGCGCTTGCCCAGGCGCGGCGGACCGGCGCGGACCTGGTGCTCGCCCACGACCCGGACGGCGACCGGCTCGCGGTGGCCGTCCCCGACGACCGGGCACCGGGCGGCTGGCGCCAGCTCACCGGCGACCAGGTCGGGGCGCTGCTCGGCGCCTACCTGCTCGGCCGGGACGCGGCACGCGAGCAGGCGGCGCCGCAGGACCGGGCCGCCCAGGCAGGCGACGCCGCGGCGGAGGGCGGCCGGGGACGGCGGCCGCTGGTGGCCTCCACGATCGTGTCGGCGACGATGCTGGCCGGCATCGCGGCGGCGGCGGGCGCCCGGTACGTCGAGACGCTCACCGGGTTCAAGTGGATCGCCAGGGCCGGCGACCTGCGGCCCGAGTGCCGGTTCGTGTTCGGCTACGAGGAGGCCCTCGGCTACTGCGTCGGCACGACGGTCCGGGACAAGGACGGGATCGGAGCCGCGCTCGCGGTGCTCGGCCTGGCCGCCAGGGCCAGGGCGGGCGGCGAGTCGCTGCTTGAGGCCTATGACGCGCTGGAGGTCGCCCACGGCGTGCACCTGACCGAGCAGGTCACCGTGGCGACGCGGGAACCGGTCCACGTGATGGCGCGGCTGCGGGCGGCGAGCCCGTCCGAGCTGGCGGGTGAGCCCGTGACCTCGTTCACCGACCTGACCGGCGGCACCGCGGACCTGCCATCGGCCGACGTGCTGCGCTTCCGGATGCGCGGCGCCCGGGTGGTGATCCGCCCGAGCGGCACCGAGCCGAAGATCAAGGCGTACCTGCAGGTCGTCGAGCCGGTCATCGCCGGGCGGCTGGACGAGGCCAGGCGGGCTGCCCGTGCCAGGATGGACCCGCTGCGGCAGGCCGTGCGCGAGCTGCTCGACGGCTAGCGGCACGGGGCACCCATGACACCCCCGGGCCGGCGTGGCAAGCTCAAGGCTATGACCAGCACCGGACACGACGGCCACGATGACCTTCAGGCGCACCACGATCGCCACGAGCACCACCCTCACCCGCGCGATGCCGAGCACGACGCCGCCTGCGAGATCGCGCACGGAACCGTGCCCGCGCCGCCCGCGGACCGGTCCCTGGTCGCGGTCTTCGCCACCCCGGTCGCCCGGTACCTGCTGCGCTACGCCGCCGACGCCGGCTACCGGACGGTGCTCGTGGAGCCCGACGCGCAGCTGGCGAAGGAGGCGGCCGGGGACGGCCTGGACGTGCGCGCCGCGATCGACTCGGTGCCGGATGCGGGGACCGACGTGGTGGTGACCGACCACCACAGGGAGGAGATCGGGGTGGTGCTCAGGGACGCGCTCGCCACCCCTGCCCGCTGGGTCGGGATCATGGGCAGCCCGCGGGTCGAGCCGCCGCACGTCGAGGCGCTTGCCCTGCTCGGCGTGGAACCCGACGAGGTCGCCCGGGTGCACCGGCCGATCGGCCTCAATATCGGCTCGAAGACGCCGCCGGAGATCGCGATCTCCACGCTGGCCGGGCTGATCGCCGACCGGAACGGCTGCCCGGGCGGGTTCGACTTCCGGTAGCGGCGGCGGGCGGTGTCGGGGAATCCTCGCGGCGAGCGGGCCCGCCCGGGGCGGCCGGCCGTCCCCGGCTCCCGGGCGCCGCGGCCCCAGCCCGCACCAGGGAACCAGCCCGCACCAGGGAACCAGCCCGCACCGGGGAACCAGCAGGCGCCAGTGCCGCTCGGGCGCAAGCTGGGCATCGGCGAGGATGACGAGGTGGCCGTGGTCGGCGCGCCGGACGGGTTCGCCGACCGGCTCGCGGCGGAGGTCGGCGACCGCGCGATCATCCGCGCCGCCCTCGAGGACGCCCCGCTGTTCGACGTGATCGTCGCGTTCGTGACGAGCCGCGCCGAGCTCCAGGAGATGACCGGCCGGCTGCGCGCCCGGATGGCCCCCGCCTGCGGCCTGTGGATCGCCTGGCCCAAGCGGGCCTCCGGGGCGCGCACCGACCTCAGCGACGAGGCGGTCAGGCGAGCCGCCCGGGCTGCCGGCCTGGTCGACACCAAGGTCTGCGCGATCGACCAGACCTGGTCGGCGCTGCGCCTGGTGATCCCCCGCGACCAGCGGCCCCGCCCCGGGAGCGCTGCGCCGGCGGCAGGCGCTACGCCGGCTGCATCAGCCGACGCGCCGCCTCCGTGATGCTGCCGCTGAGCGACGGGTAGACCGCGAAGGTCTGGGCGACCTGCTCGGCGGTGAGCTGCTGCTCGACCGCGAGCGAGACCGCGAGGATCAGCTCGCTGGCCCGCGGCGCGACGATGACGCCGCCGAGCACGATGCCGCTGTGCGGCGTGGTGAACAGCTTGACGAACCCGTCGTCGAGCCCGTCCATCTTGGCCCGGGCATTGGTGCCCAGCGGCAGCTTGACGGTCCGCGCGCGCACCGCGCCGCTGTCCGTCTCGGCCTGGCTGACCCCGACGGTGGCGATCTCCGGCTCGGTGAAGATCGTCGCGGCGACATGCCCGAGCCGCAGCGGTTTCACCGCCTCGCCCAGCGCGTGCCACATCGCGATCCTGCCCTGCATCGCGGCGACCGAGGCGAGCATCCAGACCCCGGTGCAGTCCCCGGCCGCGTACACGCCGGGCACCGACGTCCGCGAGACCCGGTCGACGGTGATGAACCCCCGCTCGTCCATGGCGACGCCTGCCTCGCCGAGCCCGATTCCCTCGGTGGCCGGAGCGACGCCGACGGTCAGCAGGCAGTGCGATCCGCAGACGGTCCGCCCGTCGTCCAGGCCGACCTCCACGCCGTCGCCGGAGCGCCGGGCGAACGCCGCCCTGGACCGGCTGAGCACCCGCATGCCGCGGCGCCGGAACACGTCCTCCACCACCACGGCCGCGTCGGCGTCCTCGTTCGGCAGCACGCGCTCGCGCGAGGAGACCAGCGTGACCCGCGAGCCGAGCGCCTGGTAGGCGCTGGCGAACTCCGCCCCGGTCACCCCGGAGCCGACCACGACCAGCTCGCCCGGCAGTTCCGTCAGGTCGTACAGCTGCCGGCAGGTGAGCAGCCGGTCGCCGTCGGGTTCCGCGCCGGGCAGCACCCGGGGCCGCGCCCCGGTGGCGATCAGCACGGTGTCCGCCTGGATCCGCCGGCCGCCGGCGGCCACGAGCCCGGGCCCGGCCAGCCTGCCCCGGGCGGCCACCACCTCGACCCCCTCGGCCTGCAGCCGGGCGGCCACGTCGGCGGACTGCGCCGCCGCCAGCGCGCGGACGCGGGCGTTCAGCTGCCGGGCATCCACCCGCGCGCGGCCCTGGCGCCCGGCCCGGTCCCCGGGCCCCGGCCGGCCACCGCTCGCCGTCCCGTCCCGGCGTCCCGGCCCGTCACCGCGGCCGCGGGCCGGGCCGGGATCACGCTCCGGCCCGCCCGCCACCACGCGGACGCCGAGATGGGGAGCCTCCTCGACCGCCGCCAGCAGGCTCGACGTGGCGATCAGCGTCTTGGACGGAACGCAGTCGGTCAGCACGCACGAGCCGCCGAGGCCGCTCTCCTCGATCAGGGTCACCTGGGCGCCGAGCTGCGCGGCGACCAGGGCAGCCTCGTACCCTCCGGGACCTCCGCCGATGATCGCCACGCGCGGGCGCGGTTGCCTCACGTTCCCCCCATCCGATCACATCCAGGGCAGCGCCCCGCCGGCCGGCGATTGCCCGGGCAAGGCCGCTCCGCCGGGGACATCCTGACCACTCGCGCCGCTCTGGCCTCGTACGCTAGTCAACCATGGCGTTGTACGCGGCCTACGGCAGCAACATGGACGCGGCCCAGATGGCGCGACGCTGCCCGCACTCGCCGCAGGCGGGCATCGGCTGGCTGGAAGGCTGGCGGCTCACCTTCGGCGGCGCGGATCTGGGCTGGGAGGGCGCGCTGGCCACCGTCGTGGAGGACGCCGGATCCCGCGTGTTCGTCGTGCTCTACGAGGTCAGCCCGGCCGACGAGGAGACGCTGGACAGCTGGGACGGGGCGACGCTCGGCTACTACCGCAAGCTGAAGGTTCGGGTGGCGACTCTCGACGGCGACGTGCTCGCCTGGCTGTACGTGCTCAACGACTACGAGGGCGGGCTCCCCTCCGCGCGGTACCTGGGGATCGTCGCCGATGCCGCCGAGGCCGCCGGGGCGCCGGCGGACTACGTCCGCGAGCTGCGGGCCCGGCCGTGCACCTCGATCGGAGCGTGAGCCCGGTGGGCCGGGCCCGGCGGATGACGGGCCGGCTCAGCGGATGAGCTGCGCGATCGCCAGGGCGATCCCGGGGGCGACGATCGCGGCGAGCGGCTGCCACGCCCACCGGGCGGTCAGCGTCTCGGGCCGCTGGCCGGCCGCGGACACGGCCGCGCCGGCGCCCGCCGCGCCGGCTCCGGCACCAGCAGCGGCGCGGGCCTTCGCCTCCTCTGCCATCCGCGCGAGCTCGCGCGCGAACACCTCGGCCGGCTGCGCCTTGGCCATCTGGCGCGCGGGCTCGGGCAGCCGGTCGTAGCTCGCCGGGCGGCTGCCCGAGCCCCGGTCCCAGCGCAGCCCCCGCAGCTGCGCCCTTGCCCGGGCCCGGCGCGGCGAGGACAGCGCCCAGCTGTACACGGTCTTGTCCTTCTGCGGCGCCGGCCGGGCGCACTGCACCTCGACCGAGTCCCCGAGGAATATCCCGTTCACCGCGCTCCACGGGATGTGGAACCGGCGCAGCGGGTTGAGCACCTCGATGCCGGACTCGCCGGCGAGCACGCGCGGCCACAGCGTGCAGGCGTAGACGACGCCGGTCACGGTGAGCACGCCGAGCCCGAATCTGAGCGAGAGCAGGTCGTGTCCCTGAACCGCCAGGTCGCCCAGGCCGAAGAGGGCCACGGCCACCCAGCCCCACCAGATGACGAGGGGAGCCACCATCCGGTAGACGAGCCTGCCGTCGGCCGTGCGCCGCCCCGCGGTCACCGGCAGGTCCCCGGCAGCGGCGCGCTTGTCGGGTGCGGACACGTTCGTTGCTGCTCCGGCATCAGGGTCGGGCGTTCACCGACCAGGATATGCCCGCCCGGCCCGGGCACGCGCCGGCCCGGCGGGCGCGGCGCCGCCGGCCGCCCCGGCTAATAACGGTCCGGCGAGCGCGGCGCCGCCCGCGGCCCCGGCCGCCTCACCGTCCGCCCTCCTCGCGAGCGGGCCGCCCGCCCCGCCCGCGAGCGACCCGCCCGCCGCGCCCCCGGCAGCGCCCATGGTCGCCCCCGTCAGCCGCGCCGGCCCGCCCGCGGGGCCCGCGCCGTTGCCCGGGCCGATCGCGGTCAGCGCGGTGGCGGACATCACCCGGACGCCCACGCCTATGCACCGCTCGTCCACGTCGAACATCGGCTGGTGGATGTCGAACTCGTCCACCGAGCCGGGCCGGCGGGTGCCGAGCCGGAACAGGCTCCCCGGGATCGACTCCAGGTACCAGGCGAAGTCCTCCCCGCCCAGGCTCTGCGGCGCCTGCGTGACCGCTCCGGGGCCGAGCACCCGGTCGGCGGCGGCCGCGATCATCGCCGTGCTCGCCGCGTCGTTCACCGCCGGGGGCACGCTCCGCACGTAGCTGAGGTCTCCGGTCAGCCCGTACGCGCTGGTGACCGACTCCACCAGGGCCTTGAGCATCTCGGGGGCCGCGTGCCAGGCGCCGTCGTCCAGGCAGCGCACGGTCCCCTCAGCGACGCCGAGATCCGGGATCGCGTTCGCGACGGTGCCCGCGCTCACCTTGCCCCAGACCAGGCTGAGGCACGAGCGCGGGTCGATCCGCCGGGACAGCGCGGCCGGCAGCTCAGTGATGATCTTGCCGAGCGCGAAGACCAGGTCGGCGGTCAGGTGCGGCCGGGCCGTGTGCCCGCCCGGGCCGGAGAGCGTCACCTTGACCTTGTCGCAGGCGGCGGTGATCGCGCCGATCCTGGTGCCGACCTTGCCGACCTCCAGCTTGGGGTCGCAGTGCAGCGCGAAGATCCGGTCCACCGACGAGATGCCCCCGGCGGCGAGCACGTCGAGGGCGCCTCCGGGCACCTCCTCGGCGGGCTGGAAGATCAGCCGGACCTTGCCGGGCAGCGCGCCGGAGGCGGCCGCGCGGGCGAGGAACAGCCCGGTGCCGAGCAGGACCGATGTGTGCACGTCGTGGCCGCAGGCGTGGCACGCCCCGGCGTTGAGGGACCGGTAGGGGACGTTCTTCTCGTCGGTGATCGGCAGCGCGTCGATGTCGGCGCGCAGCGCGACCGAGGCCTCGTCCCCGGCGCCGCCGCCGATGTCGGCGATCAGCCCGGTTCCCTTGGGCAGGATCGCCGGCCGCAGCCCCGCGGCCTCGAGGCGCAGCGCGATCTGGCGGGTCGTCCGGTGCTCGGCGTACCCCACCTCGGGGTGAGCGTGCAGGTCCCGCCGGAACTCGATCAGTTCCGCCTCGTGGGCGGCGAGGAACGCGTCGAGCTCCCCGGCCAGGTCATGCTCGGCCATGCCGCCTCCCCCGCGGCCCCCGTTCCGCCGGGGATGTTGCCCGGAACCGCCGGGCACAGAGCGTGTCCATGTGATCCTTCGCGCACTCGTCTCGACCCTGGCACCGCTGCGACGACGCGGAACCCGCGGTGCGCACGCGGGCGTGGCGATCCACGCCATCCTCCCGCCGGCCCAGGCCAGGGCCGCCCGCACCACTGGCCGGATCACGCGCTGACGCGGCGGCTCCCGCCGTGCCGACGCAGCGCCGGAGAGCACCCTCCCCCGCATCCCGCAGGCGGCGGGACGCGTCCCGGCACAGGTAAGCATCGTAGCGCCCGGACCGCCCGGGCGCGGGTGTTGCCCGATTGTGACCGCCCGGCGCCTTGCCGGGGCGGGTGTGCCCGGTTGTGACCGCCGGGGCCGTCCCGGCGCCGGGGCACGGCCGCCTGGGCCCGGCGCCGGGGCCGGGACCCGGCTAGGACGCATCGGCCGGCCGGTACACCCCCCAGACATCGCGCAGCGCATCGCACACCTCGCCGACCGTGGCCCGGGCCGCGAGCGCCTCGCGCAGCGGCGGGAGCACGTTCTCGCTGCCGGCGGCGGCCCGCCTGACCGCGTCCAGGCGCCGGCGCACCGCGCCGCCGTCCCGGGTGCGGCGCAGCCGGTCCAGGCGCCGCGCCTGCTCGGCCTCGATCGCCGGGTCCACCCGCAGCGGCTCGTACGCCCCGTCGCCGTCGGCTGTGAACCGGTTCACCCCGACGATCACCCGCTCCCCCGACTCGATCTGCTGCGCCACCTGGTAGGCCGACCGCTCGATCTCGGCCTTCTGGAAGCCGCGCTCGATCGCCGCCACCGCCCCGCCCATCTCGTCGATGGCGGCGATCAGCGCGGCGGCACGCTCCCGGATCAGCGCGGTCATCGACTCGATCGCGTACGAGCCGGCCAGGGGGTCGGCGGTCGCGGTGAGATCGGTTTCGTACGCCAGCACCTGCTGGGTGCGCAGCGCGAGGCGGGCCGCCTTCTCGGTGGGCAGCGCGAGCGCCTCGACGTAGGCATTGGTGTGCAGTGACTGCGTCCCGCCCAGCACGGCGGCCAGGGCCTGGACGGTGACCCGCGCCAGGTTGACCTCCGGCTGCTGCGCGGTGAGCTGGACGCCCGCGGTCTGGGTGTGGAACCGCAGCATTGCCGAGCGCGGATCCCGCGCCCCGAACTCGTCGGCCATGATGTGCGCCCACAGCCAGCGCGCGGCGCGGAACTTGGCGACCTCCTCAAGGAGCGTGGTCCTGGCCACGAAGAAGAACGACAGCCGCGGCGCGAACCGGTCCACCGGCAGGCCCGAGCGCAGCGCCGTGCGCACGTATTCCTTGGCGTTGGCCAGGGTGAACGCGATCTCCTGCACTGGCGTCGCGCCTGCCTCGGCCATGTGGTAGCCGGAGATCGAGATGGTGTTCCACCGGGGCAGGCGCGCCCCGCAGTAGGCGAACGTGTCCGCGACCAGGCGCAGCGTCGGCCCGGGCGGGAAGATGTAGGTGCCGCGCGCGATGTACTCCTTGAGGATGTCGTTCTGGATGGTGCCCGCGAGCTCGGCGGGCGCGACCCCCTGCTCCGCGGCGACCAGCTCATAGAGCAGGAGCAGCACCGCCGCCGGCGCGTTGATCGTCATCGACGTCGACACCTGCCCGAGCGGGATGCCGCGGAACAGCTCGCGCATGTCCTCGATCGAGTCGATCGCCACCCCGACCTTGCCGACCTCGCCGCGGGCCGCCGGCGCGTCGGAGTCGTACCCCATCTGCGTCGGCAGGTCGAACGCGACCGACAGCCCGGTGCCGCCCGCCGCGATCAGCTGCGCGTACCGGCGGTTGGAGTCCGCGGCCGTGGAGAACCCCGCGTACTGCCGCATCGTCCACGGCCGCGCGGTGTACATGCCCGGGTGGACCCCGCGGGTGAACGGGAAGCTCCCCGGCTCGCCCAGGTCCCGGCCGGGGTCGAAATCCGCCAGGTCCTTGGGGCGGTAGACGGGCTCGATGGGCTCACCCGACTCGGACATCCTCGCCATGGCACAAGGTTACGGCCGGCCTGCGCGCCCCCCGGGCGAGCGGCTGGCCTCTGGCCGGCCCGCTCCTGGGCGAGTCTTTGCGAGCGATCGGCGGCGATCGCACCGGTTGCCGCGGCCTCGCGCGAGATTGCGGCAGGAGTACGGGCGGCGCGCCGCGGGGAAGGTCCACAGGGCACAGCAGGCAGCGCCGGCCCCGCGCGGGCGCCGTCCTCGCCCGTGGTGATCCAGCCAGCCGCCGCGGCGGGGCGCCCGCGGCCGGCCCTGCCGCCCGCGGGATCGGGGGGAACATGCAGTCGAGCACCCGCAGCGCCGCCCTGTCGGTGGCCGGCATCGTCACCGCGGCCGCCACGGTCGGACTGGCGATCGCGTCCTCGGCGACCATGCCCGGCCCGTCCGTCGCGCCGGCCGCCGCCCGGGCGCTGAGCGCTGCCGCGCGCCCGGCCGCCGGCGCCGGCCGGGCTGGCCCTGGCGCCCCGGCCGCACGGCACCGCGCCGCCGTCACGCCCGGGGGCATCCCGCTCCCCGACGTCGGCGGGCGCCGCATGGCCGGGCACGGCATCGTGGTGAGCTACCCGCCCGGCCGTGCGGTGCCCCTGCCCGCCGTGCCGGCCTCCGCGTACGTGATCGCGGACGCCACGACCGGCGAGGTCATCGCGGCCAAGGACCCGCATGGCCTGTTCCCGCCGGCGAGCACGCTGAAGGTGCTGACGGCGATCACCATGCTGCCCAGGCTCAGGCCGGACCAGACCGTGCTCGCGACCAGGCGGGCCGCCTCGGTCGAGCCGAACATCGTGGGGCTGATCCCCGGCCACCGGTACAAGGTGGCCGACCTGTTCCGCGCCCTGCTGCTCATCTCCGCCAACGACGCGGCGGTGGCGCTGATCCAGGCCAGCGGCTCGTTCAGCAAGGGAATCGCGCTGATCAACGCCGAGGCCCGTCACCTGCAGGCCTACGACGTGGTCGCCAGGCAGCCGAACGGCCTGCCCGCGCCCGGGCAGGTCGTGTCCGCCTACGACCTGGCGCTGATCGCGCGGCAGGCGCTGCGGATGCCGGCGTTCATGCGGTACGACCGCACGCTGACCGCCCGGTTCCCGGTCACCGCGCACCGCAGCGTCTGGCTGGCCAACCAGAACTACCTGCTGACCCAGTACCGGGGCGGGCTTGGCGGCAAGATCGGCTGGACGACGGCGGCCGGGGCCACCTACATCGGCATGGCCCGCCGGCACGGCGTCACGCTGATCGTGACGATCCTGCACGCCACCCCGCTCACCGAGATCACCTCGGCGGAACGGCTGCTCGACTGGGGGTTCGCGATGGACGGGCACATCCGCCCGGTGGGCGTGCTCGTCCGGCCGCTCCCGGCGCCCCGCCGGCCCGCCCGGGAGCGCCATCCCGGCGCGCCCGGCGCCACGGCAGCACGGCCCGCGGGCCCGAGCGGACGGGGGGCGCTGGCTGCGGCCGTCGCGGCGGGGCTGTGCGCGACGGGCCTGGCCGGGCTGGTCATGCGCGGGCGGCGGTCCAGCCGGGCCGGGGCCGGCTCCGCCGCGTCCCCGGCCGGCGTCGCCGCTTCGCTCACCGGCGGCGAACGCGCCGGCGCTGAGGGCGCAGGCCACCCCGCGACCGCGGATCTCGCCGCTGGCCCGCCCGCGGACCAGCAGGCGGCCGGGCGATGACCGCGTGCGGCACGCGCCGGCGCCTCCGTCAGCGCGCCGGGAGGAACCCGACCCGCTCCCGCACCAGCCTCATCGTCCGGCCCGCCACATCCCGGGCCCGCGCAGCGCCCTCGGCGAGCACGCGGTCGAGCTCGGCCTCGTCGGCCAGCGCCTCCTCGGTCCGCTCCCTGATCGGCGCCAGCGCGTCCACGACGAGGTCGGCCAGGTCCTTCTTGAACGCGCCGTACCCCGTCCCGGCGTACCGCCGCTCCAGGTCGGCGACGGAGACGCCGGCCAGCGCCGCGTAGATCCGCAGCAGGTTCGTGACCCCGGGCTTGGCCTCCTCGTCCGCCCGGATCTCGGTGCCCATGTCGGTGACCGCCCGGGTGATCTTCCTGCGGATCGACGCCGGGTCCTCGAGCACGTCGACGATGCCCTGCGGGGACGACGCCGACTTGCTCATCTTGATCGCCGGATCCTGCAGGTCGGCGATCTTGGCCACGTCCTTGACGATGTACGGGCCGGGGATCACGAACGTCTCGCCGAACCGGTGGTTGAACCGCTGCGCCAGGTCCCTGGTCAGCTCCAGGTGCTGCCGCTGGTCCTCGCCGACCGGCACCTGGTCGGTCTGGTAGAGCAGGATGTCCGCGGCCTGCAGGATCGGGTAGTTGAACAGGCCGACGCTGGCGGTCTCGGCGCCCGCCTTGGCCGACTTGTCCTTGAACTGCGTCATCCGGCTCGCCTCGCCGAACCCGGTGAGGCAGCTCAGCACCCAGAACAGCTCGGCGTGCTCGGGAACGTGGCTCTGGACGAAGATCGTGCACCGCTTCGGGTCCAGGCCGGCGCCGAGCAGCTGGGCCGCCGCGACCCGCGACCGGCGGCGGAGCACGGCAGGGTCGTGGCCCATCGTGATCGCGTGCAGGTCGACGACGCAGTAGAACGCGTCGTGGGTCTCCTGCAAGGCCACCCACTGGCGCACCGCGCCGAGGTAGTTGCCGAGGTGGAACGAGTCCGCGGTCGGCTGGATGCCGGAGAGCACGCGTGGGGTGGGCATGCCGGAAGTCTAGTGGCGGCCGGGCCCGGGCCGGTCAGCCGCCGTTGACGGCGAGCACGGGCACGATGTCGGGGGCGCCCAGCCTGATCGCGTCGGCGTCGGTGTCGGTGTCGGCCTCCTGTGACTTGCGCTCGGCGGCCACGCCCGCGCGGTAGTTCTCCAGTTCCCTGGTGACCTGGCTGGGCCGCCAGCGCATCGGCCCCGCCATCAGCGTCGCCACCTCTTCCGCCGCGGCCAGGCCGCGGTCCCAGGTCTCGATCGAGATGTGGGTGCGGCGGGCCAGCACGTCGTCCAGGTGCCTGGCGCCCTCGCGGGTGACCGCGTAGACCGCCTCGACGCGCAGGTAGTCGTCGGCGGCCGTGAGCGGCCTGGCGAGGTCCGGCTGGGCGGCGATCATGTCGAGCACCTCGGTCACCAGGGTGCCGTAGCGGTGCAGCAGGTGCTCGATCCGGGCCACGTGCAGGCCGGAGGACCGGGCGAGGGCGTACCGCGAGTTCCACATCGCGCGGAAGCCGTCAGCCCCCACCAGCGGGATCTGATCGGTGCACGATGGCGGGATCCTGCCGTCCAGGCCGTGCGCGACCGCGTCGACCGCGTCCCGCGCCATGATCCGGTACGTGGTGTACTTGCCCCCGGCGATCATCACCAGCCCGGGCACCGGATGGGCGACGGCGTGCTCCCGGGACAGCTTCGAAGTGATCTCCGACTCCCCGGCGAGCAGCGGCCGCAGGCCCGCGTAGACGCCCTCGACATCGTCATGGGTGAGCGGCACCGCGAGCACCCGGTTGACCTGGCCCAGCAGGTAGTCGATGTCGCTGCGGCTGGCCGCCGGGTGCTCCTTGGACAGCGCCCAGTCGGTGTCGGTGGTGCCGATGATCCAGTGCCGCCCCCAGGGGATCACGAACAGCACGCTGACCGCCGTGCGCAGGATGATCCCGGTCCGGGACTGGATCCGGTCCCGCGGCACGACCAGGTGAATGCCCTTGGACGCGCGGACGTTGATCGAGCCCCGCCCGCCCACCATGGCCTGGATCTCGTCGGTCCACACCCCGGTGGCGTTCACCACCTGCTGGGCCCTGATCACGAGCTCCGAGCCGGACTCCAGGTCCACGGCGCGGACGCCGGTGACCCGCTCGCCCTCCCGCACGAAGCCGGTGACCTGGGTGCGCGAGGCGACCCGGGCGCCGTAGGCCGCGGCCGTCCTGATCAGGCTGACCACGTACCTGGCGTCGTCCACCCGGGCGTCCCAGTACAGCAGGCCGCCGGTGAGCGCGGACCTGCGCAGGGCGGGCGCGAGCCGGAGCGCGCCCCTCCTGGTGAGCTGGCGGTGCACCGGCAGCCCGCGGAGCTGGCCGCGGGTGACCGCGAGCAGGTCGTACAGGCTCACGCCCGCACCGAGGTAGGCGCGCTCCCAGCCGTGATGGGTGAACGGGAGCAGGAAGCTGACCGGCCTGACCAGGTGCGGCGCCACCCGCTGGAGCAGCAGCGACCGCTCGGTCAGCGCCTCGCGGACCAGCCCGAAGTTGAGCTGCTCCAGGTAGCGCAGGCCGCCGTGGATCAGCTTGCTCGACCGGGAGGAGGTTCCCGACCCGAAGTCCCTGGCCTCGAGCAGGCCGACCGACAGGCCGCGGGTGGCCGCGTCGAGCGCCACGCCCGCGCCGACGACCCCGCCGCCGACCACGAGGACCTGATGCTCGGCCTCGGTCAGCTCGCGGAGCGCCTTGCCGCGCTGGTCAGGTCCGATGCTCGCCGTCACGCCCGCCATCACAGTCCACACGCTACCGGCCGCCCGGCAGGCAGTCAGGATGGCCGGGCCGGCATGCCGGGCGCGCCGGGGCCGCCGGGCGCGCCGGGGCGGCCGGGAGGCTGGCCGGCGCGGCCGAGCAGGTAGCCCGCGGCGACCTCGCGGTGCTCGGCCGGAGCGCCGAGCATCACCTCGGTGGACTTGGCCCGCCGGTAGTACAGGTGCGCGTCGTGCTCCCAGGTGAACCCGATGCCACCGTGCACCTGGATGTTCTCCGCCGCGACGCGGAAGTACGCCTCGGAGCAGAACGCCTTGGCCATGCTCGCCACCAGCGGCAGGTCGGGGGCGTCCTGCGCGGCGGCCCAGGCGGCGTAGTAGGCGGCCGACCTGGCCGACTCGACATCGACCAGCATGTCCGCGCACGTGTGCTTGATCGCCTGGAAGCTGCCGATCGGCCGCCCGAACTGGACCCGGAGCCGTGCGTACTCCACGCTCATGTCCAGGCACCGCTGCGCGCCGCCGACCTGTTCGGCGGCGAGCGCGACGGCCGCGAGCCGGACGGTCCGGCTCACGATCTCCTCGCCCGCGCCCTCGGTGCCGATCAGCGCCGCCGGGACCTCGTCGAACTCGACGGCCGCCTGCTTCCTGGTCAGGTCCAGGGTCCGCAGCGGGCGCCTGGTCAGCCCGGGCGCGCCGGCCCGGACCGCGAACAGGCTCGGGCCGCCGTCGGCCTGAGCCGCCACGAGAATGAGGTCGGCGATCGCGCCGTCGATGACGTAGCTCTTCGCCCCGCTGAGCCGGTGGCCGCCGCCGGGGGACGCGATCGCCCGGGTCCGCAGTCCCCGCGCCGACCAGGCGCCGTCCTGCTCGGCGACCGCCAGCGTGGCGATCATGGACCCGGCGGCGATCGGCGGCAGCAGCTCCGCCTGAGCGCGCCCATCGCCGCTGGCCAGGAGCGCTCCGGTGGCGAGCACGGCGGTGGCGAAATAGGGGGCGCACAACAGCGCGCGGCCCATCTCCTCGCAGACGACGACCTGCTCGACCGGCCCGCAGCCCAGGCCGCCGTGCTCCTCGGGAACGGTCAGCCCGAGCAGCCCGAGCTGATCGGCCATCAGCGACCACACCGCCGGGTCGTAGCCCTCCTCGGTCTCCATCAGGCGCCGCACCTGCGCGGGCGGTGAGTGGTCCGCGAGGAACTTGCGCAGCGTCTGGCGCAGCTCCTGCTGCTCGGCAGTGAACACGAACGTGGTCATGACCGCCCGCCCTCCCGGCCGCCGCCTGCCGGGCCGCGGCCTGCCGGGCCGGCGCGCAGCTGGCGCCACGGCAGGCCGACCGACGGGTCCGGCTCCTTCGGCAGCCCGAGGACCCGCTCGCCGATCACGTTCCGCTGGATCTGGTCGGACCCCCCGTAGATGGCCGGGCCGGGCGCGGCGAGGGCCTGCAGGGCCACCTGGCCGTCCAGCGGGCCATCCGGCCCGGCGAGCATCGCCGCCGGGCCGCAGACCAGCGTCGCGGTCTCCCGCCAGAGCCTGGCGATCTGCGAGGCCATCAGCTTGCCGAGCGACGCCTCGGGCCCGGGCGGCCCGCCGGCCTCGGCTGCGGCCCGGCCGCGCAGCCCGTTCCAGGCGTTGATCTGGCAGATGGTGTGGAGCCGCGCGAGCTCCTGGCGGACCAGCGGATCGGCATCCCGGCCGAGGTCGGCGGCCAGCCGGATCAGCGGGCCCGCCCCGGCGGCCACCATCGAGGTGTCCGCGTTGCTCGTGCGGCCCGGTGACCGCTGACGGCAGCGCGCCATGAACTCGGCGACCGTGACCTCCCTCTGGCCGGCCAGGCGCGAGCCGGCCGGGGAGGGGAACGGCCGGCGGCCGCCGACCCGGGCGCCGAGGCTGGTGCGCTCGTGAGCGAGCGTGGTGCGGGCGACCGCCCACCCTCCGTTGAGCTCGCCGATCAGGTCGCCCGCCGCCACCCGCGCGCCGGACAGGAACACCTCGTTGAACAGGGAGTCACCGGTCATCTGCCGCAGCGGCCTGACCTCGACCCCTGGCTGGCCCATGCCGAGCGCGAAGTAGCTGATCCCGTGGTGCTTCGGGGCGCTGGGATCGGTCCGGGCCAGCAGCATGCCGTAGTCGGCGACCTGGGCCAGCGAGGTCCAGACCTTCTGCCCGTCGACGATGAACTCTTCGCCGTCACGCCGCGCCCGGGTGGCCAGGCTGGCCAGGTCCGAGCCCGCGCCCGGCTCGCTGAACAGCTGGCACCAGGCGTGCTCACCGGTGAGCAGCGGGCGCAGGAAGCGGCGCTTCTGCTCCTCGGTGCCGTGGTCTATGATCGTCGGCCCGGCGAGCATGATGCCCAGGCCCGCTGGCGGGCCCGGCGCGCCCGCGGCGGCGAGCTCCTCCTGGGCGGCCGCGGCCAGGGCGGGCGGCAGGCCCTTGCCGTGCCAGCGCCGCGGCCAGGACGGGGCCGCCCAGCCTGAGTCGGCGAGCACCTCGAGCCAGTCGGCCAGCCGCATGGCCGGGTCCAGGTGCTCCTTGATCCAGGCGCGGGCCTCGCGCCGGACTTCCCCGGCCTCAGCGGGCACCCGCCCGGCGTCATCCTCGCTCCGCATCTGCCTGCCCTTCCGCCTCTGGCGCCCGGACCTGGCCGGTCGCCTGCCGCCCGCCGTCCCGGGCCGGCCTCCGGCACGCGGGCGGACGGCAGCACGCCGCACATTATCGACATCTATGTCGATTATGTCGCGGCAGCGGGCGGCGGCATAGTCCATCCGGCCGGGTCCTGGCCGGATGGCGGCCATGCCGATCGATGTGCCGTCGCCCTCTCGGCGGCTCGCCGGTCGCTGGCGGGCTCAGCGCGGGCGCGTGCCCCCGGCGTCCGGGCAGCGCAAGCCGACCGCCCGAGCCCAGATCCTGGTCAGCGTGGCGGCGGCGGCCTCTGGCTCGTAGCTGTCGCCGCCGGCCAGCCACCAGTAGGCGAAGTTGGAGATCATCGACACCAGGGCGCCCGCGGTGGTCTCGGGGTCCACGTCCGGATCGGCCAGGCCGCGGTCCTGCCAGCGGCGGATCGCCTTCGCCACCCGATCGACGTGCTCACGGCGCCCCTGCAGCCGGATCCGGTGGATCCGCGGGTCGATGGTGGCGACCTGCTCGGCCAGCGCCCAGATCGCGCTGTTCGCGCGGTAGGCGTCGAGGAAGCGGCGGTTCGCCCGGTCGAGCGCCTGGTACGGATCGGCACGTTCAGCGGCCGGGGGCGGCGTGACCGCCGCGGTGAACTGGTCGCCGACCGACCGCATCACCGCGAGGAACACGTCCTGCTTGGACGAGAAGTAGGTGTAGAAGCTGCCGTGGGCAACCCCGGCCTCGGCCGCGATGTCCGCGACCCGGGCGGCGGAATACCCGTCGCGCTCGAAGACCCGCCGGGCCGCGGCCACGAGTTCCTCCCGGGTGCGCAGCCCCTTGGCGGTCACCCGCTCGCCGTGGGCCGTGCGCCGGGCCGCGGCAGTCCCCGCCGGCTCCCAGCCGCCCCTGGTCCGCGCCGGGCGCCGGCGGGCGGCCGGCCGGACCGCGTTCGCCTCGCCCATGCCGCCATTGTCGCCCACGCGAAGGCCCGGTGGCGCTCGCCGGCCGGCCCCGGCCTGGCCCGGTCCGGCGGCGTCCGCGCGACCGGGCGCCGGGGAACCGTGCTCGCCCGCCCGGCGCCGGCCAGGTGGCGCCCGCGGTCCGCGGGGCCGCGCCCTACCGCCGGGCCTCGCAGTGGCCGGGGCGGGCACGCCCAGTGGCCGGGGCGGGCACGCCCAGCGGCCGGGGCGGGCACGCCCAGCGGCCGGGGCGGGCACGCCCAGCGGCCGGGGCGGGCACGCCCAGCGGCCGGGGCGGGCACGCTCAGCGGCCGGGAGCGGCGCCGGGGGTGACCGCGACCTCGACGCGCTGGAACTCCTTCAGGTCGGAGTAGCCCGACGTCGCCATCGTGCGGCGCAGCGCGCCCACGAGGTTCATCGAGCCGTCCGCGACGGTGGACGGGCCGTGCAGGATCTGCGTGAGCGTGCCGACCGTTCCCACCCGGAGCCGGGCGCCGCGCGGCAGCTCCGGGTGATGCGCCTCGGCGCCCCAGTGGTAGCCGCGCCCCGGGGCCTCGGCCGCCCGGGCGAACGGGGAGCCGACCATGACCGCGTCGGCGCCCAGCGCCAGCGCCTTGGCGATGTCGCCGCTGCGCGTCATCCCGCCGTCGGCGATCACGTGCACGTAGCGACCACCTGACTCGTCGAGGTATTCCCGCCGGGCCGCGGCCACGTCGGCGATCGCGGTAGCCATCGGCACCTTGACGCCGAGCACCGCCGCGGTGGTCTGGCCCGATCCGCCGCCGAATCCGACCAGCACCCCGGCCGCCCCGGTCCGCATCAGGTGCAGCGCCGCCGTGTAGGTCGCGCAGCCCCCGACGATCACCGGGACGTCCAGCTCGTAGATAAAGTGCTTGAGGTTGAGCGGCTCGGCCTGGCTGGAGACGTGCTCGGCGGAGACTGTGGTACCGCGGATCACCACGAAATCCGCGCCAGCGTCGATCACCGCCTTGTGGTAGCGGATCGTCCGCTGGGGCGAGAGCCGGGCGGCGATCGTCACCCCGGCCGCCCGGATCTCCTCGATCCGCTGCCCGATCAGCTCCTCCTTGACCGGCTCGGCGTAGATCTCCTGCAGCCGGGCGGTCGCGGCCTCGTCGCCGAGCTCGGCGATCTCGGCGAGCAGCGGCTCCGGATCGGCGTACCTGGTCCAGATCCCCTCCGCGTCGAGCACCGGCAGCCCGCCCAGCTTGCCGATCGCGATCGCGGTCGCCGGGGAGACCACGCTGTCCATCGGCGCGGTGACCAGGGGCAGCTCGAACCGGTAGGCGTCGATCTGCCATGCCGTCGACACGTCCTCCGGGTGCCTCGTCCGCCGCGACGGGACGATGCCGATCTCATCGAGCGCGTACGCGCGCCGGCCGCTCTTGCCCCGTCCGATCTCCACCTGCGCCACGTCGCCAGTCTGCCACGTCCCGCTCCGCGCCGGATCGTGCCGCCCGTGCCGCGCCCTTGCCGGGCCTGCCGGTCACGCCCGGCCATCCCGCGGGCCGAATGCGGCCAGGGCGGCGGCGTCGCTGGCTCGCGCGAAGACGAAGTAGTCGGCCCACTCGGCGACGTCCGGGTAGGACGAGGCAGCGAGGATCCGGGCGCGGGCGGCCTCGGGGTCGAAGTCGGTGCGCCTCATCTCGACGGTGCCTGCGCCGAGGATCGCCCAGTGCGCGCCTCGCCGGCCGTACGGCATGCCGACGCTGCCCGGGTTGATGACCAGCCGGGTGTCCGCCAGCCTGGTGAACGGCATGTGGGTGTGCCCGCAGACCACCGTCCTGACCTCGTCCGGCAGGTCCGCGAGCACGTCGGCCCACCGTTCGAGCCGCGAGTTGACCAGCACGACCTCCGCGTCGTCCCGCGGCGTCGCGTGGCAGAACACGACCGGGCCGAAGCCGTCCACCGGCAGCGTCACCGCGAGCGGCAGCCCGGCCAGCCAGTCCACGTGGCTAGCGCCGAGCTGGCTCGCCGCCCACGGCGCGATGGGATCCGGCACGTCGCCGCCCTCGCCGCGGGCCAGCTGGACCAGTTCCCTGTCGGCGTTGCCCCGGACCCACACGGCCCGGTCGCCGAGGCCGAGCAGCCGGTCGAGCACCTCGGCGGGCTGGGGTCCCGCGGCGATGTCCCCGGTGAGCACGATCCGCTCGGCGCTGCGGATGGCAGGCTCGGCCAGGACGGCGTCGAGCGCGGGCAGCACCCCGTGGATGTCGGAGAGCACGGCGACGGAACGGGCCATGACCCCATGATCCCGCCCGCGGCGGGACCGGGCGGCGGTTCTCGCCGCAGGCGCAGGCGCCCGGCCGGCCCGCCAGGCCAGCGCCCGGGGGGGCACGGTCCCGGGACGCCGTGCCGCGACCTCAGGCGCCGGGGCCGGCGTAGTTCGGGGCCTGGGTCACCATGTGGACGTGGTGCGGGTGGCTCTCGGCCAGCCCGGCGGGGGTGATCTGGGTGAACCGCGCCTCCTGCAGGTCCGCGATGGTCCGCGCGCCGCAGTAGCCCATCGCCGCGCGGAGACCGCCGGCGAGCTGGCCGACCACCGCGGCCAGCGCGCCCCGGTACGGCACCCGCCCCTCGATCCCCTCCGGCACGAGCTTCTCCTCCCGGAGGACGTCGTCCTGGAAGTAGCGGTCCTTCGAGTAGGAGCGGCCGCGCATCGCGGCCACCGAGCCCATGCCCCGGTAGAGCTTGTACTGCTCCCCGCCGATCATCACCATCTCGCCCGGCGCCTCCTCGCAGCCGGCGAGCAGCCCGCCGAGCATGACCGTGTCCGCGCCCGCCGCGATCGCCTTGGCGATGTCGCCGGAGTACTGGATGCCGCCGTCGCCGATGACCGGCACCCCGGCCGGGCGGGCGGCGCGGGACGCCTCGTAGATCGCGGTGATCTGCGGCACGCCGACGCCCGCCACGACGCGGGTGGTGCAGATCGACCCCGGGCCGACGCCCACCTTGACCGCGTCCGCGCCCGCGTCGACCAGCGCCTGGGCGCCCGCCCGGGTCGCCACGTTCCCGCCGACCACGTCCACCCGAAGGTTGGCCTTGAGCTGCGCGACCATGGTGAGCACCGGCTGGGCGTGGCCGTGCGCGGTGTCCACCACCAGGACGTCGGCTCCGGCGTCGACCAGGGCCTGCGCCCGTCGCTTGGCGTCGGCGCCGACCCCGACCGCGGCGCCGACCATCAGCCGGCCGTGCCCGTCCTTAGTGGCGTTCGGGAACTTCTCGCTCTTGGTGAAGTCCTTGACCGTGATCAGCCCGCGCAGCAGCCCCTGGGCGTCGACCAGCGGGAGCTTCTCGACCTTGTGCGCGGCGAGGAGCCGGAGCGCCTGCTCCCGCGAGACCCCGACGGGAGCCGTGACCAGCGGCATCGGGGTCATCAGCTCCCTGGCCGTGCGGCTGCGGTCCGGCTCGAACCTGATGTCCATGTTGGTGATGATCCCGAGCAGGACGCCCTCGGGCGACACCACCGGCAGGCCCGAGATCCGGTAGCGGGCACAGGTCTGCTCCACCTCGGCGACGGTGGCGTCCGGCCCGCAGGTCACCGGATTGGTGATCATCCCTGCCTCGGAGCGCTTGACGACGTCGACGTGGCGGGCCTGCTCCTCGATCGACATGTTCCGGTGGAGCACGCCGAGCCCGCCCTGCCGGGCCATCGCCACCGCCATCGTCGCCTCGGTGACGGTGTCCATCGCCGAGGAGACCAGCGGCAGCCGCAGCGTGATCGAGCGGGTCAGGCGCGCCGTCGTGTCTGCCTCACTGGGCAGCAACTGAGAGTGAGCTGGCAGCAGCAGCACGTCATCGAAGGTGAGCGCTGGCGGCCCGAATTTGGGATCCTCGGTCATCTCGCTGCGGGTTCGTGGGCTCCGGGTCATGTCCCATCCTACGAACCGGGGCCGGGCTCCCGGATGGCCCGGTCATCGCGTCCGGGCGGCCCAGCCGGCTTCCCGCCATCCGCCCACCGGGCGCCTTGCCCGCCGTCCAGCCGGGGCGTGACGATGTACCCGGTGCCGGCGTCCCCGAGCACCCAGCATGAGCCGGGGTCGGCGTGCCACAGCCAGGCCAGGTAGGCGCAGATCACCGCGTCGACCTCGTCCTCGACCCGGTCCAGGTCGGCCGGGCGGGCGGCGGCCGCCACCGCTGCCGTGATCTCGCGCCACCGCGGGCACCCGGCCGGGCGCAGCCGGCCGCCGAGGCGCTCCTCCACGCAGCCCAGCAGCCGCATGAACGCGGCGGCGCGCACCTCGAACGGCCGTCCCTGCCTGCCCTTGTACGGCAGCCGGCGGTCCAGGCCGAACAGCGCCACGGTGGCCGCATGCGGGTACACCTCGATGGCCAGCCGGCGGCCCGGCCCGGCCCCGGCCGCCGGGTCGACCTGGCAGCCGAGCCGGCGGGCCAGGCGGAGCGCCCGCGGCGGGCGGAAGAGCGGGTTCGCCCGGCTGGACGGGTAGGCGGCGGCCCCGTACCGGCCGAACCGCTCGGCGACCAGCCGCTCGGCCACCCGCTGGCCACGGGCGTTGGGCACGACCAGCGGGGCGTCGATCGCGACCACCGCGTCGCCGGGAGCGTGCGCGGCGCAGAACGCGATGATCGCCTCGTCCGGGATCATCGACGCGCAGGCGACCAGGCGCCCGCGGCCGTCGAGCGCGGCGGCCCCGGTGCGCGCCCGCTCACCCCAGGCCAGGTCGAGGCCGACGAACCGCACCGGGGCATCGTAGGCCGCGACGGCGGGCCGGGACGACCGCGTCCCGGCCCGCCGCTTCGCCGTGAGGAGGCCGCCGGCGGCGGCTAGTGGGCGTGCCCGTGGCCGTGACCGTGGCCGTCGGCGGGCTGCTGCTTCTCCGGCTTGTCGGTCACCAGGGCCTCGGTCGTGAGCAGCATGCCCGCGATCGAGGCGGCGTTCTGCACGGCCGACCTGGTGACCTTCACCGGGTCGATCACGCCCTGGGCGATCAGGTCGCCGTACTGGCCGGTCTCGGCGTTGTAGCCGTGGCCGGCCGGGAGGTCGGCGACGGCCGCGATGACCACGCCGCCCTCGGCGCCGGCGTTCTGCGCGATCCAGCGGCCGGGCTCGAGGAGCGCCTTGCGGACCACGCTCACGCCGGTCGCCTCGTCGCCGGACAGGCCCAGGTCACCGAGGGTGGCCGAGGCCTGGATCAGGGCGCTGCCGCCGCCGGCGATGATGCCCTCCTCGATCGCGGCGCGGGTCGCCGAGATCGCGTCCTCCAGGCGGTGCTTCTTCTCCTTCAGCTCCACCTCGGTCGCCGCGCCAGCGCGGAGCACGGCCACGCCCCCGGCCAGCTTGGCGACCCGCTCCTGGAGCTTCTCCTTGTCCCAGTCCGAGGTCGACTTCTCGATCTCGGCCTTGAGCTGGCGGATCCGGTCGTTCACCGCCTCCTGGTCGCCGGCGCCGTCGATGATCGTGGTGTCGTCCTTGGTGACCACCACCCGGCGCGCCCGGCCGAGCACGTCCAGCCCGGCGAGCTCGAGCTTGATCCCAACCTCCTCGCTCACCACCCGGCCGCCGGTCAGGATCGCCATGTCCTCCAGCATCGCCTTGCGCCGGTCGCCGAAGCCCGGCGCCTTGACCGCGACGGCGCTGAGCAGGCCGCGGATCTTGTTCACGACCAGCGTGGACAGGGCCTCGCCGTCCACGTCCTCGGCGATGACCAGCAGCGGCTTGCGGGCCTGCGCGACCTGGTCGAGCAGCGGCAGCAGGTCGGCCATCGTGGAGATCTTGCCGTTGTGCAGCAGGATGTAGGCGTCCTCGAGGACCGCCTCCATCCGCTCGGGGTCGGTGACGAAGTACGCCGAGATGTAGCCCTTGTCGAACTGCATCCCCTCGGTGAACTCCAGCTCGATCCCCATCGTCGGCGACTCCTCGACGGTGATCACCCCGTCCTTGCCGACCTTGTCGAACGCCTCGGCGATGATCGCGCCGACCTTGGCGTCCTGCGCCGAGATCGTCGCCACGTTGGCGATCTCGGCGCGCTCCTCGACCTCGCGCGCGCTCTTGAGCAGGCTCTCCGACACCGCCGCGGCCGCCGCGTCGATGCCGCGCTTTTGCGCCATCGGGTTGGCCCCGGCCGCGACGCTGCGCAGCCCCTCGTGCACCATCGCCTGCGCGAGCACGGTGGCGGTCGTGGTGCCGTCGCCGGCGACGTCGTTGGTCTTGGTGGCGACCTCCTTGGCCAGCTGGGCGCCCAGGTTCTCCTGGGGGTCCTCCAGCTCGATCTCCCGCGCGACGGTCACGCCGTCGTTGGTGATCGTCGGAGCGCCCCATTTCTTGTCGATCACCACGTTGCGGCCCTTCGGGCCGAGCGTGACCTTGACGGCGTCCGCGAGCTTGTCCACCCCGCGCTCAAGCGCCCGCCGCGCGTCTTCGTTGTAATCCAGGATCTTGGGCATGCAGCACCTCGGCTGATCGTTCGTGCAGTCGGTCTGGTCGTTGGATCGTTCATGGCGCCGCCCCGGGCAGGCCGGGACCCGGGGTGCCGGGCCGCCGGCCGGTCCGGGGCGGCGGGGTGACGCGAAGGCGCGCCTGCGGTCCGCTCGCCTACTTCTCGATCACGGCGAGCACGTCACGGGCGGAGAGGACGAGGTACTCCTCGTTCGCGTACTTCACCTCGGTGCCGCCGTACTTGCTGTACAGGACGGTGTCGCCGACCTTGACGTCCATCGGGATGCGCTTGGACCCGGCGTCGTCGAACCGGCCCGGCCCGACGGCGATGACCTCGCCCTCCTGTGGCTTCTCCTTCGCGGTGTCCGGGATGACCAGCCCGGACGCCGTGGTCTGCTCGGCGTCGAGCGGGCGGACCACGATCCGGTCTTCGAGCGGCTTGATAACAACCTTGGTGGCGGTCGTCACGATCTGACCTCCCCTTGCGTAAAGGGCTAGCTGCGTTACTAGAGAGGCGACCATGGGGCCTGCCGTCGCGGGTGCCAGACCATCCTCGTCGCATTAGCACTCTACACCATAGAGTGCCAGGTCCGCAGGGTAGCCGGGCTGGAATGCCCCGTCAAGCCGCGCCGCCGCGCCGGGCCTGCCGGCCGCATCCTGGCCAAGGCTACCCTGCGCAGCACGGGGCCAACGCCCCCGGCCCGCGCCGCGGCCGCACGGCACCCCTTCACCGGCGGTCAGCTCACGTGAACCCGCGTGACCGGCAGCCCGGAGTCGGCGGCGAAGCCGGCCGGCGACGGCGGGACCCCGGCGGCGACCAGGTCGGCGCCGAGCGCCGCCACCATCGCGCCATTGTCGGTGCACAGCCCCGGCCGCGGCACCCGCAGCCGGATCCCGGCCTTCTCGCAGCGCAGCGCGGCGAGCGCCCGCAGGCGGGAGTTCGCCGCGACCCCGCCGCTGATCACCAGGTGATCCACGCCGTGCGCCCGGCAGGCGTCGACGGCCTTGCGGGTCAGCACGTCGGCGACCGCCTCCTGGAACGATGCGGCGACGTCGGCGACCGGGACCGCCAGGCCGCAGGCCTGCCGCGCCTCGATCCAGCGCGCCACCGCCGTCTTCAGGCCGGAGAACGAGAAGTCGGCGGTGCCGTCCCGGTACTTGCCCCTGGGGAACGCGACGAACGCCGGATCGCCGTCCCTGGCCGCCTTGTCGATCGGGGGACCCCCGGGGAACGGCAGGCCAAGCAGGCGGGCGACCTTGTCATACGCCTCGCCCGCCGCGTCATCGATGGTCGAGCCGAGCGGCGTCACCCCGCCGGCCAGGTCGCGGACGAGCAGCAGGGAGGAATGCCCGCCGGACACCAGCAGCGCCACCGACGGGACCGGCAGCGGCCCGTGCTCCAGCTGGTCGACCGCGATGTGCGCGGCCAGGTGGTTGACCCCGTAGAGCGGCTTGCCGAGCGCCAGGGCGTAGGCCTTCGCGGCGGACACGCCGACCAGCAGCGCGCCGGCCAGGCCCGGCCCGGCCGTCACCGCGATCGCGTCCACCTGGCCCAGGCTGACCCCGGCGGCGGAAAGCGCCCGGTGCGCCGCGGGGACCAGGGCTTCCAGGTGCGCCCGGCTCGCCACCTCGGGCACCACCCCGCCGAACCTGGCATGCTCGTCGACGCTGGAGGCGATGGCGTCGGCGAGGAGCTCATGGCCGCGGACCACTCCCACGCCGGTCTCGTCGCAGGACGACTCGATTCCCAGCACCAGCGGCGCCGTCATGATCCCTCCCCGGTGTCACCGCCGGGGCCGGCCGCGCCGGCCCCGGCGGGGCCGGCGGCCTCCGCCCCGGGCGGCAGGGCCCGGCGCATCACCAGGGCGTCGGCCCCGGATGGCTGGTAGTAGCCGCGCCGGATCCCCACTTCGGTGAAGTCGTGCCTGCGGTACAGCCGCTGCGCCCGGTGGTTGTCGGTCCGCACCTCGAGGAAGACCTCGGTGCAGCCCCGCCGCCGCGCCTCGGCGAGCAGCGCCTCCAGCAGCGCCGAGCCGATCCCCCGGCCCCAGTGACCCGTCGCCACGGCCAGGGTGAGCACGTCGCCCTGCCAGCCCGCGCCGAGCAGCCCCGCGTAGCCGGCGATCCGCCCGCCCTCGACCGCCACCAGGTAGTACCGGCTGGCTGGCTGCTGGTCGAGCTCATCGGAGAGCATCTGGGGCGTCCACGCCTCCTCCCCGAACACCTCCGCCTCCAGGGCGGCGACCTCCGGGAGGTCGGCCCGGGTCATGGGCCTGAGGATGAGGCTCACGGCGTGACCCGCTTGGGCCGGCGCGGCTCGGCGGCATCCGGGCGGCGCAGGTACAGGGGGGCCGGCGGGGCCGGCGCCAGCCCGGCGGCGGCCCGTTCCGCGGCGATCCCGGCCAGCGCCGACGCGGACGGGTACCGCGGGCCGATCGGCTCCCCGGCGGACGCGAGCCCGGCGTGCAGCCAGGGCCCTTCCCCGGCGACCGGGTGGCCGGCCGGGACCAGCGCGGGCGAGCTCACCTGGGGATCGCCGATCCGCTCCCCGGAGGCCTTGTAGCGGGCCCAGTAGACCTCTCGCCGCCGCGCGTCGGTCGCCACGATGAACTCCCGGCCGCCCGCCTGGCTGACCGCCTCCGCGGCGATCACGTCCAGCGTGCAGATGCCGTCCACGGCGATGCCGAGGGCGTCGCCGAGCGCCCTGGCGGTGATCAGGCCGACCCGCAGGCCGGTGTAGGGACCGGGGCCCGTGCCGACCGCCACCAGGGTCAGCTCCGCCGGGGCCGCGCCGGCAGCCGCCAGCACGCTGGAGATCGCGGGGGCGAGCAGCTCCCCGTGGCGCCTGGCGTCGACGGCCGCTTCCCGCGCGACGACCCGGGAGCCGTCGTGCAGGGCAACCGTGACCGCCGGGGTGGCGGTGTCGAAGGCGAGGATCAGCACGGGCTCCCAGCGTAGTCATCGGCGGGCGCCCGCGGGCACGCCAGCCGGCCCGCGGCGGGCCCGGGCCGGTCAGCCCCCGACGGCGGGGGCGGACCTGACCGCGGCGAGCAGCCGCCGGGCCGCGCCGAGCGCGCCGGCCTGGAGCACTCCCGCCGGCACCGGCCCGAAGCCGTCGCTGGCCAGCGCCTCCAGGCTCGCCGTGATCAGGACGTTCCGGTAGAGCACCATGACCGTCACCCGGTCGGTGACGGCGCCGGCGCGGATGACCTGCGTCGCGCTGAACGCCGCCGTGCCCAGTCCGCCGACGGCGGCCAGCCGCGCGGGCGGCTGCGGCGCGCGCCTGGGCGGCCTGGCCAGCGCCTGCCGCTTCTGGGCGAACGCGTACCGCGCGTTGGCGGTGGCGCTCCCGTTGCCGGGCACGCCCAGGAACGGCTGGTACGCCTGGATCGTCACGTCCAGCACCCGGAACGTCGGCTTGGCGTCGTAGGTGTAGCCGCACTGGCTCTGATCGGAGTAGTCGAAGGTCTGCACGCGCCTCGGCGGCCCGCCGACGTACTGGCGCAGGGCCGCGGCGGAGAGCACCCGGCAGGCGTCGGGCACCGCGCGGTACTCACCGGGCTGCAAGGTGGTGATCGTCACCGGCCCGGACCGGGCCGAGGGCTGGCCGCCGGCGATGAACCAGGCTCCCGTGACCGCGGCGGCGGCCGCCGCCGCGACGGCGGCCGTGAGCCACCTGCGCCGTATCCGGCGCTGGCGGGTGGCCACCGCCCGGCCGCGGCGCGCCCGGCCGCCGGCCCCCGGGTCGCCGCCCGGGCCGCGGCCGGCGTCCCCGGACGGCCGCGCGGCGTGGGCCGGCCGGTGCAGGCCGGCCCACGGCGGCACGTCCGCCTCGGCCTCGGAGGCGTCCAGCTCCTGCCAGCGGCCCCCGCGCGTCCCGCGCGGCGTCCGGCTCAGCACGGGACGGCCATCGCGGCCCGCTCGGCGCGGCTGGTAACCCTGCTCAGTCACGGCGCGCCTTTCTGACGGAGCATCGACCGGGCTTGGTGACGCCAGATCTGAACCCCGGATTCTAGCGGCGGGCGCCGCCCCGACGGGCGACAGATCGGAACAATGGGGACGGCCCGGCTACTCGCACGGGCCGCTGAGCACCCGGGACAGCTCCTCGGCCGCGTCCTGCCACCGGGCGCCGTACCCGGCCACCAGGACCTGGCGCAGCTCATCGCCCAGCTCGGCGCCGGGCGCGGCAGTGGCGGGCTCCGCGCCGGGCGCGGCGCCTCCTCCCTCACCGGGCCCGCCATCTCCGCCCGCCGGGCGGCCGATGGTGATCCGCAGCCAGTCGGGCGCGAGATCCTCGACCAGCCCCTCCCCCCCCTCGACCACCGTGACGCAGTCCTGCAGCTCGGCATCGAGGTCCAGGTCGTCCACCTCGAGGCGGCTGCCCAGCCGGTAGGCGTCGGCGTGCACCAGGCCCGGCCCGCCGTGCAGCGAGGGGTGCACGCGCGCGATCACGAACGTCGGGGAGGTGACCGGCCCGCGCACGCCCAGCCCCTCGGCGATCCCCTGGACGAGCGTGGTCTTGCCCGCGCCGAGCGGCCCGCCGAGGACGATCAGGTCGCCGCGGCGCAGCAGGCGGGCCAGCTGGACGCCGAGCGAGCGCATCGCCCCGGCGCCGGGCACCGCCACCTCGCCGCAGACCACCGGGGCCGCGGACGGCGCGCCTGGCTCAGCCATCGCCGCGCGCCTCCAGCGCCCTGCTGGCCAGCGCCGCGATCGCGTCGTTGACCTCTTCCGGGCGCTCCAGGATCACCGCGTGCCCCGCGCCGCGGATCAGGACGAGCTCGGCGCCGGGGATCTGCGCGGCCAGCTCGGCGGACAGCCGGGGATCCACCAGCCGGTCGCGGTCGCCGGTCATCACCAGCACGGGGACCTTGCCCAGGATCGCCAGCGCGCTGCGCTTGTCGTGGCCGACCAGCGCCACGTAGAAGTCGGCGACCACGTCGATCGGCGTGGACCTGATCACCCGCTCGAGGAAGTCCACCAGCGTCGGGCTCACCCGAGGGTCACCGAACCCGTACCGCCGGGTGGACAGGAACGCCAGGTCGCTCGCCGACCGCCGGCCCCGCTCGACGACCTCGGCGAGCCGGCCCCTCGAGGCGCCGGTCATCATCGACGGCATCGCCCGGCGCGCCGCCGGCCTCAGCGGCGCCGGCAGCCAGCCGACCGGGTCGACCGTCGACGCGGAGGTGGAGATCAGCACCACGCCGATGACCTTGCCGCCGAACAGCTCCGGGTGCTGGTCGGCGAGCGCCATGACCGTCATGCCCCCCATCGAGTGGCCGACGAGCACGACCGGCGCGTCGCCCGGCGCGGCGGCCATCAGCACTTCGTGCAGGTCGGCGCCGAGCTGGTCGATCGTCACCAGGTCGGGGTCGGACCGGCCGGACCGGCCGTGGCTGCGCTGGTCCCACAGGACGCACCGGGCCGTGTGCTCGAACGCCGCCCGCTGGTAGTGGAAGACGTCCAGGCTGAGCGTGTAGCCGTGGCAGAAGACCAGCGTCACCGGCGCGTCGGGCGGTCCGGCGAGCTCGACGTGCAGCGGCAGGCCATCGTCGGCGCGCACGGTCATCGCCTCGCCGCGGATTTCGCCAAGCGGCTCGCCGGCGGCGGGGTCGGGCCTGAGCCTGATCCGCCCGATCGCGATCTTCTCGGCCGCCACCACGGCCCCGGTGCCCGCGGCCAGCGCGCCCGCCGCGAGCCCGGCCAGGCCGGTGAACCGCCGCCAGCTGACCATCAGACCTCCTGCCCGGCCGGGCCCGGAACCGCGCCGCCCGCAGCCGGAACGCCCGCTCCCGCCGGGACCATCCCGGCCTCCGCCTCGGTTACCCCACAGTAGCTTCTCGGGATCTTCGCGGTAAACCTGGTCACGATGTCATAGGAGATCGTCCCGAGCAGGTCCGCCCACTCCTGCGCGGTTGGCTCGCCCTGGTCGCCCGGGCCGAAGAGGACGACCTCGTCGCCCTCCTCCAGGGGAGCGTCGCCGCCGTCGACCACGCACTGGTTCATGCACACCGTTCCCGCGATCACGTGCCTGGCGCCGCGCACGAGCACCGGGGCGGTGCTGGAGGCCGAGCGCGGAATGCCCTCGTGGTAGCCGATCGGGATCAGCCCGAGCGTGGCGGCCGCCCCGGTCCGGTAGCGATGCCCGTAGGACACGGGGGTCCCCGCTGGCACGCGCTTGACCTGGACGATCCGCGTCCGCACGGTCATGGCCGGGCGCAGCCAGGCGGGCGGGCCGCCGGGGAGGGTCGCCAGCCCGGTCACCCCGCCCCCCGGCCGCACCAGGTCGAACCAGGTGTCCGGCCTGGTCAGCACCGCCGCGGTGTTCGCCAGGTGGCGCACCGCCGGCCTGGCGCCCGCCCGCTCGGCGTCGGCCAGCGCCTGCCGGAACGCGGCGACCTGGGCGTCGACCGAGGGATGCCCGGGGATGTCGGCGCAGGCGAGGTGCGACCAGATGCCGGTCACCTCGCACCGCCCGGCCGCCTGCTCGGCCAGGGCCGCGGCGAGCAGCGCGGGCCAGTCCCGGCTGGTCGCGCCGCCGCGGCCCATGCCGGTGTCGATCTTCAGGTGGAGCCTGGCCGGCCGCCCCGCGCGCTCGGCCGCGGCGGCGGCCAGCGCGACCAGCCCGGGCGTGGACACACTCAGGTCGACCCCGTGCCCGACTGCCTCCGGCAGCGGCGCGTCCCGGGAGGTGAGCAGGGCGAGCACCGGCGCCGTGATCCCGGCCCGCCGCAGCGCGACCGCCTCGGCCGCGCTTCCCGTGCCCAGCCAGGATGCCCCGCCCGCCAGCGCGGCCGCGGCGACCGGCAGCATGCCGTGCCCGTACCCGTCGGCCTTGACCACCGCCATCAGCTGCGCCCCGCGGGCGTGGCCGGCCAGGGCGGCCACGTTCGACCTCACCGCGCCCAGATCGACGATCGCCTCAGGATGCCCGTCCATGGCCCACCAGTGTGCCAGCCGGGACGGGACGCCGGGGCCGCGCCGGCGCCCGGTCATGTGGCCAGGCGGGCCGGGAGCGGGCGGGGCAGTCACCGCTCCGTCGCCACGCCCATGAGTCAGCCGGGCTGGGCGGCCGGACCGGGCGGTGACGGCGCCGGCCGGGCGCCGGGAACCAGGCCGGTCAGCTGCCCACCACGCAGCCCGGGCTGCGGCCGTGCGCCGGGAACGCGCGGGCCAGCGCGTCGGCGATCATCTTCGCGCGGTGCTCGTACCCGAGCGAGGTGTAGTGAATGCCGTCGGAGATGAACCAGCCGCGCCTGGCCTCGGCTGCCCAGTTGTAGACGCGCATGTTCGGGTACCTCGCGCAGGCCCGCAGCAGCGCCCGGTTCCAGCGCCGCATGTTCGACTCGGCGTACGGGCCGCTGGAGACGAGTGAGATCACGTTCACCCACATCACGGGCTCGCCATGGGCGGCCCGCATCATCTCCCCGATCCGGAACGGCAGGCTGTAGGTGGAGCCCGCCGCGACGTCGGCGGCGTCGTCGGTGCCCAGCGCGATCACCCAGCAGCCGCGGAACCCGCCGCGGCGGATCGCCAGCGCCGCGTCGTAGCCGTTGACCTGGCCCGGCAGGGTCTCGACGACCGACCGGGCGCCCGAGATGTCGGTGATGACCTCCCGCACGCCGACGTCCTCGTACCTGGCCGTGATGCGCGTCCTCGGATCCGGCAGGTAGGCGGGGGAGACCAGCCCGTCGGAGGTCGAGTCGCCGATGTGGGCGACCGCCCGGCAGGAGGTCCGCGGCCCGCCGCCGGCCGCGGCGCGGGGCGAGGCGCCCGGGCGGGAGGAGCGCGCGGCGCCGGACCCGCCGGCGGGCAGCACCGTCCTGGTGACCGGCAGCTGCAGCGAGCCCTCGGCGATCGCCGACGGCACGCCCGTGCCGCCCGGCGCGCGGACGACGCCGGACAGGCCGATGCCTGCGATCAGGACCACCCCCGCCGACCCGGCCGTGGCCGCGAGGCCGCGCAGCCCGGACAGGCCGCCTGCGGGGCGCCAGTCCCCCGCCCTGGCCCGCGCCCAGAGCCGTCCCAGGGCACCGTGGCGGACGGGTTCCTCGACGAGCCGCCAGGACAGTGCCGAGATCACCAGCACCGCCGCGACCTGCAGGGCGGCCCGCGCCGGGCTGGGCGCGGCGTTGGCCGGTGTGGTCAGCACGATCACCGGGTAGTGCCACAGGTAGATCCCGTAGGACCGGACGCCGATCCAGCGCAGCGGGCGCCAGCCGAGCGCCGCGCCGATCAGGCTGGCCGGCCATGCGGCCGCGGCGACCACCGCGGCCGTGGCGACGGACAGCAGCACCATGCCGCCGCGGTAGGCGAAGGGGGAGTACTCGCCGACCCGCCAGACCATGACCGCGATCACGATCAGGCCCGCGCCGCCCGCCGCGTCGGCCGCCACCCTCGCCCGGCGCCCCCGCGGGCCGTCCGGCAGCCTGGCGGGCCAGGCGAGCGCCAGGGCCGCGCCGATCAGCAAGCCGAACGCGCGCGTGTCGGTCCCCTCGTAGACCCGGGTCGGGTCGGTGCCCGGCTGGTAGAGGTGCGCCATCCCGTACGCCGACACCAGCGCGAGCGCCAGGGTGGGCAGCACGAGCAGCCGGACCGAGCCGGCCTGGCGCTTGCACACCACGGCTAGCCCGGCGAGCAGCAGCAACGGCCAGAGCAGGTAGAACTGCTCCTCGACGGCGAGGGACCACAGGTGATCGAGCGGCGCGGGCGGCGCGAGCCTGGCGAAGTAGGACTGGTTCCTCGCGATCAGGTACCAGTTGCTGAAGTACCCGGCCGCCGCGCCCACCGCGCCGCGCACGCTGGCGAGCATGGCGCGGTCGGCGACCGTCACCCAGGCGGTGACGACGGCGAGCATGACGAACAGCGCCGGCAGCAGCCGCCGCGCCCGGCGCAGCCAGAACTCCCCCAGCCGCATCCGGCCGCGCGCGGACCATTCGCCGGTGAGCAGGCCGGTGATCAGGAACCCGCTCAGGGTGAAGAACACTCCCACGCCGAGCAGCCCGCCCCGGGCCCACCCGAACTGCTCGTGGTAGGCGATCACGGCGAGCACCGCCAGCGCCCGCAGCCCGTCAAGGCCGGGCAGGTAACGCTGTCCAGAACCCACGGGCTTCGGCATGTTCCCCCCCGTGCCGCGGCATGGCTCGCCCCCGCCGAGCCGGCTCCCGATCGCGCGGCCAGGGAAGACGCTACCCTGCGCTGATCAACGGCCGCGCATCGTCATTGTCAAGTCCTGGGAAGAACTCTCCGGCCGCGGCGCGCCAGGCCCGGTCACCGGACCACGCGGGCACGCGAGCGGCCATTGCCGGGGAACGCCCTGGCCAGCGCATCGGCGATGGCCAGGGCACGGGCGGCGCACCCCGCGGAGTCGTAGTGGATGCCGTCGGGCAGGAACCAGGCCGGGCGCGCCACCGCCGCCCAGTTGAAGATCTTCATGTTCGGGTACCTGGCCAGGGCCTGGACCAGGGCCCGGTTCCAGGCCCGCTCGTTCGCCTCCGCCCAGGGGCCGGACGTGACCTGCGTCCGCACGTTCACCCAGAGCACCGGCTGGCCGCGGGCCACCGACATCATCCGGGCGATCCTGGCCGCGAGGCCGACCCGGGAGCCCGCGGCGACGTCGGCGCTGTCGTTGGTGCCCAGCGCGAACACCCAGCAGCCGCGGAAGCCGGCGGCAGCCCACGCCCTGGCCACGCCGTACCCGTTCACCTGGCCGGGCAGGGCCTCGACGACCGACCGGCCGCCGGAGGCGTCGATCAGCAGGCGCCGGACGCCGACCGCCGCGTACCTGGCCGGCAGGCGCTGCGCCGGGTCCGGCAGGAACGACGGCGAGATCAGGTCGACCGACGTCGAGTCGCCGATGTGCGCGACCGACCGGCAGGAGGTCCGCGGCGCGCGAGCCGCCGCGGCGCCGCCGGGTGCCACGGCGCGGCCGTGACCTGTCAGGCGGGCGCGGCCGGCGGCCCGGGCGCCGCCGGCGGTCCGGGCGCCCGCCAGGGCGCGGGCCGCCCGCGCCGGCCCGCGCGGCGGGACCGCGCCGGCCACGGGCCGGGGGAGCCACGCGCGCGGCGGCGCGCCGGCCCTCGGGGCGGCTGCCCCGCTCACGGCAAGCCCGGCCGCGGTGGCGGCCAGCGCGGCGACGGCGGCGACGGACGCCACGGCGGCCACGGCCGGCCGGCGACGGCGGGCGCGCGGCCGGGCATGCCTGGGCACGAGGATCGGCATCTGGGGATCCGTTCGGCGACGGCGGCGAGGGGAGGCGGCCGGGCACCCGCAGTGCGGGCCAGGCCGATGCAAGGAGAACGCCTCGCGCGGCTGAGATGATTTCGTGACGTCGGCCACGGTCCCCCCCGGTGAACTTCCCCCGCGCCGAATCCTCGCACCGGTCACCGCCTGCCGCCGCTGCTTTAGGCTGACCGCCGTGGACTCGCCCTACGTGCTCCTGAGCTGCGCGATGTCGCTGGACGGCTACATAGGCGACGCGAGCGGGCAGCGGCTGATCCTGTCCGGCGAGCAGGACCGGGACGAGGTGGACGAGCTCCGCGCGTGGTGCGACGCGATCTGCGTCGGGGCCGGGACGGTGCGTGCAGACGATCCTCGCCTGCTGCTGCGCTCGGCCGCCAGGCGCCAGGCGCGCGCCGCGCGCGGCCTGCCGCCCGACCCGGCCCGGGTGATCCTGGGCGGCGGCGTCCCCGCTGGCGCGCGGGTCCTCGCCAGCGGGCCCAGGCCGCTGGTCTACGCCGCGTCGCAGGCCGTCCGGGACGCCCGCGGGCGGGTGGGCGCGGCGGCCGAGGTGGTGCCCGCCGGCGACCCGCCCGACCTGCGCCTGATCCTCGCGGACCTGGCCGCCCGGGGCGTCGGCCGGCTGCTCGTGGAGGGCGGCGGCACGGTGCACACGGCCTTCCTGACCGCCGGGCTGGCGGACGAGCTCCGCCTGGCGGTCGCCCCGTTCTTCGTCGGCGACCCGGCCGCGCCCCGGTTCGCCGGGCCCGGCGCGTTCCCCTGGAACCGCGGGCACCGCTCCCGCCTCATCGGTGCGGCTCAGGTCGGTGACATGGCCGTGCTCCGCTACGCGCTCTCGGACCGGGCCCCGGCGGGCGGCCCGCGGCCGTGCTCCGGAGCGCCGCCCGCCGCCAGGCCCTAGCCGCCCTGCGGCCGCCGCGCCCGGGCAGACGGCCCCGCCCCCGCGGCCTGGCCGGCGGCCGGCCCCGGGAGCGCGGCCCGGACCTGGCGGAACGCCTCAGGCAGCGCGGCGAGCACGTCGCTGGCTCCGGCCGGCGCCTCGCGGGCGGCCAGGCGGCCAGCCAGCCCGTGCAGGTAGGCGGCCGCCGCCGCGGCGGTGGCCGCCGGCCGGGCGCCCTGGGCGAGCAGCGCCCCGGCCAGGCCGGTGAGGACATCGCCCGATCCCGCCGTGGCCAGCCAGGGCGTCCCGGTGGGGTTGACCAGGGCGGGCTGGCCCGCATCGGGCGGCGCGACCACTGTGGTCGATCCCTTGAGCAGGACGGTCACGCGCAGCCGCGCCGCGGCGCGGCGGGCGGCCTCCAGCCGGTGCGCCTCGATCCAGCCGGGGTCCTCGTTCAGCAGCCTCCCCAGCTCGCCGGCGTGCGGCGTGATCAGCGTGACCGCCCCGGCGGGGCGGGACGCCAGCAGCCCGGGGCGGGACGCCAGCAGCGTGAGCCCGTCGGCGTCGACGACCACGGGCAGCGCGGTGGCGAGCACCCGGCCGAGCGCCTCCGCGGCGTCGTCCCCGGTGCCCAGGCCCGGCCCGGCCGCCCACGCCTGGACCCGGCCGGCCGCGGCGATCGCCTGGCCCGGCCCGCCCGCGTCCTCGGCGACCGTGACCACCGCCTCCGGCCAGCGCTGCCTGACCACCTCGGCGGCGGGCCGCGCGCTGACCAGGCGGACCATTCCGGCACCGCCCCGGACGGCGCCGCCGGCGCACAGCGCCGCGGCCCCGGTGAACCGCGCGCTGCCCGCGAGCACGCCGAGCACCCCCCGCCGGTACTTGTCCGACTCCGCGCCCGGAACCGGCAGGCTGGCCGCGGCGTCGGCGGACTGCAGGGCGATCACGGCGGGCTGGCCGGGCAGGTGCGGGCCCAGCCCGATGTCGACCAGCTCCACGACCCCGGCGTGGCCGGCCCCCGGATCGATCAGCAGGCCGGGCTTGACCACGCCGAACGTCACGGTGACGTCGGCCCGGATCGCCGGGCCGGCGGTCACCCCGGTGTCGGCGTCCACCCCGCTGGGCAGGTCGGCGGCGACCACCAGCGCTCCCCGCGATCGCGCCCGCTCCGCCAGCCGCGCCAGCGTGGCCGCCGGCTCGCGCAGCCCGCCGCGCCCGCCGATGCCCAGGATGCCGTCGATGACCAGGCCGGCGCCGCTGACCGCGTCCGCCGCCCCGGGGTCGCCGGGCCGGGCGAGCCTGCCGCCGGCCCGGGCCAGCGCCGCCGCGCCGGCCTGATGCACCCGGTCGCCAGCCGCGACCGCGGTGACCCGCGCCCCGCGCCCGGCCAGCCGGGCGCCGGCGAACAGGGCGTCGCCGCCGTTGTCGCCGGTGCCGGCGAGCACCGCCACCCGCGACCCGTAGACCCGGCCGAGCAGGCCGGCGCAGGTCGCGGCCAGCCCGGCCGCGGCGCGCCGCATCAGCGCGCCCTCGGGCACCAGCGCCATCAGCGCGCGCTCGGCCTGCCTGACCTCCCCGGCCGGGTAAGCCGCCCGCATCGGTCACCGCGCCGTCACCGCTACTCGACCGTCACCGACTTGGCCAGGTTGCGCGGCTGGTCCACGTCGTGGCCGCGCGCGTCCGCCAGCTCGCAGGCGAAGACCTGCAGCGGGACCGTCGCCACCACCGGCTGCAGGAGCGGCGGGACGGGCGGCAGCTCGATCATGGTGTCCGCGTACGGCGCCACCTTGGCGTCGCCGCGCTCGGCCAGCACGATCGTGCGGGCGCCGCGCGCCCGCACCTCCTGAATGTTCGAGACGATCTTGTCGTGCAGCACCGGCATGTCGCCCGGCGACGGCACCACGACGACGACCGGCAGCCCGGGCTCGATCAGCGCGATCGGGCCGTGCTTCAGCTCGCCCGCGGCGAAGCCCTCCGCGTGCATGTAGGCGAGCTCCTTGAGCTTGAGCGCGCCCTCAAGCGCGACCGGGTACCCGACATGGCGGCCGAGGAACAGCACGCACCGCTCCCCCGCCAGCTCCCGCGCGATCCGCCGGACCGGCTCCATGAGGCCGAGCACCTGCTCGACCGCGTCGGGCATCCGGCGCAGGTGGCCGAGCACCTCGGCGATCTCGCTCGCGTACAGCGTCCCCTGGACCTGGGCGAGGTAGAGCGCGACCACGTAGCAGGAGACGAGCTGGGTGAGGAACGCCTTGGTGGAGGCCACCGCGATCTCCGGCCCGGCGTGGGTGTACACGACGGCGTCGGATTCCCGCGGGATCGAGGACCCCTTGACGTTGCACACGGCGAGCACCCGGCTGTGCTGCTCGCGGGCGTGCCTGACGGCCATCAGGGTGTCCAGGGTCTCGCCCGACTGCGAGATCGCGATCACCAGGGTGGAGCGGGTCAGGATCGGGTCGGAGTAGCGGAACTCGCTGGCGAGCTGGACCTCGCAGCCGATCTTGCACCAGTGCTCGATCGCGTGCTTGGCGATGAGCCCGGCGTGGTAGGCCGTGCCGCAGGCGAGCACCACGACCCGGTCGACTGCCCGCAGCGCCTCGTCGTCCAGGCGCATCTCGTCCAGCGCGATCCGGCCGTCCCGGTCCACCCGCCCGATCAGCGCGTCCGCCACCGCGCGCGGTTGCTCGGCGATCTCCTTGGTCATGAACCACTTGAATCCGGACTTCTCGGCCGCATCGGCATCCCAGTCGATGGTGAAGTCCCTGACCCGCACGGGCGCCCCGTCGAAGTCGGTGACGGTCACCCGGTCAGCGCGGATCTCCGCCACCTGGTCCTGCCCGATCTCGGCGGCCTCCTTGGTGAACGCGATGAACGCCGCCACGTCGCTGGCGAGGAAGTTCTCGCCGTTGCCCCGGCCGACGACGAGCGGGGAGTTGCGCCGCGCGCCCACGACCACGTCCGGGTCGCGCACGTCCACGGCCACGAGGGTGAACGTGCCGTCCAGCCGGCGGCAGACCGCGCGCATGGCGCCCGCCAGCGACGGGCGCGCGCCGTCCGCCTGCTCCATCTCGTCCTCCAGCAGGTGCGCCACCAGCTCGGTGTCGGTCTCGGAGGTCATGACGTGGCCCCGCGCCAGCAGGTCACGCCGCAGGTCGGCGAAGTTCTCGATGATGCCGTTGTGCACGACCGCGAGGCGGCCGCTGCAGTCGGTGTGCGGGTGGGCGTTCGGGTCGGTCGGCGCGCCATGAGTCGCCCACCTGGTGTGGCCGAGCCCCACGGTCCCCGCCGGAGGCGGGACCTCGGCCAGCGCGGACTGCAGGTTCCCCAGCTTGCCCGCCCGCTTCGCCCAGGAGATCTTGCCTCCGGCGAGGACGGCGATGCCCGCCGAGTCGTACCCGCGGTACTCCAGCCGGGCAAGCCCCTCGAGCACGACCTCGAGCGCCTGCCTGCCGCCCGCGTAGCCCACGATTCCGCACATGGCTGCCAGGCTAGTACGTTCCCGGCCCGGCCCGGGGGGCGCTCACCCGGCGCCGCGGACCACCCCGGCCAGGCGGTCGGCCAGCTCCCGGGCCCGGTCCCCGTCGGTGGCCTCCACCATGACCCGCACGGCCGGCTCGGTGCCGCTGGGGCGCACCAGCACGCGCCCGGACTGGCCGAGCTCGGCCCGTGCCGCCTCGACCGCCGCGGCGAGCGCCAGCGAGCCCGCCACCTTGGCCTTGTCCACCCCGTGCACGTTGACCAGGACCTGCGGGTACCGGGTCATCACGGAGGCGAGCTCGGCGAGCGGCCGCCCGCTCGCGGCGACCGTGGCGAGCAGCTGCACGCTGGTCAGCAGCCCGTCCCCGGTGCCGGCGTGGTCGAGCATGATGATGTGGCCCGACTGCTCGCCGCCGAGCGCGTACTCGCCCCGCAGCATCGCCGCCAGCAGGTGGCGGTCGCCGACGGGGGTCTCGACCACGTCGATGCCGGCGCGCGCCATCGCGAGCCGGAAGCCGAGGTTCGCCATGACGGTGGCGACGACGGTGGAGCCGGGCAGCCGGCCGGCCCGATGGAGCGCCAGGGCCAGCACGGCGAGGATCTGGTCGCCGTCCACGACCTCGCCCGCCCCGTCGACCGCCAGGCACCGGTCGGCGTCGCCGTCGAAGGCGACCCCCGCGTCGGCCCGGTGCGCGACCACCGCCTGCTGCAGCGCGCCGATGCTGGTGGAGCCGCATCCGGAGTTGATGTTGAGCCCATCGGGCTCGGTGCCGATCGCGATCACCTCGGCCCCGGCGTCCCGGAGCAGGCGAGGGGCGATCCGCCAGGCGGCGCCGTGCGCGCAGTCCGCGACCACTCGCAGGCCGGCGAGCGGCCTGGCCGGGCCGGTGGCCCCGACGCTGGCGAGCAGGTGGGCGACATAGCGGTCGGCCTCGCCGGCCGCCTCGCGGACCCGGCCGAAGCCCCCGTCGGGGACGCCGCCCGGCGGGCCGCTCATCGCGGCCTCGATCTGGTCCTCCACCTCGTCGGGCAGCTTCATGCCACGCCGGCCGAAGAACTTGATCCCGTTGTCCGGTGCCGGGTTGTGGCTGGCGGAGAGCACGACGCCGAAGTCGGCGCCGAGCGCCTCGGTCAGGTAGGCCACCGCCGGGGTGGGCAGGACCCCGAGCCGCAGCACGTCCACGCCGCTGCCGGCCAGGCCGGCGACGACGGCGGCCTCCAGGAAGTCGCCCGAGGCCCGGGGATCACGGCCGACCACGGCAGTGGGCCGGCTGGCCGCCGGCCGCCGGGCGAGCACGGCGGCCGCAGCGGCCGCCACGCTGGCGGCCAGGTGGACTCCGAGGTCACGGCCGGCGACGCCACGCACGCCGTCGGTGCCGAATAGCTTGCCCATCGATGCAGTACTCCCCGCGCTCAGGCTCGGCGAAGCACGGAGGCTCCGCGATGCGGCAGCGACCCGTCATGCCGCGCGCGCGGCATGACGGCCGGCTAGCGCTTGGAGTACTGGGGCGCCTTGCGCGCCTTCTTCAGCCCGGCCTTCTTGCGTTCCTTGACCCTGGCGTCCCTGGTGAGGAAGCCCAGCCGCTTGAGCGCGGGCCGGCTGGCCGGGTCCACCAGGACCAGCGCCCGGGCGATCCCGAGCCGGAGCGCGCCTGCCTGCCCGCTTACGCCGCCGCCGGTGATCGTGGCGATGACGTCGAACTGCCCTTCCGCTCCCAGGGTCGCGAACGGCTCGCTGATGAGCTGCTGGTGGACCTTGTTCGGGAAGTAGACCTCCATCGCGCGGCCGTTGACCTGCCACCGGCCGGTCCCCGGCATCAGCCGCACCCGCGCGACCGCCTCCTTGCGGCGGCCCGTGCCGAGGGCGTGCCCGGTCGCCACCGGCCGGCGGCCCCCGGCCCCGCGCGGCCCGCCGGCCTCGCCGGTCTGCGTGGAGTACTGCGCCACGTGCTCGGTAACCTCGTCGTCCGCGCCCTGCCCGGGCACTCCGGCGGTCTGCGCCACGGTCTGTCCCTCGTGCTTCCTGATCAGCTTGTCGTGTCCTGGTGCCCGCTCGCCCGGTTACCGGGCCGCCGCGGCCTGCTGCGAGACCTGGGCGATCTCGAACGGGACGGGCCTTTGCGCCTGGTGGGGGTGCTCGGGCCCGGCGTAGACCTTGAGCTTGCGCAGCATCTGCCTGCCGAGCGAGTTCTTCGGGAGCATCCCCTTGACCGCCTTGGTCACGGCGCGCTCGGGCCTGGTGGCCATCAGGTCGCCGTAGCCGACCGACCGCAGCCCGCCCGGGTACCCCGAGTGGCGGTAGGCGCGCTTGCCGGCCAGCTTGTTGCCGGTGAGGACGACCTTGGCGGCGTTCATGATGATCACGAAGTCGCCCGTGTCCACGTGCGGCGCGAAGATCGGCTTGTGCTTGCCGCGGAGCAGCGTCGCGGCCTGGCTGGCGAGGCGGCCGAGGACGACGTCCGACGCGTCGATGACATGCCACTGGCGCTGCACGTCGGCGGCCTTCGGGCTGAAAGTGCGCACGGTCATGAGCCTTCGCGTGTGAGTCCTGATCGGTGGGCCCGCGTCCGGCCCGTCAGCGGGGCGCGGGGCGTGCCGCTGCGCCAGCGACGGGACGATCGCCCGCGGGGCGGGCACGCCAGGGCGCGTGGACGCCACGAAAGGATACCGGCATGTGGCGCGGCTGGTCAAAGGGGGAGGGCGGCCGCGGCCGGCCGGGCCCGGATCCGCCCGCGCGGATGCCGCCCATCCCACCCGCGGCCGGGGCAGCCGGCCCTTACCTGGCTCACCCGCGGCGCCATGACGGTACGCTCACCGCATGCGCGATGCGGGTGAGCGGGCCTCGGGCGGATCGTCGGGGCGCCGGCAGCGGCCGCCGCTGCCCGGAGCTCCGCAGCGGGCCGGCGGGAATGGCGGCGCGTCGCTGTTCACGCCCGCGTACCGGGTCAGCCACGCGGCGCCGGAGGCCGGCGGCAGCCGCACGGGGCTGCCGTCCTGGGCGGGGGCGCCGGACGAGCCGGATGCCGCGTGGACCGACGAGGAGCCGTCCCGCCGCTACGACTGGGCCGACGACGGCGACCTGTGGTCGGGGCTGGAGGACTACCTGCCGCCGCGCCCGGCGACGAGCAACGCGGTCCGCGGCTTCCCGCCGAGGCCCGACGATCCCCTGCCGGTGTACCCGCCGGGGCCGTTCGCCGCGTGGAACCGCCGCCCGGGCGACGCGGACGCCGAGCGCCGGGCAGGCGCCCGCCGCGAGGACCCGGCCAGGCAGATCGCCGCCGCCTCGATCACGCCGGTCGAGTTCGACACCGACTACTCGCTGCCGGCCATCAAGGATCCCGACCCCGCCGAGCTCGGGCTCGAGCCGCCGGGCTCGGCGCGGAGCGAGGCGGCGCGCCCCAGGCCGGCGGCCTCACCGCGCTCCGGGGGGTCCCGCCCGGGCGGCTCCCACGGCCGGCAGCGGCCGGCCCGGCGCAGGCGCGCGCACGCCAGGCACGGCTCGGTGCGCCTGGCTGTCGGCGCGGCCGCCCTGATCGTCGTGGCCGCGCTGACCGTCCTGGTCGCCACCTCGCTCAGGACGGCCGCGGGCAGGCCCGGCGGCCGGCAGGCCGCCAGCAGGCCGCCCGCAGCGTCGTCGTCGTCATCCCCGGCCCCCCCGGCGGGCAAGTGGCAGTACATCGGCAGCCGGGCCACCGACCCGCAGCCGCTCACCCTCACCGAGCTCTTCCCGCCCAGCTTCTCGGCCGCGGGGGTGTTCTACCGGCGGTCCGCGCAGGCGCTCAGCAGCGACTGCCACGGTGCCCTGATCGGGTCAGGGCTCCAGTCGGCCGTGCATCACGCGGACTGCACGCAGGCGGCCCGGGCCAGCTACCTGGCGCGCGCGGTGAAGATGATGGGGACCATCGGCGTGTTCAACCTCAAGAGCGCCGCCCTGGCGCAGACCTCCGCCCTGGCGGCCGGGCGGTCGCAGTTCGTGGCCCAGCTCCCGGCCAGGACCGGGCCGACCAAGCGGCTCGGCCAGGGCACGGGCATCGAGGAGGCGGTGGTCAAGGGACACTACCTGGTGCTCGGCTGGGCCGAGTTCACCGGCCTGAGCGCGCCGAAGACAGCCGCAGAGCGGGCCAGGCTCACCGGGTTCCTGAACGTGCTGATCCAGCAGACCGTGAACGCCAGCCTGAGCGCGCGGATGGTGACCGGCAAGCCGGCCGGGTGACGCGCCGGCCGCCCGCGCGCAGGCGCCGGCCCGCGCCCGCCCGGCCCGCGCGGTCCGTCCGCCTGGTTCCTGTCACGCGCCGGCCCGGCCCGCGCCCCGGGCCTGCCTGGTCCGCGCCGCGCGATCCGCCAGCTCACTGTCGGGCGGGTAACGGACCTCCTCCAGGCAGAGCGGATGCGGCGGCGCGACGACGACGGCGGGATCCCTGACCCGGCCGGCGAGCACGGTCTCCAGCCAGCCGGGTGCCTTGCGCCCGTCTCCCACCGCGAGCAGGGCCCCGGTGAGGGCCCGGACCATGTTGTGGCAGAACGCGTCAGCGACCACGGTGCCGACCGCCACGCCCGGTCCCGCCCGCTCCCAGCGCAGCTCGCGGACGTCCCGCACGGTGCTGGCGCCCCGGCGCGGCCGGCAGAACGCGGCGAAGTCGTGCTCGCCCAGGCACGCCCTGGCGGCCTCGTTCATCCGGTCGAGGCTGAGCGGGCGCGGATGCCAGAGCGTGTCCGTCCGGCGCACCGGGTCGAGGTGGGCACGGCTGTCGCAGACCCGGTAGGTGTAGCGCCGCCACAGCGCGGAGAAGCGGGCGTCGAAGCCGGGCGGCGCCGGCGCGACGGAACGCACCAGCACGTCGGCGGGGAGGACCCTGTCCAGCCGCCGGGCCAGGGATGAGGCGGCCGCCCGCCAGGCGGGGACGGGCACGTCCACGTGGGCGACCTGGCCGCGCGCATGGACGCCAGCGTCGGTCCTGCCCGCCACGGTCAGGGACGGCGCGGGCACCAGCCCGAGCAGGCGGCTGAGCGCCTCCTCCAGAACCCCCTGCACGGTCCGCGTGCCGGGCTGCGCCGCCCAGCCGTGGAAGGCGCCGCCGTCATAGGCCAGGTCCAGCCTGAGCCTGACGAGCTCCTGGCACTCGCTACTGCCCGGCTGCGTCCTCTTCCCCCTGCTGCCCGCCGGCGTGCTCCTCCGGGCGCTCCCCGTCGGCTCCCGGGGTGCCCGCGCCCGGGCCGCTGTCGCCCAGCTCCGCCTCCGCGGTGCCGGCCTGCGCCTCCGCGGTGCCGGCCTGCGCCCCCGCGGTGCCGGCCTGCGCCTCCGCGGTGCCGGCCTGCGCCGCTTCGTTCACCGGAGGCCCCCCGGCCGCGCCGGCTGGCGCCGCGCCGGCTGCCGGCGGCGCCCCGGCGCGGCCCCTGGCCGGCTGAGGGCGCCGGGCCCGCCGCCTGGCCGGCCTGGCGTCGGGCTGCTCCCGGACCAGCTCGATCACGGCCATCGCCGCGCTGTCGCCCTTGCGCGGCCCGACCTTGGTGATCCGGGTGTAGCCGCCCTGGCGTCCCGCGAAGCCGGGCCCGATCTCGTCGAACAGCGTCTTGACCACGGCCCGGTTCGCCACCACGGTCAGTACCTGCCGCCGCGCGTGCAGGTCACCCCGCTTGGCGAAGGTGATGAGACGCTCGGCGACCGGGCGCAGCCTGCGGGCACGAGCCTGAGTCGTCGTGATCTTGCCGTGCTCGAACAGCGCCGTGGCCAGGTTCGCCAGCATGTGCTGCTGGTGCGCGGCGCTGCCGCCCATGCGGCGGCCCTTGGTCGGCGTGGGCATGGAAGGACACTCCTCGGTGTGCTGCGGACCGGACGGGCGAGCCGACCGGTCAGTACTCCTCGGTCTCTACGTAGCTGTCGTCATCGTCGGTGATATAGCTGTCCGCCGCCGTCCCCGGGTCGAACCCGGGAGGTGAGTCCTTCAGCGTCAGGCCCATGTCGAGCAGCTTCTGCTTGACCTCCTCGATCGACTTCGCGCCGAAGTTCCTGATGTCGAGCAGGTCCTGCTCGCTGCGCGCCACCAGTTCGCCGACGGTGTGGATGCCCTCGCGCTTGAGGCAGTTGTAGGAGCGGACGGTCAGGTTGAGGTCCTCGATCGGCAGCGCCAGGTCGGCGGCGAGAGCCGCGTCGGTCGGCGATGGGCCGATGTCGATTCCCTCGGCCTCCAGGTTCAGCTCCCGGGCCAGGCCGAACAGCTCCACCAGCGTCATGCCCGCGCTGGCCACCGCATCCCGCGGCCGCATGCACGGCTTGGTCTCCACGTCCACGATCAGCCGGTCGAAGTCGGTCCGCTGCTCCACCCGGGTGGCCTCGACCTTGTAGGTGACCCGCAGCACCGGCGAGTAGATCGAGTCGATCGGAATCCGGCCGATCTCCTGGCCGGGCTGCTTGTTCTGCGCCGCCGAGACGTAGCCGCGACCGCGCTCGACCGTCAGCTCCATCTCCAGCTTCCCCTTGGCGTTGAGCGTGGCGATGTGGAGGCCGGGGTTGTGGACCTGCAGCCCCGCCGGCGGGGCGATGTCCGCAGCGGTGACCTCACCGGGACCCTGCTTGCGCAGGTACATGTGGACCGGCTCATCGTGCTCGGAGGAGACCACTAGCTCCTTGAGGTTCAAGATGATGTCGGTGACGTCCTCGGTGACACCGGGCACGGTCGAGAACTCGTGCAGCACGCCCTCGATCCTGATGCTGGTGACGGCCGCGCCCGGGATCGACGAGAGCAGGGTGCGACGCAGCGAGTTGCCGATTGTGTACCCGAAACCCGGCTCGAGGGGCTCGATCGTGAACCGGGAGCGGAACTCGCTGACGGGCTCCTCGGTGAGGGTGGGACGCTGTGCGATGAGCATGACGTGATGTTCCTTTCCGCCTGCCCGCCATATGACAGGCGATCAAGGGGCGTGTTACTTCGAGTAGTACTCGACGATCAGCTGCTCCTGGACCAGCGTGTCGATCTGCGCGCGGCTCGGCAGCGCGTGGACCAGGATCCGCATCCTGTCCGGGATGACCTCGAGCCAGGCGGGCACCTGGCGCTCGCCCGCCTCAGCCCGCGCCACCACGAACGGCGTGAGCTCGCGGGACTTGGCCGCGACCTCCACGATGTCGCTCGCGCTCACCCGGTAGGAAGGAATGTTCACCTTGCGGCCGTTGACGAGCACGTGGCCGTGCCTGACCACCTGCCGCGCCATGTCGCGGCTCTTGGCGAAGCCCGCGCGGTAGATCACGTTGTCGAGGCGGCTCTCCAGGATCTGCAGCAGCGCCTCGCCGGTCTTGCCGCGGGTCTTGGTCGCCTCTTCGTAGTAGTCGTGGAACTGCTTCTCCAGGATGCCGTAGATCCGGCGCGCCTTCTGCTTCTCCCGGACCTGGAGCAGGTACTCGCTCTCCTTCGGCCGGTTCCTGCCGTGCTCGCCGGGCGGGTAGGGGCGGATCTCGATCGGGCACTTCGGCGAGTCGCACTTGGCGCCCTTCAGGAACAGCTTGGTCTTCTCGCGGCGGCAGCGCTTGCAGTCCGCGCCGGTGTACCGGGCCATCCGAAGGACCTCCTCAGACCCGCCGCCGCTTCGGCGGGCGGCAGCCGTTGTGCGGAACGGGGGTGACGTCGGTGATGGAGCCGACCTCAAGGCCGGTCGCCTGCAGGGACCGGATAGCCGTCTCCCGGCCCGATCCGGGGCCCTTGACGAACACGTCGACTCTGCGCATGCCGTGCTCCATCGCCCGCCGCGCAGCAGCCTCCGCGGCCATCTGGGCGGCGTAGGGCGTCGACTTGCGGGAGCCCTTGAATCCGACCTGGCCGGACGACGCCCACGAGATCACGCTCCCGGCCGGGTCGGTGATTGACACGATCGTGTTGTTGAACGTGCTCTTGATGTGCGCGTGCCCGTGCGCGATGTTCTTTCTCTCCTTGCGGCGCACCTTCTTGGCGCCGGCCCGGCTCCTTGGAGGCATTCTCTCGTCAACTCCGGAGGTGATCGGTCCGAATCACGGACTACTTCTTCCCGGCCTTCTTCTTGCCGGCCACGGTCTTCTTCTTGCCCTTGCGGGTGCGGGCGTTCGTCTGGGTGCGCTGGCCATGCACCGGCAGCCCGCGCCGGTGCCGCAGGCCCTGGTAGCAGCCGATCTCGACCTTGCGCCTGATGTCCGCCTGGACCTCCCGGCGCAGATCGCCCTCGACCTTGTAGTTCGCCTCGATCCAGTCCCGCAGCTGGACGATCTCGTCGTCGGTCATCTGGTGGACCCGGGTGTCCGGGCTGATGCCGGTGGCCCTCAGCGTCTCAAGCGCCCGGGTCCTGCCGATGCCGTAGATGTAGGTGAGGGCGACCTCAAGCCGCTTCTCCCGCGGGAGGTCGACGCCGACCAGGCGTGCCATCGTGGGCAGCTCTCCTTCTCGTCCGGAGGTCCTGCGCACCGCCCCGCGCCCGTGCCCGCGGGCGCGGCCCCGGCCTCCTCCCGGGGGTGCCCTGGCGCCTGCGCGGCGCCGGGGTGCGGCACGTGTTCCGCTGTGGTCGCGGCGGGCTAGCCCTGCCGCTGCTTGTGCCTGGGGTCGCTGCAGATGACCATCACGCGGCCATGCCGGCGGATGATCCGGCACTTGCTGCAGATCTTCTTCACGCTCGGCTTGACCTTCATCTGGCCTCCTCCGCCCCGGGCTCCCGCCGCCGGCCGCCGCGGCGCCCGGCCAGTCCGCTCTGGCTCGTCACTGGTGCCTCGTCACTTGTACCGGTACACGATGCGGCCGCGGCTGAGGTCATAGGGACTCAGCTCCACGACGACCCGGTCACCCGGCAGGATCCTGATGTAGTGCATCCGCATCTTGCCGCTGATGTGGGCCAGGACCTTGTGCCCGTTGTCGAGCTCCACCCGGAAGAACGCGTTGGGCAGCGGTTCGACCACCGTGCCCTCGATCTCGATGGCACCGTCCTTCTTGGGCATGTCCTCCGCGCTTCGCTGGTGTCGGGTGCCGGCCGGCCCGGTGCTGGCTGGTCTGGGTTGTCTCCCCCGCGCGCCCGCCGCCCGTCCGGCCCGGGCGCAAGCTGATCACGCCACGGCACCGCCGCGCGGTCGGGGGTGACTCGGCCCGCCGAGAGGCCGTGAGCGCCGGTGGCGCGCCACCGGCAGCGACGGCTTCGCGGGCCGGATGCACAGTCTACGTCAGCGGCGCCGATTCCGCGAACCGGCCGCGCCCTGACGAGGGCCGGCGAAGCCTCGCCCGCGCTCAGGCGGCGGGGCCGCCGATCCCGCGGCGGCCTCGCCCACGGCCCAGGTGGCGGCCCGGGCCGCCCGGGCCCGTGCCGGCGATCCACCGGGCGGCGAGCACGGCGCCGGAGGGCAGCACGACCCACAGCGGCCACGGGTACCCGGCACCGGTCAGCACCCAGATCACCACGCAGATCAGGGTCACGCTCAGCCACGACGCCCACGCCGCGCGCCACGCCGGGGAGAGCCGGCGCGCCCCCATCGCCTGCCCCATCGCCTCGATCACCGAGTCGGCCGGAAGCGACGGCCCTGGCGGGCGCCGGGGCAGGGCGGACGACGGGAGCGGGTACGGGTCGACGGCCGGCAGGTCGGCGGTCAGGTCGTCCAGCTCCCCGAGCGTCTTGGCCTGGTAGGCCTTGTCCAGCCGTTCGTGGAACTCGGCGGCGTCCAGGCGGCCGACCGCATGGTGCTCGCGGAGCATCGCCGCCACCCGGTCCCGGTCCTGGTCGGAGGCGCGGATCTGGCGCGGGTCGGTCGGCATCAGGGCCTGCCTTCGGCGGGGCTGCCGGACCGGGTGAGCCCGGCGGCCCCGCCGTCCTCGGCGGTGAGCACCCACGGCCCGGCCGCGGTGATCGCCACGGTGTGCTCGAAGTGGGCGGCCAGGCTGCCGTCGGCGGTCGTCACCGTCCAGCCGTCGTCGAGCAGCCGGGTCCGGTGCCCTCCGGCGGTGAGCATCGGCTCGATCGCCAGCGCCATGCCCTCGGCCAGCACCAGGCCGCGGCCCGGCCGGCCGTGGTTGGGAACCGGCGGGTCCATGTGCATCGCCGAGCCGATGAAGTGCCCGCCGTAGTCCCGCACGATCCCGTGGGCCGCGATGCCGGACTCGATCGCATGCGAGATGTCGGTGAGGTGCCGTCCGGCTGCGGCCGTCGCCAGGCCCCGCCACAGCGCCGCCTCGCACGCCTCGATCAGCGCCGCCGCCTCGGCGGTGACCTCCCCGACCGGCACCGTGACCGCCGCGTCCGCGTGCCATCCGTCCACGACCGCCCCGGCGTCGATCGAGATGATGTCTCCCGCGCTCAGCCGCGCGTCCGCCCGCGGGATCGCGTGCACCACCTGGTCGTTGACGCTGGTGCAGATCGTGGCCGGATACCCGTGGTAGCCGAGGAACGACGGGCTCGCGCCGGCCGACCGGATCTGCCGCGCGGCGATCGCGTCGAGCTCGGCTGTGCTGATCCCGGGCTCGACCGCAGCCGCGGCGGCGCGCAGCGCCCTGGCCACCACCAGCCCCGCCGCGCGCATCAGCTCAAGCTGGGCAGGCGTCTTGATCTCCACGGCAAATCCACGTCTGAGCAGCATTGCCACGCGCCTCCCGGTTCCACGGTACTCCGGGCTCAGCGAGCGAAGCGCCGCAGCGCGAGCAGCGCCCGCTCGGTCACGTCCTCCACCGGGCCGGTCGCGTCCATCCCGAGCAGGATGCCCTCGTCGGCGTAGTAGCTGATCAGCGGCTGAGTCTGCTGCTGGTAGACCTCGAGCCGGTGCCGGATCGTCTCCTCGCGGTCATCGTCGCGCTGGAACAGCTCGCCCCCGCACTCGTCGCACCGCCCCGGGCGCGACGGCGGGTCGAAGGCGACGTGCCAGACGTGGCCGCAGGTGCGGCAGGTGCGCCGGCCGGACAGGCGGCGGATCACCTCGTCGTGGTCGACCACCAGCTCCAGCACCACGTCGAGGCGCTGGCCCCAGTCGGTGAGCAGCTTCTTGAGCGTCTCCGCCTGCGGCACGTTCCTGGGGAAGCCGTCCAGGAGGAACCCGGCCTGCGCGTCCTCCTCCTGCAGGCGGCTGGCCACCATGGCGATCGTGATCTCATCGGGCACCAGGTCGCCGCGGTCCATGTACGCCTTGGCTGCCCGGCCGAGCTCGGTCCCCGCGCTCACGTTGTACCGGAAGATGTCACCGGTCGACACTTTGGGAATGGCCAGGTGAGAGGCGATGAACTGGGCCTGCGTCCCCTTGCCCGCACCGGGTGGCCCGACCAGGACGATGCGCACTACCTGAGGAAACCCTCGTAGTTGCGCTGCTGCAGCTGGCTCTCGATCTGCTTCACGGTGTCGAGCCCCACGCCCACCGCGATCATGATGCTGGTGCCGCCGAGCGGGAACTGAGCCGTGGCACCGACCAGCGCGATCGCAATCATCGGGATGAGCGCGACGACACCCAGGTAGAGCGAGCCGGGGGCGGTCAGCCGGTTGAGCACGAACCGCAGGTAGCCCGCGGTCGGCCCGCCCGGCCTGATGCCGGGAATGAAGCCGCCGGACTTCTTCATGTTATCGGCGACCTCATCCGGATTGAAGGTGATCGAAACATAGAAGTACGTGAACAAGATGATGAGGACGAAGAAGCTCACCATGTAGTAGGGGTCGGCGTTCACGCCTAGGAAGTGCCGCTCGACCCAGTTCGCCCAGCCGGACGTCGCGTTCGGGTTGCCGAACAGGTTCGCCGCCAGCGCGGGTATGTACAGCAGCGAGGACGCGAAGATCACCGGGATCACGCCGGCCTGGTTGACCCGCAGCGGGATGTAGGTGGACGTGCCGCCGTACATCTTCCGGCCGACCATCCGCTTGGCGTACTGGACCGGGATGCGGCGCTGCGCCTGCTCCATGAACGCGACCGCCGCGATGACCAGCACGCCCACCGCGAGCACGATGACGAAGGTGAACCCGCCCCTGGACTCCCTGATCAGGTTGAGCTGGCCGGGGATCACCGCGATGACCTGCGTGAAGATCAGCAGCGACATGCCGTTCCCGACGCCGCGGTCGGTGATCAGCTCGCCCAGCCACATGATCACGGCGGTGCCCGCGGTCAGGCAGATCACCATGGTGGCGATGGTGAAGACCGAGGTGTTCGGGATCAGCGGCGACGGGCAGGGCTGGCCGATCATCGCGGTCGGGTTCTCGGCCAGCGCGACGATCGCGGTCGACTGCAGGATGGCCAGCCCGATCGTGAGGTACCGGGTGTACTGGGTGATCCTCGCCTGCCCGGAGGCCCCTTCCTGGCGGAGCGCCTCCAGGCGGGGGATCACCACGGCGAGCAGCTGCAGGATGATGCTCGCGGTGATGTAGGGCATGATGCCGAGCGCGAAGATCGTCAGCCGCAGCAGCGCGCCGCCGGAGAGCAGGTTCACCAGCCCCAGCACGCCCGTCTTCGCCGGGCCGCTCAGCAGGCACTGATCGACCGCGTGGACCGAGACGCCGGGCGTGGGCATCGACGCCCCGAACCGGAAGATCACGATGACGAACAGCGTGAACAGGAGCTTCCTGCGCAGGTCCGGGGTGCGGAATGCCTGGATGTACGCGGTCAGCATGCGCCGTCCTGGTCTCGAAGGGTCAACGTCATCTGCCGCTCCTTGTCGCCGGCGGCCGGTGCCGCGGATCCGCCGGCCGGGCCACGCGCGGCCGGCATCGCCACAGATGAGCCGCCGCCACGCGCCGCCGAGCGGGCCGGCACCCAGCGGCCAGGACGCGGTGCGCAGGCCGGATTCTAGCCTGCCCGCCGCGCACAGGCAGCCTGCCTGAATGGTACCTGCGGCCAAGGCCCGGCGGGGCTCCCCGCGGGATGCCGCGCCCGCGCCGGCCGGAGCGACCGCGGGGCGGGGGCCACCGGGCGTGCCGTGGCCCGCCGCGCGGGCTGGACTTCACGCGGGCCGCGCCCGGATGGCCGGCTCGCCGGTCCGGCCTCACAGCCGGGTGGCCGTCCCGCCTGCCGCCGTGATCTTCTCCGCTGCCGAGGAGGAGAACGCGTGCGCGCTCACCCGAAGGCCCGGCGGCGCCTCGCCGGACCCCAGGATCTTGACGAGCTGGCCGCGCCTGACGGCCCCGCGCGCGGCGAGGTCCTCCGGGGTCACCTCGCCGCCGGAGGGATAGAGCTCGGCCAGCCGGTCCAGGTTGACGACCTGGTAGCTGACCTTGAACCGCGCGTTGGAGAAGCCCTTGAGCTTGGGCAGCCGCCGGTGCAGCGGCATCTGCCCCCCCTCGAAGGCGGGCGAGATGTTCGCCCGGGCCTTGCTGCCCTTGGTTCCCCGCCCGGCGGTCTTGCCCTTGGAGGCCTCGCCGCGCCCGACCCGCGTCCGCTTGGTCCGGGCCCCGGGCGCCGGCCGCAGGTGGTGGATCTTCAGGCCTGCCGAACCGGCCCGCGCCGGCACCGCCCGGCCGGGGCCTGCCTCCCCGCTCGTCACGCTCACTGCACCTCCTCCACGGTGACCAGGTGGCGCACCGCCTGGATCATGCCGCGGAACTCTGGCCTGTCGTCCTTGATCACGGTGTCGCCGATCCGGTGCAGCCCGAGCGAGCGCAGGCTGTCGCGCTGCTCGCGAGTGCCGCCGATCGGCGACCGGACCTGGGTTACCTTCAGCTGTGCCATCATGCGCTCCGGTGTCAGCGTCGGCTAGCTCGCCTGCTCGGCCGCGGCGGTGGCCGCCGCGGCGCGGGCCCGCAGCATAGCCGCCGGGGCGACGTGCTCGATCGGCAGGCCGCGGCGGGCCGCGATCTCCTCGGGCCGGGACAGGCTCTTCAGGGCGGCGACGGTCGCGTGCACCACGTTGATCGGGTTGGAGGAGCCGAGGGACCGGGAGAGCACGTCGTGCACGCCCGCGCACTCCAGCACCGCGCGGACCGGGCCGCCGGCGATCACGCCGGTCCCGGGGCTGGCCGGCTTGAGCAGCACCACCCCGGCGGTGTCCTCGCCCTGCACCGTGTGCGGGATCGTGCCGCCGATCCGCGGCACGCGGAAGAACGACTTCTTCGCCGCCTCCACGCCCTTGGCGATCGCCGCGGGCACCTCCTTCGCCTTGCCGTAGCCCACCCCGACCAGGCCGTTGCCGTCGCCGACGACGACGAGGGCGGTGAAGCTGAACCGGCGGCCGCCCTGGACCACCTTCGCCACCCGGTTGATGGTGACGACGCGCTCCAGGTAGGCGGTGCCCTTGTCGGCCGCGCCGCCGCGCCGGTCGTCGCGGCGTTCCCGCCGCTCGCCACCCGGCCCGCCGCCGCGCCGCGCAGTTGCTGCCATCAGACCGTCCTTCTCTCCTCGCCGGGGATGACGCCGCTCACAGCGCCAGCCCGCCTTCGCGCGCGCCATCGGCCAGCGCCGCGACCCTGCCGTGATAGGCGTAGCCGCCCCGGTCGAAGACGGCGGCGGTGATGCCCGCCTGGACCGCCCGCTCGGCGAGCAGCCTGCCCGCCAGGCGGGAGCGTGACTTCTTGTCGCCGCCCGCCTGCCTGACCTGCTCCTCCAGGGTCGACGCGGACGCCAGCGTGCGCCCGGCGGCGTCGTCGACGAGCTGCGCCACGATGTGCCGCGCCGACCTGGTCACGACCAGCCTTGGCCGCTGCGGGCTGCCCGCGATCTTCTTGCGCACTCGCAGGTGCCGCCTGGTCCGCGCCGCCGCCCGGGCCGAGGTGCGCCGCGAGCTGCGCACGTGCGCGGTCGTCCTGGTGCCAGCCATCTGCTACTTCCCAGCCTTCCCGGCCTTGCGGCGGATCTGCTCGCCGGCATACCGCACGCCCTTGCCCTTGTACGGATCCGGCTTGCGCAGCTTGCGGAGGTTCGCCGCCACCTCGCCGACCCGCTGCTTGTCGATGCCCTCGACGAAGAACCTGGTGGGAGTCTCCACCCGGAACGAGATGCCCTCGGGCGGGCTGACCAGCACGGGGTGGCTGTAGCCGAGGGAGAACTCCAGGTCCCGGCCCCTGGCCTGCACGCGGTAGCCGACCCCGACGATCTCCATCTCCTTGGCGTAGCCCTGGGTGACGCCGGTGACCATGTTCGCGATCAGCGACCTGGACAGCCCGTGCAACGCCCTCACCTCGCCCTCGTCGCTCGGCCTGGTGACGGTGATCACGCCGTCGCCGTGGCCGACCTCGATCGGCGGGGCCACCTCCAGCCGCAGGCTGCCCTTGGGGCCGGTCACGGTCACCTCCCGGCCCTCGATGGCGACGGTGACGCCCGGCGGCACGGCCACCGGTGCCCGTCCGATTCGTGACATTCGTCAGCTCCCTACCAGACCCAGGCGAGGACTTCCCCGCCCACGCCCTGCTTCTTCGCCTGCTTGTCGGTCATCAGGCCGGAGGACGTCGAGATGATCGCGACGCCGAGCCCGCCGAGCACCTTCGGCAGGTTGTCCTTGCGGGCGTAGACCCGCAGGCCCGGCTTGGAGATCCGCCTGATGCCGGCTATCGATCGCTCCCGGGACGGGCCGTACTTGAGCGCGATCACGAGGTTCCTGCCGACCGGGGCGTCCTCGACGCGCCAGTCGGCGATGTACCCCTCCTGCTTGAGGATCTCGGCGATGTGCGCCTTGATCGCCGAGTGCGGCATCGTGACCGTCTCATGGTAGGCCGCGTTGGCGTTGCGCAGACGGGTCAGCATGTCAGCGACCGGGTCGGTCATGGTCATGGCCTGGTGGCCCTCCTACCAGCTTGACTTCGTGATGCCGGGCAACTCGCCGCGGTGCGCCATCGTGCGGAAGCAGATCCGGCACAGGCCGAACTTGCGGTAGACCGCCCGGGGCCGGCCGCAACGGGAGCACCGCGTGTAGGCGCGCACGGCGAACTTGGGCGTGCGCTTCGCCTTGACGATCAGGCTCTTCTTCGCCACTGGTCAGCTCTCCTTGAACGGGAAGCCGAGCCGCCGCAGCAGCGAGCGGCCCTGCTCGTCGGTGGTCGCCGTGGTGACGACGGTGATGTCCATCCCGCGCTGGCGGTCCACCTGGTCCGGGTTGATCTCGTGGAACATGAGCTGCTCGGTGAGGCCGAACGTGTAGTTCCCCCGGCCGTCGAATTGCCGGTCGGACAGGCCGCGGAAGTCGCGGATGCGCGGCAGCGCGAGCGACAGCAGCCGGTCGCAGAACTCCCACATCCGCGCGCCGCGCAGGGTCGCGTGGACGCCGATCGGCATTCCCTCGCGCAGCTTGAACTGCGCGATCGACTTGCGGGCGCGGGCGATCGCCGGCCGCTGGCCGGTGATCAGCGCCAGGTCCCGCACCGCGCCCTCGATCAGCTTGGCGTCACGGGCGGCCTCGCCGACCCCCATGTTCACCACGATCTTGGTGAGCGTCGGCACCTGCATGACGTTCGCGAGGCCGAACTCCTCGCGCAGCGCCGGGGCGATCTCGGCGAGGTACCTCTGCTTCAGCCGCGGCACCGGCGCCGCGGCTGCCTCGGTCATCGCAGCCATCAGACGTCCTTACCGCTCGGCCGGGCCACCCTGACCTTCTTGCCGTCCTCGAACCGGTAGCCGGCCCGGGCCGGCTTCTTGGTCTCGGGGTCCACCAGGGCCACGTTGCTCACGTGGATCGGCGCCTCCTGGGTCACGATGCCGCCCTCCTTGGCGCCCCGGCTGCCCTGGTAGTTGACCTTGGTGTTCTTCTTGATCATGTTGACGCCCTGGACGATCACGCGCTGGGTGGCCGGGTCCGCCCGGATCACCAGCCCTTCGCGCCCGATGTCCTTGCCCGCGATGACGACCACCCGGTCGCCCTTCCTGATCTTCATCCCGCGGGGCCTGCCGTCCCTGCGCATCACAGCACCTCCGGCGCCAGGGATATGATCCGCATGAACCGCTTCTCCCGCAGCTCCCGGCCCACCGGGCCGAAGATGCGCGTGCCCCGGGGATCGCCGCCGTCCCGGATCAGGACGGCCGCGTTCTCGTCGAAGCGGATGTAGGAGCCGTCGCCGCGGCGGCGCTCCTTGCGGGTCCGGACCACCACGGCCTTGACGACGTCCCCCTTCTTCACCCCGGCGCCGGGCAGGGCGTCCTTGACCGTGGCCACGATGACGTCGCCGATGCCGGCGTACCGCCGGCTCGAGCCGCCGAGCACCCGGATGCAGAGCAGCTCCTTGGCGCCGGTGTTGTCGGCGACCTTGAGCCGCGACTCCTGCTGGATCACTTTGCCTTCTCCACGATCTGGGCAACCCGCCACCGCTTGGTGGCCGACAGCGGCCTGGTCTCCTGCAGCACGACGCGATCGCCGACGCCGCAGGCATTCTCCTCGTCGTGCGCCACGTACCTGCTCCGGCGGCGCATGACCTTGCCGTACTTGGGGTGCTTGACCCGGTCCTCCACGACCACGACGACGGTCTTGTCCATCTTGTCGCTGACGACCAGGCCCTCCCGGACCTTCCGGTAGCCGCGCCGGGCCGGCCGGGCGCCGGAGTCGTCCTCCCGCGTGCCCCGCGGTGCCTCACTCATCGCCGTCAGCCTCCTGCTCCAGCGTCACGATCCCGAGCTCGCGCTCCCGCTTGACCGTGTAGATCCTGGCGATCTCCTTGCGCACGGCCCGCAGCCGCCCGTGGTTCTCCAGCTGCCCGGCCGCGGCCTGGAACCGCAGGTTGAACAGTTCGATCTTCGCCTCAGCGAGCTTGCCGTCCAGCTCCTCCTCCGTGGAGGTGCGCAGGTCAGCGGCGGTCAGTCCCTTCGCCATCACGCCTCACCCACTTCACGCTTGACGAACTTGCACTTCATGGGGAGCTTGTGCATGGCGCGGCGCAGCGCCTCCCGGGCGACCGGCTCGGGAACCCCGGCCAGCTCGAACATGACCCGGCCGGGCTTGACGTTCGCCACCCACCATTCCGGCGCGCCCTTGCCGGAGCCCATCCGCGTCTCGGCCGGCTTCTTGGTCAGCGGCCGGTCCGGGTAGATCGTGATCCACACCTTCCCGCCGCGGCGGATGTGCCGTGTCATCGCGATCCGGGCGGCCTCGATCTGGCGGTTGTTCACGTAGGAGTGCTCAAGCGCCTGGATCCCGTACTCGCCGAACGTCACCCGCGTGCCGCCCTTGGCTGCCCCGGTCCGCGGGGGGTGATGCTGCTTGCGGTGCCTGACCCTGCGCGGGATCAGCATGGATCAGCCCTCCTCTCCGGCCGGCGCCGACCGTGCGGTCGCAGCCTCCGCCCCGGCTGCCCGGGCACCGCGCTCGCCGCGCCCGGCGCTCTCACCCGGGCCACCGCGCTGCCGGCCGCGCCGCCCGCCCGGCCCGGGCGGGCGGGCCGGCCCGCCACCAGGGCGCTGCCCGGCCCGCAGCGCCGCAGCGGCCGCCTCCCGCTCGGCGCGAGTGCCGGTGACGTCCCCGCGGTAGATCCAGACCTTCACCCCGATCCGGCCGAAGGTGGTGCGCGCCTCGTAGAAGCCGAAGTCGATGTCGGCGCGCAGGGTGTGCAGCGGCACCCGCCCCTCGCGGTAGAACTCCGACCGCGACATCTCCGCGCCGCCGAGCCGCCCGGAGCACTGCACCCGGATGCCCTTCGCGCCGCCCTTGATCGCGGTCTGCATCGCCTTGCGCATCGCCCGCCGGAACGAGACCCGGCTGGACAGCTGCTCGGCGATGCCCTGGGCGACGAGCTGGGCATCCACCTCGGGGTTCTTGACCTCCAGGATGTTCAGCTCGATCCGGCGCCCGGTCAGCTTCTCCAGGTCCGCGCGGATCCGGTCGGCCTCCGCGCCGCGGCGGCCGATGACGATGCCCGGCCGCGCGGTGTGGATCCACACCTTGACCTTGTCCTTGTCCTCGCGCTCGATCTCGACCTTGGAGATGCCCGCGCGCTCCATCCCGCGCTGCAGCATCCGGCGGATCGCGACGTCCTCCGCGACGTAGTCCCGGTACAGCTTGTCGGCGAACCACCGGCTCTTGAAGTCGGTGGTGATGCCCAGCCGGAACCCGTGCGGGTTCACCTTCTGGCCCACTATCGGGTCCTCTCCCTGCGGTTGGCCAAGGCGCGGCCGGCCGGCCGGCGGCCGGCCGTGACCGCCTCCTCATCCGAGACCACGACCGTGATGTGGCTGGTCTTCTTGTTGATCCGGTAGCCGCGGCCCTGCGCCCGCGGCCTGAACCGCTTGAGCGTCGGCCCCTCGTCCACCCACGCGCGGCTGACCACGAGCGACGCCGCGCTCGCCCGGCCGCCGTGCTCCGCGTTCGCGATCGCGCTGGCCAGAACCTTGCCGACCGGCTCGCTCGCCGACTGGGGCGCGAAGCTGAGCACCGCCCGCGCCTGCTCGGCGGGGAGCCCGCGGATCAGGTCCACCACCCGCCGGGCCTTCCGCGGCGTGACGCGCACGTACCGCGCCTGTGCCCTCGCTTCCATCGGTCCTGCCTCGCTCTCTCCCGCGCCCGCGCCGCTACCGGCGGCTGCGCCTTTCTTCCTTGACGTGACTGCGGAACGTCCGGGTCGGCGCGAACTCGCCCAGCTTGTGGCCGACCATCGCCTCGGTGACGAAGACGGGGACGTGCTTGCGGCCATCGTGGACCGCGATCGTGTGGCCGAGCATCGCCGGGACGATCATCGAACGGCGCGACCACGTCTTGATGACGTTCCTGGTGCCCTTCGCGTTCTGCGCGTCCACCTTCTTCATCAGGTGGTCGTCCACGAATGGCCCCTTCTTCAGGCTACGAGGCATCGCCAGTGCTCCTACCGCTTCTTCTTCGTGCGCCGCCGGGTGATGAGCTTGTCGCTCGGCTTGTGCGCCCGCCTGGTCCGGCCCTCGGGCTTGCCCCAGGGACTCACCGGGTGCCGGCCGCCCGAGCTCTTGCCCTCGCCGCCGCCCATCGGGTGGTCGATCGGGTTCATCGCGACGCCGCGGACGCTGGGCCGGCGTCCCTTCCACCGGCTGCGGCCGGCCTTGCCGAGCTTGACGTTGCCCTGCTCGGAGTTGCCGACCTCGCCGATCGTCGCCCGGCACTGCGCATCCACGAGCCTGATCTCGCCCGAGGGCATCCGCAGGTGCGCGCGGCCGCCCTCCCTGGCGAGCAGCTGCACGCCCGCGCCGGCCGACCGGGCAATCTTGGCGCCGCCGCCCGGGCGCAGCTCGATCGCATGGACCACCGTGCCGGTCGGGATCGCCCGCAGCGGCAGGCAGTTCCCCGCCTTGATGTCGGCGCCGGCGCCGTTCTCCACCGTGTCGCCCGGTCGCAGGCCGTTCGGCGCGAGGATATAGCGCTTCTCGCCGTCGGCGTAGTGCAGCAGCGCGATCCTGGCCGTCCGGTTCGGGTCGTACTCGATGTGCGCCACCTTGGCCGGCACGCCGTCCTTGTCCGCCCGCCTGAAGTCGATGAGCCGGTAGGCCCGCTTGTGCCCGCCGCCCTGGTGCCGGGCGGTGATCCGGCCATGCACGTTCCGGCCGCCGCGGTTGTGCAGCGGGCGCACCAGCGACTTCTCCGGCTCGCTCCGCGTCACCTCGGAGAAGTCGGCGCCGCTCGCGCCCCGGCGGCCCGGGGTGGTCGGCCTGTACTTGCGGATGCCCATTCGTCGCTCCTAGCTGCCCAGGCCGCCGATGTCGATGCGCTCGCCCTCGGCGAGGCTCACGATCGCCCGCTTGGTGTCCGGCCGCTTGCCCCAGCCGTGCCGGGTGCGGCGCCGCTTGCCCGGGCGGTTCAGCGTGTTCACGCCGGTCACCTTGACCCGGAAGATCTCCTCGACCGCCTGCCTGATCTGGGTCCGGTTGGCATGCGGGGCCACGATGAACGTGTACTTGTTGAACTCGTCCTGCAGCCCGTAGCTCTTCTCCGAGATCACCGGCCTGATCAGGATGTCGCGGGGGTTGTAGACCTTGCTCACCTCTGCTCCTCCGCCTCGCTGGCCTGGCCGGCCGCGCCCGCCTCCGCGGGCGCGGCCGCCTCCGCGGCCGCGCCCGGCCCGCCCCCGGCGCCGGGAGCGCCCCGCCCTGCGCGCGCGACGAACGAGGCCAGCGCCGCCGAGGTGAACACGACGCGGTCGGTGACCAGCACGTCGTAGGTGTTGAGCTGGCCCGGGTCGATCAGGTGGATCCCGGGCACGTTCCGCAGGCTCTTCCAGGTCAGCGTGTCCGACGTCGGCGCGACCACGAGCACCGGGCTGCCGGGCTGCGCGCCGGTGGCCGCCCGGAGCGCCGCCAGCGCGTCCCTGGTCCGCGGCGCGTCCCCGTCCACGAACCCGTCCACGACGTGGACCAGGCCGTGCCTGGCCCGGTCGGAGAGCGCGCCGCGCAGCGCCGCGGCCTTCATCTTCTTCGGCGTCCGCTGCGCGTAGGAGCGCGGCACCGGCCCGTGGACCGTGCCTCCGCCGGTGAACTGCGGCGCCCGGGTGGAGCCCTGCCTGGCCCGGCCGGTGCCCTTCTGCCGGTACGGCTTCTTGCCGCCGCCGCGCACCGCGCCGCGGTTCCTCGTGGCGTGGGTACCCTGGCGGGCCGCGGCCTGCTGGGCGACCACGACCTGGTGGATCAGCGGCACGTTCACCGCCACGTCGAAGATCTCGGCAGGCAGCTCCGCCCGCGCCGCCGCGTTCTGCGTGCTCATCGCAGCGCACCAGCCTTCCGCGCGCTCGCCGGGGACTTGACCGCGCTGCGCACCAGGACCAGGCCGCCGGCCGGGCCGGGCACCGCGCCCTTGATCAGCAGCAGGCCGCGCTCGGCGTCGACGCCGTGCACGGTGAGGTTGAGCACCGTGGTCCGCTCGGCGCCCATCCGGCCCGCCATCCGCAGTCCCTTGAACACGTGCCCGGGGAACGCGCACCCGCCGATCGACCCGGGCGAGCGGTGCTTGCGCTGGGTGCCGTGCGAGGCGCCGAGGCCGCCGAAACCGTGCCGCTTCATCACGCCCGCGGTGCCCTTGCCCTTGCTCCTGGCCGTCACGTCCACGACGTCGCCAGGCCCGAACGCCTCCGCGGTGACCTCCTGGCCCACCGTGTACTGGTCCGCGTCGTCGGTGCGCAGCTCGACCAGGTACCGCCGCGGGTTCACGCCCGCCTTGGCGAACACCCCGGCGCGCGGCTTGCTCACCTTCCGCGGGTCGATCTCGCCGTAGCCGAGCTGCACCGCCCGGTACCCGTCCTTCGCGGGGTCGCGCACCGCGGTCACCACGCACGGACCCGCGGCCACGACGGTGACCGGCACGATCTTGCCGTCATCGCCGAAGACCTGGGTCATGCCGAGCTTGGTGCCGAGCACTCCCCTGACTTGCCTAGTCATTCTCGCCCGTCCCGCTACAGCTTGATCTGGATGTCGACGCCCGCGGGCACGTCGAGCCGCATGAGCGCGTCCACGGTCTTCGGCGTCGGGTCGATGATGTCGATCAGCCGCTTGTGCGTGCGCATCTCGAAATGCTCGCGCGAGTCCTTGTACTTGTGCGGTGACCGGATCACGCAGTACACGTTCTTCTCGGTCGGCAGCGGGACCGGGCCCACCACCTTCGCCCCGGTCCGCATCACCGTGTCGACGATCTTCCTGGCGGAGGAGTCGATGACCTCGTGGTCATAGCTCTTCAGCCGGATGCGGATCTTCTCTCCCGCCATTGCGCTTCCTTAGCCTTCGTGCTGCCGACTCCGCGATGCCGGCCGACCGGCCGGGTACCGCACTGCCCGCAGGTGCCGTCGCGCCCGGGGACCCGGGCGCCGGCTGTTCAGCCGGCGCCCGGTGCCCCGGTGCCGCGGCGCGGACTACTTGAGGATCTTGGTGACCCGGCCGGCGCCGACGGTCCGGCCGCCCTCGCGGATCGCGAAGCGCAGGCCCTCCTCCATGGCGATCGGCTGGATCAGCTCCACCTTCATCTCGGTGTTGTCGCCGGCCAGCACCATCTCGGTGCCCTCCGGGAGGCTGACCACGCCGGTGACGTCGGTGGTGCGGAAGTAGAACTGCGGACGGTAGTTGTTGAAGAACGGCGTGTGCCGGCCGCCCTCGTCCTTGGACAGGACGTAGACCTGCGCCTCGAACTGGGTGTGCGGGGTGTTGGTGCCCGGCTTGATCACGACCTGCCCGCGCTCCACCTCCTCGCGCTTCACGCCGCGCAGCAGCAGCCCCGCGTTGTCTCCCGCCTGGCCCTCGTCGAGGACCTTGTGGAACATCTCGACGCCGGTGACCGTGGTCTTCAGCGCCTTGTCCCGGATGCCGATGATCTCGACCTCGTCGCCGGTGTGGATGACGCCGCGCTCGATCCGGCCGGTCACCACGGTGCCGCGGCCGGTGATCGAGAACACGTCCTCGATCGGCATGAGGAACGGCTTGTCGGTGTCGCGGACCGGCTCCGGGATGGACTCATCGCAGGCGTCCATCAGCTCGAGGACCTTCTGCCCCCACTCGGGGTCGCCCTCTAGCGCCTTGAGCGCGCTGACCCGGATCACCGGCACCTCGTCGCCGGGGAACTCATAGGTCGACAGCAGCTCGCGGACCTCGAGCTCGACCAGCTCGAGGATCTCCTCGTCGTCGACCATGTCGGCCTTGTTCAGCGCCACCACGATGTAGGGGACGCCGACCTGCCGGGCGAGCAGCACGTGCTCGCGGGTCTGCGGCATCGGGCCGTCCGTCGCCGCCACCACCAGGATCGCGCCGTCCATCTGCGCGGCACCGGTGATCATGTTCTTGATGTAGTCGGCGTGACCGGGGCAGTCCACGTGGGCGTAGTGGCGCTTGTCGGTTTGGTACTCGACGTGCGAGATCGGGATCGTGATCCCGCGCTCCTTCTCCTCCTTGGCGTTGTCGATCTGGTCGAACGCGTAGAAGGGGTTGACGTCGGGGTACTTGTCGTGGAGCACCTTGGTGATCGCCGCGGTCAGGGTCGTCTTCCCGTGGTCGATGTGACCGATGGTGCCGATGTTGACATGCGGCTTGGTCCGCTGGAACTTGGCCTTCGCCACTGGTCTCTCCTCGTTGCGATCGGTACGTGTTGCTGGTTACTCGCCTCGTGCCTTGGCGATGATCTCCTTGGCGATGCCGGGCGGAACCTCGGCATATGAGTGGAACTGCATGCTGTAGTCCGCCCTGCCCTGAGTCCGGCTGCGCAGGTCCCCCACATAGCCGAACATCTCCGACAGCGGGACGAGTGCGGTTACCACTCGAGTCCCCGCCCGCTCCTCCATGGCCTGGATCTGGCCACGGCGGCTGTTCAGGTCGCCGATGACCTCGCCCATGTAGTCCTCAGGGGTCCTGACCTCCACCGCCATCACGGGCTCGAGGAGGACCGGGTCCGCCTGGCTGGCCGCCTTCTTGAACGCCATCGACCCGGCGATCTTGAAGGCCAGCTCGGACGAGTCGACCTCGTGGTAGGCGCCATCGACCAGCGTGACCTTGACGTCCACCATCGGGTAGCCGGCCAGGACGCCGAACTCCGCGGCCTCCTGGCAGCCCGCGTCCACCGAGGGGATGAACTCGCGCGGGATGCGCCCCCCGGTGATCTTGTTCTCGAACTCGTACCCGCCGCCGTCGCCGCCGGTCGGCTCGAGGTCGATGACCACCCGGCCGAACTGGCCGACGCCGCCGGTCTGCTTCTTGTGGGTGTACTCGACCTTCTCGACCTTCCGGCGGATGGTCTCCCGGTAGGCGACCTGCGGCCGGCCGATGTTCGCCTCGACCTTGAACTCGCGGCGCATGCGGTCCACGAGCACCTCGAGATGGAGCTCGCCCATGCCCGAGATGATCGTCTGGCCGGTCTCCTCGTCGGTCCTGACCTGGAAGGTCGGGTCTTCCTCGGCCAGCCGCTGGATCGCGACGCCCAGCTTGTCCTGGTCGCCCTTGGTCTTCGGCTCGATCGCCACGTTGATCACCGGGGCGGGGAACGTCATCGACTCCAGGATCACCGGGTCGGCGGGATCGCAGAGCGTGTCCCCGGTCGCGGTGTCCTTCAGGCCCATCACCGCCACGATCTGGCCGGCGCTGGCCGTCGGGCGCTCCTCGCGCTTGTTGGCGTGCATCTGGTAGATCTTGCCGATGCGCTCCTTGCGGCCCTTGGTGGAGTTGAGCACGGCGGTGCCCGCGTCCAGCCGCCCGGAGTAGATCCGCAGGTAGGTCAGCTTGCCCAGGTGCTGGTCCGACATGATCTTGAAGGCCAGCGCGGAGAACGGCTCCGCGGGGTCGGCGTGGCGCACGACCTCATGCGGGTCCGGGCCGCTCGAGTGGCCGATGATCGCCGGGATGTCGACCGGGCTCGGCAGGTAGTCCACGATCGCGTCGAGCATCGGCTGCACGCCCTTGTTCTTGAACGCGCTGCCGCACAGCACCGGGGTGACCGCGCCCGCGATCGTGGCCCGCCGGATCGCGGCGACCAGGTCGTCCTCGGCCGGCTCGGTGCCCTCGAGGTAGAGGTCCATCATGACCTCGTCGTTCTCCGCGATGGTCTCCAGCAGCTTGTCGCGCCATTCGCGGGCCGCCTCGACATGGTCGGCGGGGATCGGCGTGATGTCGTAGGCCTCGCCCTTGCCCTCGCCGTGCCAGAGCAGGCCGCGCATCCGCACCAGGTCGATCACGCCGCGGAAGTCCGCCTCGACCCCCCAGGGGAGCTGGACGACCAGCGGCGTGGCGCCCAGCCGGGTGGCGATCATGTCCACGCAGCGGTGGAACTCGGCCCCGACGCGGTCCATCTTGTTCACGAAGCAGATCCGCGGCACCCCGTACCGGTCGGCCTGCCGCCAGACGGTCTCGGACTGCGGCTCGACGCCGGCCACGCCGTCGAACACCGCGACCGCCCCGTCGAGCACCCGCAGCGACCGCTCCACCTCGACGGTGAAGTCCACGTGACCCGGGGTGTCGATGATGTTGATCGTGTGGTCCCGCCAGCTGCAGGTGGTCGCCGCCGACGTGATCGTGATGCCGCGCTCCTGCTCCTGCGCCATCCAGTCCATGGTGGCGGCGCCCTCGTGGACCTCGCCGATCTTGTAGGTGATCCCCGTGTAGAACAGGATCCGCTCGGTCGTCGTCGTCTTGCCCGCGTCGATGTGGGCCATGATCCCGATGTTGCGGACCCTGGCCAGCTCGGTGGCGGTCATGGTGGCGGCCACTGCAAATCCTCGTTCCTGCTCGTGCGTTCGGTGCTTACCAGCGGTAGTGGGCGAATGCCTTGTTGGACTCGGCCATCTTGTGGGTGTCCTCGCGGCGCTTGACGCTCGCCCCGAGCCCGTTGCTCGCGTCAAGCAGCTCGTTCATGAGCCGCTCGGTCATCGTCTTCTCCCGCCGCGCCCGCGCGTAGCCGACCAGCCAGCGCAGCGCGAGCGTGGTGCTGCGGGAGGCCCGGACCTCGACCGG
>JAJPIV010000051.1 GCA_021324595.1 Actinomycetota bacterium | reverse complement strand
GCAGGAACCCCAGCATCGCCACCCGCTCCTCACCGAACGCCGCCCCCAGCGCCCCCGCCCGGGCCGCCGCCACCCCAGCCCCGCCCGCCACCGACCACGCGCCGATCACCCGGGACCAGGTGACGATGGCCACGATCGTGAAGATGGTGACCCCGCCGAGCAGCACGCCGATCGCGACGAGCAGCCGCCGCATGGACCAGCGCAGGACGTCCCTTGCCATGGCGCGCGCGCGTGCCTCCGGGCGCAACGAGGAGCGGCACGATCAGGTGGGGCAGGTGGCCGCGCCGCGCGGGATTCCCCCCGCGAGTGCAGATACCCATCGCGCACGCGCGCGTACCGTCCGCCGGGCCGGCGGGCGCCGCGCCGTGCTCAGACCCCGGCGGCCTGCATGCCGCGGAGCTCCTGCTTGAGTTCCCTGATCTCGTCCCGGTACCTGGCGGCCAGCTCGAATTGCAGGTCCGCGGCGGCCTGGTGCATCTGGTCGGTCAGCGTCTCGATCAGCGCCAGCAGGTCATCGCGCGCCGTTCCGCCCCGGCCGTCACGCGCCTCGCTTCCGCGGGGTCCCATCGCCACGGCGGCCCTCGCCCTGGCCGCCGCCGCGGGCACCGCGCCCTTGCCACGGCTCTGCCGCCGGCCAGACCCGCCGAGCAGCCGGTCGGTGTCGGCGTCCTCCCGGACCAGGGTGTCGGTGATGTCGGCGATCCGCTTCCTCAGGGGCGCCGGATCGATGCCATGCTCGCGGTTGTAGGCGACCTGCCTGGCCCGGCGCCGGTTCGTCTCCTCGATCGCCCGGCTCATCGAGGGCGTCACCTGGTCGGCGTACATGTGGCCCTGGCCGGAGACGTGCCTGGCGGCCCGCCCGATCGTCTGGATCAGCGACGTGCCCGAGCGCAGGAAACCCTCCTTGTCGGCATCGAGGATCGCCACCAGCGAGACCTCGGGCAGGTCCAGGCCCTCGCGCAGCAGGTTGATCCCGACCAGCACGTCGTACTCGCCCAGGCGCAGCTCGCGCAGCAGCTCAACCCGGCGCAACGTGTCCACCTCGCTGTGCAGGTACCTGGCCCTGATGCCGAGCTCGAGCAGGTAATCGGTGAGGTCCTCGGCCATCTTCTTGGTCAGCGTGGTGACCAGCACCCGCTCGTCCCGCTCGGCCCGCACCCGGATCTCGTGCACGAGGTCGTCGATCTGCCCCTTGGTCGGCTTGACCACCACCTCCGGGTCGACCAGCCCGGTGGGCCGGATCACCTGCTCGACGACGTCCCCGCCGACCCGCCTCAGCTCGTAGGGACCCGGCGTGGCCGACAGGTAGACCGTCTGGCCGATGCGGTCGCAGAACTCGTCCCAGGTGAGCGGCCGGTTGTCGATCGCGCTCGGCAGGCGGAAGCCATGCTCGACCAGCACCCGCTTGCGGGAGACGTCCCCTTCGTACATCGCCCCGATCTGCGGCACGGTGACGTGCGATTCGTCGATGACCAGGAGGAAGTCCTCGGGGAAGTAATCGAGCAGGGTGTTCGGGGGGCTGCCCGCCTCCCGGCCGTCGATGTGCCGCGAGTAGTTCTCGATCCCCGAGCAGCTCCCCACCTGCCGCATCATCTCGATGTCGTAGGTCGTGCGCATCCGCAGCCGCTGCGCCTCCAGCAGCTTGCCCGCCCGCTCCAGCTCGGCCAGCCGCTCGGCGAGCTCGGCCTCGATGCCCCTGATCGCGCGCTCCATTCGCTCCGGCCCGGCCACGTAGTGCGAGGCCGGGAAGATGTAGAGCTCCTCGTCGAGCGTCAGCACCTCGCCGGTCAGCGGGTGCAGCGTCATCAGCCGCTCGATCTCGTCCCCGAACAGCTCGACGCGGACCGCGTGCTCCTCGTAGACGGGGATCACCTCGATGGTGTCGCCCCGCACCCGGAACGTCCCCCGGGTGAAGGCGAGGTCGTTGCGCAGGTACTGCATCTCGACGAGCTTGCGCAGCAGCGCGTCGCGCTCGACCGACTCGCCGACCTTCAGCCGCACCATCCGGTCGACGTACTCCTGCGGGGTGCCCAGCCCGTAGATGCAGGAAACCGATGCGACCACGATCGTGTCACGCCTGGTCAGCAGCGAGTTCGTGGCCGAATGACGCAGCCGCTCGACCTCGTCGTTGATCGAGGAGTCCTTCTCGATGTAGGTGTCGGTCTGCGGGACGTACGCCTCCGGCTGGTAGTAGTCGTAGTACGAGACGAAGTACTCGACGGCGTTGCGCGGCAGCATCTGCCGCAGCTCGTTGGCGAACTGGGCCGCGAGCGTCTTGTTGGGCAGCATCACCAGCATGGGGCGCTGGAGCCGCTCGGCCAGCCAGGCCACCGTGGCCGTCTTGCCGGTCCCGGTCGCGCCGAGCAGCACGGTGTCGCGCGCGCCCGCCTTGACCCGCCGCTCGATCTCCGCGATCGCGGCCGGCTGGTCGCCGGCCGGCGCCATGTCGGTGACGACCTCGAATGGCGCGACGCGGCGCCGCAGGTCGGTCACCGGGCGCATGGCATCTCCTCCGCTCGCACCGTTCCACTGTAGGCGCAGGCTGTGTCAGCCATGCCCGGCTCAGGCGCCCCGGCGGCCGTCTGCGTCGCGCCGCAGGCGGCGGCCGCCGCGGGCCGGGTCCGCCGTGCCGGGCTCGGGGCCGGGCTGGCCCCGGCAGGCCCGGGGCACCGCGGGGGCCGGCAGCAGAGGCGCGGCAACGGTACGGTGGTGGCCACTGCATCCCGATGCCAGGAGGCGACCGTGTACCAGCCCTATCCCCAGGCCTACCCGCCGGAAGGCCCCGGTGGCCCGCCGCAGCCGGCCGAGCCGCCGCGGCCGGTCCGCACGGCCGTGACGCTCATGTACGTCGGCGCGGCGCTCAGCGCGGTCTCGTTCATCCTCACGCTGGTCACCGTGGGAAGCCTGAGGAGCGCGGTCCGGGCGAGCGCGCCCGGCCTCTCGCCGGCCCAGGTCAACGCCGCCGTGACGCTGGGCCTGGTGTTCGTGGGGTTCTTCGGGCTGCTCGGCATCGCCCTGTGGCTGTGGATGGCCTGGGCGAACCGGCGCGGCAGGAACTGGGCCCGCGTCACCTCGACGGTCTTCTTCGGGCTGGACACGCTGGGGTTGCTCGCGGCGATCGCGCGGCCGCACACGATCGTCGGCCTGCTGCTGACCTTGCTGATCTGGCTGGCCGGCCTCGGGGCGATCATCCTGCTCTGGGGCCGTGAGTCCTCCGCCTACTTCCAGGCGGTGTCGTCGGCCCGGCAGCTGCGCTGACCCCGCGCAACTGCGCTGGCCCCGGCTGGCGCCCCGCTCAGGCGTCGCGGCGCCGCAGCAGGACCGCGGCGGCGATCAGCAGGACCGCGGTCCAGCCGCAGAGCACGCCGAAGCCCTCCCAGGCGGACAGCACCTGCCCGGGCTGGGCGGCGGCCCGCATGACCGCGGATCCCGCCTGCTCGGGCAGGTACCCGTTGACGTGCGCACCCCAGCTTCCGGGCAGCAGCCCGGTGAGGATCGGCAGGACGAGCACCACGCCGATCACCGTCGCGATCGCCCCGGCGGTGTGCCGCAGCAGCGCGCCGACCGCGAGGGCTAGCAGGCCGAGCACGGTGAGGTAGAGCCCGGCCCCGACCACCGCCCGGGTGACCCCGGGATCGCCGAGCGAGACCGGCACCTTCGAGTGCAGCAGCGCCGAGCCGGCGAAGAACGAGCCGAACGAGACGACCTCGGCGAGCACCAGCAGCAGCGCCGCGAACACGGCCGCCTTGGCCGCCAGCATCGGCGTGCGGCGCGGCACCGCGAGCAGCGAGGCCTTGATCACGCCCGTCGAGTACTCGGTGCTGATCAGCAGCACGCCCAGGACGCAGATGGTGAGCTGGCCGAGGCCGACGCCGGCCCCGAGGATGAAGCCGACCGGGTCGGCGATGATCCGCGCGTTCCGCTCGGCCGCGTTCGGGCCGTTCCATGCTCCGACGATCAGGGCGGTCAGCCCGGCGGTCAGCCCGATCGTCACGACGACGAACAGCCCGAGCGTCCAGATGGTCGAGCGCACCGAGCGGATCTTGGTCCACTCGGCGGCGAGCAGGCCGGCGAACCGCAGGCGGGCCGCCGGCCCGGGCCCGGGCGGCCAGGACGGCGCGCCGGCCTCCGCGCGCGGCGCTGGCGTCGCGGTCATCGGGTGCTCCCCTCCGACTGCCCCGGCCGTGCCGCCCGCCCCAGCGCGCCGTCGCCGCCGGCGCGGCCAGCAGCGCCCGCGTCGCGGACGCCGAACTCCAGGCTCTGCGAGGTCAGCTCCATGAACGCCTCCTCCAGCGAGGCCAGCTGCGGGGTGAGCTCGTGCAGCACCACCGATGCCGACGCCGCGAGCTCGCCGATCCGGGCCGCCTCCAGGCCCGTCACGGTGAGCAGCGTCGCGCCGTCCGCCGGGCCGGCCGCTGGCCCGCCGGGCGCCGCCCCGTCCCGGGTGGGCGCGCCTCCCGGCTCGGCGGCGGCCGCGCGCGCCGTGCCGCCCGCCGCGGCGATCAGCTCGGTGAGCCTGGCCGGGTCGGGCGTGCGGACGCGGACGGTCTTCCCGGTGCTCCTGGCGATCACCTCGGCGGTGCTGGCGTCCGCGATCAGCCGGCCCCGGCCGATCACGATCAGGTGATCTGCGGTCACCGCCATCTCGTTCATCAGGTGGCTGGAGACGAAGATCGTGCGGCCCTGAGCGGCCAGGTGCTTCATCAGGTTCCTGACCCACAGGACCCCCTCGGGGTCCAGGCCGTTCACCGGCTCGTCCAGCAGGAGCACCCGCGGGTCACCGAGCAGGGCCGCCGCTATCCCGAGCCGCTGGCTCATGCCGAGCGAGAACGATCCGGCGCGCTTGTCCGCGACCTCGCGCAACCCGACCAGGTCGAGCATCTCCTCCACGCGGCGGGCCGGCAGCCCCTGGGTCTGGGCCAGGAACCTCAGGTGGTTCCTGGCGCTCCGGCCCGGGTGCACGGACTTGGCCTCCAGCAGGGCGCCCACCGTTCGCAGCGGATCCGGCAGGTCGCGGTAGCGGCGGCCGCCGATGGTCGCGGTCCCGGCATGCGGGTGGTCGAGGCCGAGGATCAGCCGCATGGTGGTGGACTTGCCCGCCCCGTTCGGGCCGAGGAACCCGGTCACCCGGCCGGGCTCGACGGTGAAGGTCAGGTCGTCGACCGCGACCTTGCGGCCGAAGCGCTTGGTCAGGCCCCGCACCTCGATCTGCGTCATCGGTCCCGCTCCTCACGGCGGGCCGTCCCGCCCGCTGTCGTGACGCGGCCCCGGGGCCGCGCCTCCCCGCGGCCTCGCCCGCGGTGGCCATGCCTGGCGCGCCTGCGCAGCTCGGCCCACAGGTCGCCGACCTGCCGGTCGAGCTCGGCCAGCGAGCCGGAGTTGTCGACCACCAGGTCCGCGCAGGCCAGCCGCCGCTCGCGGGTGGCCTGCGCGGCCATCCTCGCCCGCGCCTGCGCCGCTGTCATGCCCCGGCGCGCGGTCAGCCGCTCCAGCCGGGCGTGGTCCGGGGCGTCCACCACCACGACCGCGTCGTACCGCGAGGCGAGGCCGTTCTCGGCGAGCAACGGCACGTCGTGGACGACGATCGCGTCCGGCCCCGCCTTCTCCTCCAGCTCGGCCATCCGCCGCGCGACCAGCGGGTGCACGATGGCGTTCAGCCGCGCCAGCGTGCCCGGGTCCGCGAACGCGATCTCGCCGAGCCGGTCGCGATCCAGCGAGCCGTCGGGCCGCAGGATGCCGGTGCCGAACTCGGCGACCACGGCGGCGAGGCCCGGCGTACCGGGCGCCACGACCTGGCGGGCGACCGCGTCCGCGTCGATCACCACGGCGCCGTAGCCGGCCAGGCGCCGGGAGACCTCGCTCTTGCCCGAGCCGATCCCGCCGGTCAGCCCCACTCGGTACACCGCCGCCGCCCCCTCCCGAACGACCGCGGCGAGCTCCGGCGTTCCCCGCCGGGAGCCCGCTGCGACGTGGAGCCCCGGACCCGTCAGGGCCCTAGCTGCGCCCGCCGGAGAGCTTGTCCCGCAGTGCGGCGAGCGCCTCGTCCGAGGCGAGGGTGCCGCCCTGCCCCTGGGAGCCGGCGCCCGGGCTGCGGGAGCCCGAGTCGCCGCGCCCGCCGTCCTCCTCCCCGGCCGCCTTGCTGCGCGCCTCGGCGATCTGGCGCTGGTGAGCCTCGAACCGGGCCCGCGCCTCCGCGTACTGGCGCTCCCATTCCTCCCGCTGCCGCTCGTAGCCCTCCAGCCACTCCCCGGACTCCGGGTCGAACCCGTCCGGGTAGACGTAGTTGCCCTGCTCGTCGTAGGTGGCGGGCATCCCGTACAGCGTCGGGTCGAACTCATCGCCGCCGGCCTCGCCGGCGATGCCCTCGTTGGCCTGCTTCAGCGACAGGCTGATCCGGCGCCGGTCCAGGTCGATGTCGATGATCTTCACGAAGATCTCGTCGCCGACCTGCACGACCTGCTCGGGGATCTCGACGTGGCGGTCCGCCAGCTCAGAGATGTGGACCAGGCCCTCGATCCCCTCCTCGACCCGGACGAAGGCGCCGAACGGCACCAGCTTGGTCACCCGCCCGGGGACCACCTGGCCGATCTGGTGCATCCTGGCGAACTGCTGCCACGGGTCCTCCTGGGTTGACTTCAGCGACAGCGAGACCCGCTCGCGGTCCATGTCCACGTCCAGCACCTCGACCGTGACCTCCTGGCCGACCTCCACCACCTCGCTGGGATGGTCGATGTGCTACCAGGAGAGCTCGGAGACGTGGACGAGCCCGTCCACCCCGCCCAGGTCGACGAACGCGCCGAAGTTCACGATGGAGGAGACCACGCCCTTGCGGATCTGGCCCTTCTGGAGGGTGTTGAGGAAGTTCTGGCGGACCTCGGACTGGGTCTGCTCCAGCCATGCCCGGCGGGACAGCACCACGTTGTTCCGGTTCTTGTCCAGCTCGATGATCTTCGCCTCGATCTGCCTGCCCACGTAGGGCGCCAGGTCGCGGACCCGGCGCATCTCGACCAGGGAGGCGGGCAGGAAGCCGCGCAGGCCGATGTCGAGGATCAGCCCGCCCTTGACGACCTCGATCACCGTGCCGGTGACCACGCCGTCCTCCTCCTTGATCTTCTCGATCGTGCCCCAGGCGCGCTCGTACTGGGCGCGCTTCTTGGACAGGATCAGGCGGCCCTCCTTGTCCTCCTTCTGCAGGACCAGGGCCTCGATGTGGTCGCCGACCTTGACCACGTCGCTGGGATCCACATCGTGCTTGATCGACAGCTCGCGGGAGGGGATGACGCCCTCAGTCTTGTAGCCGATGTCGAGCAGAACCTCGTCCCGGTCGACCTTGACGACCGTCCCTTCGACGATGTCGCCGTCGTTGAAGTACTTGATGGTCTCGTCGACCGCGGCGAGGAAGGCCTCCTCCGAGCCGATGTCGTTCACGGCTACCTGGGGTGTCGAGGTGGCCTGGGTGCTGCTCGTCGTCATGTGTGGATGGACTTTCGGATGCGGACAGGGACAGGTTTGGACGCGCAGTGCGGCGCGCGCCCGACATGGTGGCTGTGGTGCCCGGCCAAGCGTGCCGGCCCGGCTAGGGACTGCCGCGCCCTGGCTGGAGTCTGCCGCGCCGCTGCCTGACCATGGCGGACCGCAAGAGATCACAACGCAGCGATCAGCATATGAGAGCCCGGTCCGCCGGTCAATCGCGGCACCCCTCCCGCCGGCCCGGCCGGGCCCGGGCCGGCGCGGGCCCGCGCCCTCAGTGCGCCGCGTCCGCCCAGCTCCGGCCGGTCCCCATGGACACCACCAGCGGCACGCTCAGCTCGAACGCGCCGCACATCGCCGCACGCACCAGGTCGGTCATCGCGGCGAGCTCGCCGGGGGCGACCTCGAAGAGCAGCTCGTCGTGGACCTGGAGCAGCATCCGCGACCTCAGGCCCTCGGCGCGGATGCGCCGGTCCACCGAGAGCATCGCCACCTTGATGATGTCCGCGGCCGATCCCTGGATCGGCGCGTTGAGCGCCATCCGCTCGGCCATCTCGCGCCGCTGCCTGTTGTCCGACGTCAGGTCGGGCAGGTAGCGCCGCCGGCCGAGGATGGTCTGGGTGTAGCCGTCCCGGCGCGCCTGCGCGACCACCTCCTGCAGGTACTCCCGCACGCCGCCGAACACGCTGAAGTAGTCGTCCATGTACTCGCGGGCCTCGGCGGCGGGCACGCCCAGCTGCTGCGAGAGCCCGTAGACCGACAGGCCGTAGGCCAGGCCGTAGTTCATCGCCTTGACCTTGCTGCGCAGGTCGCCGGTGACCTCCTGCGGCGGCACGCCGAACACCCGCGCCGCGGTCGCCGCGTGGAAGTCGTGACCGGAGGAGAACGACTCGCGCAGCGCCGGGTCACCCGACAGGTGCGCCATGATCCGCAGCTCGATCTGGCTGTAGTCGGAGGTGAGCAGGCACTCGTACCCGGGCCCGACCACGAAGCCCTGCCGGATCCGCCTGCCCTCCGCGGTCCGGATGGGGATGTTCTGCAGGTTCGGGTCGGTCGAGGAGAGCCGGCCGGTCGCCGCGATCGTCTGGTTGTAGGTGGTGTGGATCCGCCCGTCCTGGCCGGCCATCGGGATCAGCGAGTCCACGATGCCCTTGAGCTTGGCGACGTCGCGGTGGCGCAGCAGGTGCTGCAGCACCGGGTGCCCGGTCTGCGCGAGCAGGCCGGCCAGGGCCTCGGAGTCGGTGGTGTAGCCGGTCTTGATCCGCTTGGTCTTCGGCAGGCCGAGCTCGTTGAAGAGCACCTCCTGCAGCTGCTTCGGCGAGCCGAGGTTGAACTCGTGCCCGGTCGCCGCGTAGGCGCCCTGCTCGGCGGCCTTCACCTCGGCGGCCAGGCTCGCCGACATCTCCGCGAAATGATCCACGTCGGCCGCGATCCCGGCCCGCTCCATGGCCGCGAGCACCTCGACGAGCGGCAGCTCGACGTCGGCCAGGAGCCCCGTCGCGCCGCGCCTGGCCAGGTCGGCGTCGAGCGCGTCGGCCAGCGCGGCGGTGGCCAGCGCCCGCTCGGCCAGGTCGAGCTCCTCCCGCCGCCGCGCCCCGGCGGGGTCCCCGCCCTGGCCATCCCCGCCGGGCACCCCGAGGTCGAGCGCGAGCTGCCCGTCACCTCCCGCCGCGGCGCCGCGCAGCTCCCGCCCGGTGTACCTGAGCACGAGGTCGGCGAGGTCGAAGGAACGCTGCCCGGGCAGCGCCAGGTAGGCGGCGAGCGCCGTGTCGCTGGTCAGGCCCCGCAGCGTGAATCCGCGCGCGGCAAGCGCGTGCATCGGCCCCTTGGCGTCGTGCAGCGCCTTGGCCGCCGACTCATCGGCCAGCCAGGCGGCGAGGGCCTGCTCGTCGGCCTCGGTGAGATCCGCGGGGTCGATGTACGCGGCCGGGCGGGGGCCGCCGCCCGGGCGGTCTCCCGCGGAGCCCGCGCCGTCCGGCCCCGGCTCCGCATCGGCGGGAACCGACGAGGCGGGCGCGGCGAGCGCCAGCGCGTGCAGGTCACCGGTCCCCCGGCCCCAGGTCCCGCGGACCGCGACCCCGGTGCGCCCGTCCCCGGCGTGGCGCCGCAGCCACGCGCCCACCTCGCCCGGGCCCAGGCGGCGCAGGCTCACCTCGAACCCGGCCTGCGGCGCCGCCGCGGCGGGGGCGCGCTGCTCGCCGATCCCATCGGGCAGGGTGCTGTAGAGGCGGTCCCGCAGCACGCGGAACTGCAGCGTGTCGAACAGCTGGTGGATCTGCTCGCGGTCCCACGGGCGGGGCACCAGGTCCCGCGGGTCCACATCGAGCGGGACGTCCTTGGTCAGCTCGGTGAGCTGCCGGTTGCGCAGCACCTCGCCCAGGTGGGCGCGGAGGTTCTCCCCGGCCCGGCCGGTCAGCTCGTCGGCGCGGTCGACGAGGGCGGCCAGGGAGCCGTACTCGGCGATCCACTTGGCCGCCGTCTTCTCCCCGACGCCCGGTATGCCGGGCAGGTTGTCGCTGGGGTCGCCGCGCAGCGCGGCGAAGTCCGGGTACTGCTGAGGGGTCAGGCCGTACCTGGCCATCATCTCCTCGGGGGTGAACCTGGTCACGTCGCTGACCCCGCGCCCGGTCTTGAGCACGGTGACGTCCTCGCTCACCAGCTGGAACGCGTCCCGGTCCCCGGTCACGATCAGTACCCGCATGCCCTGCGCGGCCGCCCGGGTGGCCAGGGTCGCGATGACGTCGTCGGCCTCGTAGCCGCTGGCCGACACCCGGGGCACGCCCAGCGCGTCCAGCACCTCGAAGATCAGGCTCAGCTGGCTGCGGAAGTCCGCCGGCGTCTCGCGCCGGTTCGCCTTGTACTCGGTGAACTGCTGGTGCCTGAAGGTCGGCTCGCTCCGGTCGAACGCGACCGCGACGTGGCTGGGCTTCTCGTCCCTGAGCACGTTGATGAGCATCGCGGTGAAGCCGTAGACGGCGTTGGTGGGCTGGCCGGTGGTGGTCGAGAAGTTCTCCGGCGGCAGCGCGTGGAACGCGCGGTAGGCCAGCGAATGGCCATCGAGCAGCAGGAGCAGGCCGCGCCCGTCCGCGCCGCGGGACGGCTGGCCAGGCGGGGCCGGATTTGAGGCAGCCACCCGCCAATCCTAGGCTGCGACATGCGCCGGCCCGGCACGGGCGGCGAACTGGGAGGTGGCTGTGGGCACAGACCCGGGAGGACCCGGAGCGGACCTGCGGGGGGCCGGACCGCCCGGGGCGGGACCGCCGGGCGCGCGCGCCCCGGGCGCGAGGCCGCCGGGAGCGGAGCCGCCCGGCTCGGCCGGCGCAGCGCGGCCGGACTGGCGCGACCCGAACCTCGTGCACCGGGGAACGCTCACCCAGCGGATGGGGATCGAGATCACCGAGGCATCAGCGGAACGGGTCGTCGGCACCATGCCGGTCGCGGGGAACATCCAGCCCTACGGGCTGCTCCACGGCGGCGCCTCCTGCGTGCTCGCCGAGACGCTCGGCTCGGTGGGCGCGGCGTTGCACGCCGGGCCGGGCCGGGTGACCGTGGGCATCGAGATCAACGCGACGCACCACCGGGCCGCCAGGTCGGGCCTGGTCACCGGGGTGGCGACTCAGGTGCATGCGGGCCGCACCCTGGCCACGTACGAGGTGGTGATCACCGACGAGCGCGGCAGGCGCGTATGCACCGCCCGGCTCAGCTGCCTGCTGCGCGACGCGGTTCCCGGCACGGGCTGACGGCGATGCCGGGCCGGCGCCGGCGCGGGCGGCCGCCGGCGATGCCGGGCCGCCGGCGGGCCACCGGGCGCTGCGCCGGGATGTTTGCCGCAAACCGGCCGGGTAATGGCCGCGCCCGGGCGCGGCGCGGCGCGGATCGCTACGGTGTTCCACTGGGCTCGCCGATGCCGAGTAGAGAACGTGCCGGCCAGGGGAAGGCCGACACGGCGCCAAAGGGAGCGGCGGGCTCGGCCCGTCGCCGCCTCGTGGCGGCGCACGGCGGCAAGCGAGCGGGAGCCAGGCCTGAGCGGGGGCACCTGACCTGGCCCCGCTCGCTTGCGTCAGCGTCCCGGCGACCCGGCGTGCCCCCGCCGCCCCTGCCCGGCGTTCCCTTCGCGGCCGGGCCCGCCGGCCCCCGGGTTCCCGGCCCCCGGGACCCCGGGCCCGCCTGGCCCGGGGGCGCCCGGCCCCGCCCCGGCCGCGTCCGGGCCGGCGGCCTGCGGCCGGTTCGCGAGTATCTCCTCCGCCAGCGCCTTCATCGTCATCCGCCGGTCCATCGACGTCTTCTGGATCCACCGGAACGCCTCCGGCTCGGTGATCCCGCGCGCCGCCTGGAGGATCCCCTTGGCGCGGTCGAGGAGCTTGCGCGTCTCCAGCCGCTCGCGCAGGTCCTTCACCTCATCGTGGAGAGCTCCGATCTCCGCGAACCTGCTCATCGCGATCTCGATGGCCGGCACCAGCTCGGCCCTGGTGAACGGCTTGACGAGGTAGGCCATCGCGCCCGCGCCGCTCGCCCGCTGAACGAGGTCACGCTGGGAGAACGCGGTGAGGATCACCACGGGGGCCAGGCGCCGCGCGGATATCTGCTCCGCGGCCGAGATGCCGTCGAGCACCGGCATCTTCACGTCCATGATCACCACGTCCGGGCGCAGCTCCTGCGCGAGCCGGATCGCCGTGTCGCCGTCGGACGCCTCGCCGACCACGACGTAGGCCTCCTGCTCCGGCTCCTCGAGCATCTCCTTCAGGTCGAGCCGGATGAGCGCCTCGTCCTCGGCGATCACGACGCGGTAGGGAGTCTGGCTCACCCAGTGAAGCTTATCCACAGCCGCTAGATTGGAGTGCCGCGGCACCGGTCACCTCCTCCTCCGCGCCGCCGCCCGCGCCCCGGTAGACCAACGGCAGAGTCAATGGCCTCAAAATCCATCCAGTGTGGGTTCGAATCCCACCCGGGGCACCAGTCCCGCCGCGTGCCGTGGCCGGACGCGGCGGGAGGCGGGCACCGGGCCGCGATCCGGCGCTGCCCGCTTACCGTGGCAGGCCGAACGGGGCCGCGCCCGGCGGGATCACCGTCGGCAGGCTGGTCAGGCCGGCCAGGTACCGGTCGGCGGCCGCAGCCGCCGACCGGCCCTCGGCGACCGCCCACACGATCAGCGACTGGCCGCGGCCCATGTCGCCGGCGACGAAGACGCCGGGCGCCCGGGTCGCGTACCCGCCGTCACGGGGCACCCGGCCGCGCTCGTCGAGGCCCAGCCCCAGGCCGGCCAGCAGGTCGTCCTCCTCCGCGCCGGTGAAGCCCATGGCGAGCAGGACGAGGTCGCAGCGAAGCTCGCGCTCCGTCCCCGGCTTCGCGGTGAACCGGCCCCCGGACGGCTCCACCTCCACCAGCCGCAGCGCGCGCACCCGGCCGGCGTCGTCGCCCACGAACTCCTCGGTGGAGACCGCGTACACCCGGTCCCCGCCCTCCTCGTGCGCGGCCGAGACGCGGTAGATCACCGGGTAGACGGGCCAGGGCTGCCCGGGCGGCCGCCGCTCCGGGGGCCTGGGCAGGATCTCCAGCTGGGTGACCGACGCCGCCCCCTGACGGTGCGCGGTGCCCAGGCAGTCCGCCCCCGTGTCGCCGCCGCCGATGATCACGACGTGCCTGCCCCGGGCGGAGATCGCCGGCTCGGCGGGCCGGCCGCCGCCGGCGGTGGCCAGGTTCGCCGCGGTCAGGTACTCCATCGCCTGGTGGATGCCGGCGAGGCCGGCTCCGGGGACCGCCAGGGAGCGCGGCACCCGCGCGCCGCAGGCGAGGATCAGCGCATCGAACTGGCCCGTGAGCTCGGCGGCCGTGACGTCGGCCCCGGCCCGCACGCCGCACTCGAAGGCGGTGCCCTCTTCCCGCAGCTGGGCGAGCCGCCGGTCCAGCCGCCATTTCTCCAGCTTGAACTCCGGGATGCCGTACCGCAGCAGGCCGCCCGGCCGGCCGGCCTGCTCGAAGACGGTGACCGCGTGGCCGGCGCGGGTCAGCTGCTGGGCGGCGGCCAGCCCGGCCGGGCCGGATCCGATCACGGCGACCCTGCGGCCGGCCGCCCGTGCCCGGGCCGGCGGCGGCTGCGGCCGCACCCAGCCCTCCTGCCACGCGCGGTCGGCGATCTCGGCCTCGACCTGCTTGATCGCGACCGGCTCGCCGCTGATGCCGAGCACGCACGCGGACTCGCACGGTGCCGGGCACAGCCGGCCGGTGAACTCCGGGAAGTTGTTGGTGGCGTGCAGCCGGTCGGCGGCCTCCTGCCAGTCCTGCCGCCAGACCAGGTCGTTCCACTCGGGGATCAGGTTCCCGAGCGGGCAACCGCCATGGCAGAACGCGATGCCGCAGTCCATGCAGCGCCCGGCCTGCCGCTCGGTCTCCGGCCCGTCCATCGGCAGGTAGACCTCCCGGAAGTCCCGGATGCGGACGTCCACGGGCCGGCGTGCCGCGGTGCGCCGCGGCGTGGTGAGGAACCCGGTGGGATCGGCCATCGCGATGACCTCCTAGCCTCTCGCCGCCGACATCACGGCCGCGGCCACGTCGCGGCCCTCCCGCTCGGCCCGCCGGGTGGCGGCGAGCACCCGCTTGTAGTCCTTCGGCATCACCCGGCGCAGCCTGGCGAGCGCCCCCTCCCAGTCGGCGAGCAGCCCCGCCGCGACCAGCGAGCCGGTCTCCGCGTGGTAGCGGGCGAGCAGGCCCGCGAGGAACTCGGCGTCCTCATCGCCAGGCTGGACCGGCTCGAGGTCGACCGTCTCGGGGTTGACCCGGGCGGGGTCGGGGTCGAGCAGGTACGCGACCCCCCCGGACATGCCGGCCGCGAAGTTCACGCCGACCGGGCCGAGGACGACGACGCGGCCGCCGGTCATGTACTCGCAGCCGTGGTCCCCGGTGCCTTCGGCGACGGCGACCGCCCCGGAGTTGCGCACGCAGAACCTCTCGCCGACCACGCCGCGCAGGAAGATCTCGCCGCTCGTGGCGCCGTAGCCGATCACGTTCCCCGCGATCACCTGATCATGCGAGGTGAACGGCGCCAGCGGGTCGGGCGCGATCACGATCCGCCCGCCGGACAGCCCCTTGCCGACATAGTCGTTCGCGTCGCCGAGCAGCCGGATGGTGACGCCGCGCGGCAGGAAGGCGCCCAGCGACTGCCCCGCCGAGCCGCGCAGCCCGACCACGATCGTGCCGTCCGGCAGCCCCTCGGCTCCCCATCGCCTGGTCACCTCAGAGCCGAGCATGGTTCCGACGGCCCGGTTGACGTTGCGCACCGGCAGCTCCAGGCAGACCTGGCGGCCCTCGGTGAGCGCGCCCTCGGCGAGCTGGATCAGCGTGTTGTCCAGCGCCAGGTGCAGGAAGCTCGGCTGCCTGGTGGCCCGGCGCCGCGCAGCGCCCGGCGCCAGCGGCGGCACGTGCAGCAGCGGCGCGAGGTCGAGCCTGGCCGCCTTGGCGTGCGGCGCGCGCGCCGGCGCGAGCAGCTCGGTCCGGCCGACCGCTTCCCCCAGCGTGCGCATGCCCAGCCGGGCCAGGTACTCGCGGACCTCGGCGGCGACGAACTCGAAGAACGCGATCACCTGCTCGGGCGTTCCGGTGAAGCGGCGGCGCAGCTCGGGATTCTGGGTCGCCACGCCGACCGGGCAGGTGTCGGTGTGGCAGGCTCGCATCATCACGCAGCCCGCCGCCACCAGGGGGGCGGTGGCGAATCCGAACTCCTCGGCGCCGAGCAGCGCCGCGATGATGACGTCCCGCCCGGTCTTGAGCTGGCCGTCCACCTGCACGATCACCCGGTCCCGCAGGCCGTTGCGGAGCAGGGTCTGCTGCGTCTCGGCCAGGCCGAGCTCCCATGGCGACCCGGCATGCTTGATGCTGGTCAGCGGGGCCGCGCCGGTGCCCCCGTCATGGCCGGAGATCAGCACCACGTCCGCGTGCGCCTTCGCCACCCCGGCCGCGATCGTGCCGACGCCGGCCTCGGCCACCAGCTTGACGCTCACCCGGGCCGCCGGGTTGGCGTGCTTGAGGTCGCTGATCAGCTGGGCCAGGTCCTCGATGGAGTAGATGTCATGGTGCGGCGGCGGCGAGATCAGGCCCACCCCCGGCGTCGAGTGCCTGGTCCTGGCGATCCACGGGTAGACCTTGTGGCCCGGCAGCTGGCCGCCCTCACCGGGCTTGGCCCCCTGGGCCATCTTGATCTGCAGGTCGTCGGCGTTGATCAGGTACTCGCTGGTCACCCCGAACCTGCCGCTGGCCACCTGCTTGATCGCCGACCGGCGCAGGTCGCCGTTCGCGTCGGCGGTGAACCGCGCGGCGTCCTCACCGCCCTCGCCGGAGTTCGACCGGCCGCCGATCCGGTTCATCGCGATCGCGAGGGTCTCGTGCGCCTCGGCCGACAGCGACCCGTAGGACATCGCCCCGGTGACGAAGCGCCTGATGATCTCGCTGGCCGGCTCGACCTCACCGACCGGGATCGGCCTGGGCGCCGGGCCCTCGCCCGGGCCGTCCCAGCCCGGCGCAGGCTCGTCGATCCCGCGGATCGCGAGCAGCCCGCGCAGCGTCATCAGCCGCGCCGACTGGTCGTCGATCTCCTTGCTGTAGGCGCGGAACACCTCCCGCCGGCCGGTCCTCGTCGCGTGCTGCAGCCGGAACACGGCCTCGGGGCTGAACAGGTGAGGCTCGCCCTCGCGCCGCCACCGGTACTCCCCGCCGGTCTCCAGCCTGCGGTGGGCGCGCGCGGCCGGGCTCGCCGGGTACGCGGCGGCCAGCCGGGCCGCGGCGTCGGCGGCGATCTCGTCGAAGCCGATCCCGCCGAGGCGCGACGGCGTTCCGGCGAAGCAGTCGTCGATGACCTCCGCGCCGAGCCCGATCGCCTCGAAGATCTGCGCGCCCGTGTACGACGCCACGGTGGACACGCCCATCTTGGACATGGTCTTGAGCAGGCCGTTGCCCAGCGCCTTGATCAGGTTCGCGGCCGCCTTGCGGCCGCTGAGCCCGCCCAGGCTCCCGCCGCGGGCCAGGTCCTCCACCGTCTCGATGGCCAGGTACGGGCAGACCGCGGCGGCGCCATAGCCGATCAGCAGCGCCAGGTGATGCACTTCGCGCACGTCTCCGGCCTCGACGACCAGGCCGACCCGCGTCCTGGCGCCGGTCCGGATCAGGTGATGGTGGACGGCCCCGGTGAGCAGCAGCGAGGGGATCGGCGCCCACTGCTCCTCGCCCGTCGCCAGGCCGGGCGCGCACCCGGCCTGGCCAGCCGGCGCGGCGGGGCTCCCGGCATCGCCCGGCCGCCCGGCATCGCCCGGCCGCCCGGCGCCCTCGCCCCCGCCGCCCATCCCCGCTCCCCGGTCGGAAAGCACGATGATCTTGGCTCCGGCCTCGATGGCCGCCGACACCTCGGCGCGGATCTGCCCCAGCCGCTCCCGCAGCGCGCGGCCGCCGCCGGCGGCCAGGTACCGGCCGTCCACCACGTGCGCGGCGAACCCCGGCAGGTCCCGGTCCTCGTTGATGTGGATGATCTTGGCGAGGTCGCTGTCGTTCAGCACGGGCTGCGGCAGCACGATCTGCCGGCACGACGCCGGCCCCGGGTCGAACAGGTTGTGCTCCGGGCCGATCGTGGCGGTCAGCGAGGTGACCAGCTCCTCCCTGATCGCGTCCAGAGGCGGGTTGGTGACCTGCGCGAAGAGCTGGGTGAAGTAGTCGAAGAGAAGCCGCGGGCGCTCCGACAGCACGGCCAGCGGCGTGTCGTTGCCCATCGAGCCCACCGGCTCGGCGCCGGTGCGGGCCATCGGCTCGAGGATGACCGTGAGGTCCTCCTGCGTGTAGCCGAACAGCCGCTGGAAGGTGGCGAGCTCCTGGCGGCCGGGCAGCTCCCGCCTGCGGTCCGGCAGGTCGTCGAGGTGGAGCAGGCCGGCGTGCAGCCAGTCGTCGTAGGGGTGCTCGGCCGCCAGCTGGGCCTTGACCTCCTCGTCGGTAAGGATCCGGCCAGCGGCCGTGTCCACCAGGAAGATCTTTCCGGGCTGCAGCCTGCCCTTCGCCGTCACCCGCCCGGGGTCGATGTCGAGCACGCCGACCTCGCTGGCGAGCACCACGAGCCCGTCGCTGGTGACCCAGTACCGGCCCGGGCGCAGGCCGTTCCGGTCGAGCACCGCGCCGGCCAGCGTGCCGTCGGTGAACGTGATCAGCGCAGGGCCGTCCCACGGCTCCATCAGGCACGCGTGGAACCGGTAGAAGGCGCGCAGCTCCCGGCTCATCCGCGGGTCGTTCTCCCAGGCCTGCGGGATCATCATCAGGACGGCGTGCGGCAGCGACCTGCCGCCCAGGTGGAGCAGCTCAAGGCAGGCGTCGAAGCTGGCCGAGTCGCTCTGGTCGTCGCCGGTGATCGGCAGGAGCCGCTCGATCCCCCGGCCATCGGGCCCGTCCGGGATCAGGCCGGACCGCAGGACGGCCTCGCGGGCCCGCTGCCAGTTCCGGTTCCCGCGGATGGTGTTGATCTCCCCGTTGTGCGCGATGTACCGGTACGGATGGGCGAGCGGCCAGGAGGGGAAGGTGTTGGTGGAGAACCGCGAGTGCGCGATCGCCAGCGCCGATGCGTAGCGCGGGTCCACAAGGTCGGGATAGAACCGCTCGAGCTGGGGCGCGGTCAGCATCCCCTTGTACACGATCGTCGCCGACGACAGGCTGCACAGGTAGGCGCCCGTCTCGTGCTCGGCGCGCTTGCGCAGGCAGAACGCCCGGCGGTCGAGGCCGATGCCGCTCTCGCCGGATCGCGACGCGACGAACAGCTGCGCCAGGGCGGGCAGCACGGCCCGTGCTCCCGCACCGCACGCGGCCGGCTCGTGCGGCACGTCCCGCCAGCCCAGGACCGTCAGCCCTTCCTCGCCGGCGAGCTGCTCGATCCGCCTGACCTGCCCGGCCCGCCGCTCGCGGCTCAGGAACACCAGGCCGGCGGCGTAGCGGCCGGGCGGCGGCAGGTCGAAGTCGCAGACCATGCGGAAGAGCGCGTCGGGCATCTGCGTGATGATGCCCGCGCCGTCCCCGGTCTCCGGGTCGCTGCCCTTCGCCCCCCGGTGCTCCAGGTTCCGCAGGACCGTCAGCGCGTGCGCCACGGTCTGGTGACTGCGGCGCCCGGTCAGGTCGGCGACCATGCCGACCCCGCAGGAGTCGTGCTCGAACTGCGGGTCGTACAGGCCCGGCCCGCCACGAGCGCCGCCGGGAGCGCCCGCCTGCCTGCCCGGGCGACGGCTCCTTGCGGGTGGGCGCGCGACAACCAGGCCCTGAGTAGCGTCCATGGGCGCTCCCGTCGTCTCGTCCGCTCCGCGCGAGCGGTAGTGGAGGGACGACGTTGGCCCGGGAACCTCGGCTCGCGGCGCTCAGCCGCTGAGCGTCACAGTGACATTATAGCGAGGGGCCGCCGGCGCTAGCTTCCGGCAGGCTGGCGCACGCCCGCCGCCAGCTCGGCCGCAAGGGCGGCGACCGCCCGTTCACCTGCCGCCTCGTCCGGTGCGTCAAGGAGCCGCCGGACGAACGCCGACCCGACGATCACGCCATCGGCGAACGAGGCGACCTCGGCGGCCTGCCCGCCGCTGCTCACGCCCAGGCCGACGGCCACCGGAAGCCCCGTGTGCTGCCTGACCCGGGCCACCAGCCCGGCCGCCGCGTCGCTGACCCGCGCCCTGGCGCCGGTGATCCCCATCACCGAGGCCGCGTACACGAACCCGCGGCAGGAGGAGCAGATCAGCTTGATGCGCTCTTCCGGCGAGCTCGGCGCCACCAGGAACACGGCGTCGAGGCCTCGCTCGGCTGCGGTCGCCAGCCACGGCCCCGCCTCCTCCGGCGGCAGGTCAGGCGTGATCAGCCCGCGTCCCCCGGCCGCCGCGAGGTCACGGGCGAACGCGGCGACGCCGTAGCGCTCCACCGGGTTCCAGTACGTCATGACCAGCACGGGCACCCCGGCGGCGGACACCTCCTCCACGGTGCGCAGCACATCGGCCACGCGCACGCCGCCCGCCAGCGCACGGTGCACGGCCTCCTGGATCACCGGCCCGTCCATCAGCGGGTCGGAGTAGGGCAGGCCGATCTCCACGACGTCGGCGCCCGCCGCGGCCATGGCCCGGGCCGCGGCGATCGCCCCCGTCACGGACGGGAAGCCAGCGGGCAGGTACCCCACGAGCGCCGCCCGCCGCTGGGCGGCGGCCCGGGCGAACGCGCCGCTGACCGTGGCCGGCCCGGTCGCGCCCGCTGCGGTCATCGGCCCGCCCCCGCCGGGTGACCATGCTGCGTGCTCACGGCCGCGGCGCCGGCTGCCCCGCCCGCGGCCACCGGGCCGCTGGCCCCGTCGCCGAGGTGGCCGAAGTACCGGGCAGCGATGTCCACGTCCTTGTCTCCGCGCCCGGACAGGTTGACCACCAGGACCGCCTCCCGGCCGAGCCCGGGGCCGACCTGGAGGGCTCCGGCGAGCGCGTGCGCCGACTCGATGGCCGGGATGATGCCTTCGGTGCGGCAGAGCACGGAGAAGGCGGCCATCGCCTCGTCGTCGGTGATCGCCCGGTACTCGGCGCGGCCGGCGTCCCGGAGCCATGCATGCTCCGGGCCCACGCCCGGGTAATCGAGCCCGGCGGAGATCGAGTGAGTGGGCAGCGTCTGCCCCTCGTCATCCTGCAGCAGGTAGGTGCGCATGCCGTGGATGACCCCTGGCGATCCGCCCGCGAGCGTGGCCGCATGGCGGCCGGTCGGCAAGCCCTCGCCGCCGGCCTCGCAGCCGATCAGCCGCACGGACGGGTCGCCGATGAAGGCGTGGAAGATCCCGATCGCGTTCGAGCCGCCGCCCACGCAGGCGATCACGGCGTCCGGGAGCCTGCCCGCCGCCGCCAGGATCTGCTCCCTGGCCTCCACCCCGATGACCCGCTGGAAGTCCCTGACCATCATCGGGAACGGGTGCGGCCCCATGACCGAGCCGATGCAGTAGTGGGTGGTCTGCACCGTCGCGACCCAGTCGCGGAACGACTCGTTGATCGCGTCCTTCAGGGTGCGGCTGCCGACGGTGACCGGGACGACGTCGGCGCCGAGCATCCGCATCCTGGCGACGTTCAGCGCCTGCCTGCGCGTGTCCTCCTCGCCCATGTAGACGACGCACTCCAGGCCGAGGAGCGCGGCGGCCGTCGCGGTCGCCACGCCGTGCTGCCCGGCCCCGGTCTCGGCGATCAGCCGCCTCTTGCCCATCCGCTTGGCGAGGAGGGCCTGGCCGAGCACATTGTTGATCTTGTGGGACCCGGTGTGGGCCATGTCCTCGCGCTTGAGGAACACCCGGGCGCCGCCGGCGTGCGCGGCGAAGCCGGGCACCTCGGTCAGCAGCGTCGGCCGGCCGGTGTAGTCACGGTGGAGCGCGGCCAGGTCCGCCTGGAACGCCGGGTCGGCCCTGGCCGCCTCGTAGGCGCGGGTGAGCTCCTCAAGCGCCGCCATCAGGGCCTCGGGGGCCAGTCGCCCGCCGAACGCGCCGAAGCGGCCCGCCTGATCGGGACCCGCCGCCACCGTGGTCACTGCCCGCCCCCGCGATCTGTCCGCAGGGCCGGGTGCGAGCCGGCGGCGACCAGGTCGGCGACGCACGACCTCGGGTCCCCGCCGACCACCAGGCTCTCCCCGACCAGGACCGCGTCGGCCCCGGCTGCCGCGTACATGAGCAGGTCGTGCGGGCCGCGCACGCCGGACTCGGCGATCTTCACGATCCCGTCGGGGATCCGCGGCGCCAGCCGGCCGAAGATCGAGCGGTCGACCTCCAGCGTGGCCAGGTCGCGCGCGTTCACGCCGATCACCTCCGCGCCGGCGTCCACGGCCCGGCCGAGCTCGTCCTCGGCGTGCACCTCCACGAGGGGGACCAGCCCGATGGAAACGGCCCGCTCCACCAGGGAGACGAGGGCATTCTGCTCAAGCGCCGCGACGATCAGCAGCACCATGTCCGCGCCGTAGGCGCGAGCCTCCCAGAGCTGGTAGGAGCTGACCACGAAGTCCTTGCGCAGCAAGGGGACCTGCACGACTTCCCGGACCGCCGCGAGGTCCTCCAGGCTGCCGCCGAACCGCCGGCCCTCGGTCAGCACGCTGATCACGCTCGCCCCGCCAGCCTCGTAGTCGATCGCCAGCGCCGCCGGGTCGGCGATCGCCGCAAGCGCGCCCTTCGACGGGCTGGCCCGCTTGACCTCGGCGATCACAGCCACGCCCGCCCCGCGGAGCGCGGCCATCACCTCCCGGGGAGGAGACGCCCGGCTTGCCGCCTCCTTGAGCTCGGCGAGCGGCGTGACCTGCTGCCGCACCGCGAGGTCGGCGCGGACATCAGCGAGGATGTCATCGAGCACGCTCACGTGCCTGTGCTGCCCCTTCGTGCGGATCGGACGACTTCCCCGATCGTATCGGGCGCCGGGCGCGGCCTGGTCGCCGCCGTCCCGCCGGAGGTCAGGCCTGCCCCTGGTCACCGGGCCCGGCGGTCGGATCGGCGCCCAGGCTCAGCGACTCCCACAGCCCGATGCCGCCGCCCCGGCCATTCCCGGCCGGCGTGTCCGGGCCGCCCGCCGGGCCGGGCCGCTCGTACCGGCCGGACATCGCCGGCAACCTGCTCCCGCGGACCACCAGCGCGGCCGCCGCGACCAGGACCAGGATCGCGCCGGCGAGCATCAGGAATCGCCAGCCTCCGCCGCCGAGCAGCACCTGGGAGGGGAACCCGGCCAGCGACGCGCCCGGGCCCGCCGGCCCGCCGCCCGCGGTCACCGAGCCAGCGGCTGTCCCGCCGCCGGCGGCGGCGGGCGCGGCGGCGGCGGACCGGGCCGCGGCGGCCGCGGCCGCCCCGGGGGACAGGCGGCCGACGGCGACGGCGCCGATCCCGAGCCCCAGGCCGCCGGTCACCAGCGCGGTGACCCGGCGCAGCAGGCCGCGGGTGGCGAGCACCGCCGCCAGGCTGGCGAGAGCCGCGACCGCCAGGGCCGCCGCCGCGGGCCAGATGTCCTGGACGGTCAGGACCGTGACGGTGGCCGGGAACGGCCGGGGGGCGATCACGCGGATGGACGCCACCCGCTGCCTCGCCGCGAGCAGCACAAGGCCGCAGCCGAGCGCGCCCGCGGCTAGCAGCAGCGCCAGCTCACGGCGCTGCCGGGCGGCCCCCGGCCGGGCCGGCCCGGCGGTCACCGGGACCTCGCCGCCGCCCGCCGCCTCGCCTCGCCTCCCGGGCACCGTGGCCTCCCCGGGCCCCGTGCCCGCTCCTGGCCCGCTCACGCCCGTTCCCTCCCGTCCCGCGCCGACGCCGGCGCCGTTGGCCCTCAGCCCGAACGCTACCCCCGCCGGGGGGATGACGGTCCGGCGCGGGACCGTGCCGCGCGCCTGGCGCGTGCGGCACCCGCGCGCTCTGGCCGGCGCAAGGAGGACGCGGGGAAGGACGCGGGGGAAGCCGCCGAGGGTGAACGGGACGTCCGCCAGCTGCCGTCCGGGCATCCGGCCTACTATCGACCCGTGACGTATGCCCGGGATGAGCGCCAGGCTCTGTGCGCGCTGCTGGACCGCGTGGGCCCGGACGCCCCGACGCTGTGCGCCGGCTGGCGGGCCGCCGACCTGGCGGCCCACCTCGTGCTGCGCGAGCGCAGGCCGGACGCGGCGATCGGCCTCCTCGTCGGCCCGCTGCGCCGCCACACCGAGCGGGTGCAGCGGCGCCTGATCGCCCGGACTCCGTACGCGCTGCTCGTCGAGACGATCAGGACCGGGCCGCCGGCGCTGTCGGTCTACGCGATCCCGGGCGTGGACGACCGGGCGAACTTCGGCGAGTTCTTCGTGCACCACGAGGACGTCCGCCGGGCCCAGCCCGGCTGGGAGCCTCGCGAGCTCGACCGGGCGGTGACCGAGCGGATCTGGCGCCAGCTGCGGGTCGCGCGGCTGCTGCTGCGCAAGGTGCCCGTGGGCATAGAGTTCGCCAGGGACGACCGCCCGGAACGGGCAGGCGGCCGGGGGGCCGTGCGGATGACGATCCGGGCCGCGGCTCCCGTCGTGACCGTGGTCGGCCCGCCCGCCGAGCTGCTGATGTGGGCGTCCGGCCGGACCGGCGCCGCGCGGGTCCGGCTGGAGGGCGCCGAGGCCGACGTCGCGGCTCTCAGCCGGGCGCGCTGGGGAATCTGACGTGGCCGGAGGGCAGTGCCGGTGACGACGGCGTTCGGGATCGACATCGGAGGCACCGGGATCAAGGGCGCGCCGGTCGACGTGGCGACGGGGAAGCTGACCGCGCCGCGGGTCAAGCTGCCCACCCCGCGCCCGGCCACTCCGGACGCGGTGGCCGCCGCCGTCCGCGAGCTCGTCGCGGGCTCCGGCTGGACCGGCCCCGCCGGGGCGACCTTCCCCGGCGTCGTCGTCGGCGGGACGGTGCGCACGGCGGCCAACATGGACCCCGCGTGGATCTCGGTGAACGCCCGGGAGCTCCTCGGCGCGGCGACCGGGCTGCCGCTGACCGTGCTCAACGACGCCGACGCCGCCGGGATCGCCGAGATGACCTTCGGCGCGGGCGCCGGCCAGCGCGGCACCGTGCTGATGATCACGCTCGGCACCGGGATCGGCAGCGCCTTGTTCTATGACGGCGTGCTGATCCCCAACACCGAGTTCGGGCACATCGAGATCGGGGGAAAGGACGCCGAGAAGCGCGCGTCCGAGCTGGCCCGCGAGGAGCACGACCTGAGCTGGGGGAAGTGGGCCGGCCGGGTGGACGCGTTCCTCGACCGCATGGAGGACATGCTCTCCCCCGAACTGATCATCATCGGCGGCGGGATCAGCAGGAAGTGGGAGAAGTTCGTGCCCAGGCTGAGCCTGCGCGCCCGGGTGGTGCCGGCGGCGCTGTTCAATGACGCCGGGATCGTGGGCGCCGCCATGGCAGGCAGCCGAGCCGGGTAGCCGGCCCGGCGCCGGGGCGCGTTCCCCGCCCCGGCCAGCGGCCGCCCGGGTCGAGGGGCGGCCAGCTGTCCGGCCACGGGCCGGCCCCGGCCGGGCCGGTCCCCGCAGGCGGGACGGCGGCCCGTTCGCGCCTGGTGAGCAGCAGCAGGAGCGTGCCTGCCGCCAGGCACGCGCCCAGCGGCCAGAACGCGATCGCGGGCCACAAGATAGCCGAGTCGGCGCCGCCCAGGACCAGCGGGGCGTGCACCAGCAGGCCCGCGCGACCGGATGCCAGCTGCCGGTCGAATGGCCCAAGGCCCCAGCTCTGGCCGGCCCACCGGGCCGCGAAGGCGGCCCCGATGCTCCCGGCGAGGACGGCGGCCATCGGGACGGGGCCGTGCCGCCGGACCGCGAGCCAGAACCCGCCGGCGCCGATCAGGAGCCCGCCGACCGCTCCGATCAGGCAGTACCAGGCGTCCGCGACGATGAACGCGCTCGTCTCGGGGTTCACCACGTAGGCCACCCCGCCGCCGGCCAGCTGGTAGAGGGGGCGCGGTGCCAGCAGCGCCCACGCGATCCCCGCCGCGAGCCCGGTCACCGCGCTGGCGGCGAGGATCGCGAGAACCAGGAGCAGGAGCCCGGCGCGCCCGCGCGGGCGCGCGGCGGCGCCGGGCGCCGCGCTCAGCCGACGCACGCCGGGCCGAGCAGCTGCTTGAGGTCGGCCACCAGCGACGGGGATGGCCGGACCCGCAGCCGGTCGTCCAGGCGCAGCACCCTGGTCCGCGCCCCGCCGAGCAGCCGGACGTGCACCTCCATCGGGCCGGGATGGGTGCGAAGGACCTCACGGAGCCGGTCGACCACCGGGGGCACGCAGCGGGATTCGGGCATCGAGACGACGAACGGGCCCGCCCCCTCGGCGGGCAGGTCGGCGGGCCTGACCTCCATGGCGACCAGCTTCGGCACCTCCTCGCGCCGGTCCAGCCTCCCCTTGACGATCACGATCGCGTCATCGGCCACCAGCTGCCCGCACGCCGCGTACGTGGCCGGGAAGAACAGCACCTCGATCGCGCCCTCGAGGTCCTCCAGGGTGGCCGCCGCCCAGGGGCTGCCCTGCCTGGTCACCTTGCGCTGCACCCCCGACAGGATGCCGCCGATCGTGACCACCTGGCCGTCCCGGTCCCTGCCGCCCTCCCGCGCCGGCTCGTCGGCGGCTTCCAGCAGCTCGACGACCGAGCAGTCGGCCCGCGCCGCCAGGGCCTGCTCCATGCCGCGCAGCGGGTGGTCGGACACGTACAGGCCGAGCATCTCCCGCTCGAAGCCCAGCAGCGTCCGCTTGTCCCACTCCCCGTCGGGGACCGGCACGTCGAACGTCGCCGCGTTGTCGTCGTCGCCGCCGAACAGGGAGTCCTGGCCGATCGCCTCGTTCCGCTTGACGTCGATCACCGAGTCGATGGCCTGCTCGTGGATCATCAGCAGCCCGCGGCGCGGGCTGCCCAGCGAGTCGAACGCCCCGGCCTTGATCAGCGATTCGACCACCCGCTTGTTGCACACGTTCGCCGGCACCTTGCGCAGGAAGTCGGCGAAGCTGGCGAAGGCGCCCTTCTCGGCCCGGGCCGCGATGATCGACTCGACCACCTGAGCGCCGACGTTGCGGATGGCCGCCAGGCCGAACCGGATGTCGCCGCCGACGGCGGTGAACGTCGCGGCCGAGGCGTTCACGTCGGGCGGCAGGACCTGGATTCCCATCCGGCGGGCCTCGCTCAGGTAGAGCGCGGACTTGTCCTTGTCGTCCGCGACGGAGGTCAGCAGGGCCGCCATGTACTCGGTGGGGTAGTTCGCCTTGAGGAAGGCGGTCCAGTAGGCGACCAGGGCGTAGCAGCTCGCGTGGGCGCGGTTGAACGCGTAGTCGGAGAACGGGACGAGCACGTCCCAGATCGTCCTGATCGCCTCCTCCGAGTAGCCGTTGGCCCGCATGCCCGCGGCGAACGGCTCGAACTCGGCGTCGATGATCTCCTTCTTCTTCTTGCCCATCGCCTTGCGCAGCAGGTCCGCCTTGCCGGGCGAGTACCCGGCGAGCACCTGGGCGCAGGCCAGCACCTGCTCCTGGTAGACGAGCAGGCCGTAGGTGTCGCCGAGCACCGAGGCCAGCGGCTCGGCGAGCTCGGGGTGGATCGGCGTCACCGGCTTGCGCCCGGTCTTGCGGTCGGCGTAGTCATTGTGCGCGTTGGCGCCCATCGGCCCGGGCCGGTAGAGCGCGTTCACCGCGGCGATGTCGTCGAACCGGTCGGCCCGCATCGAGCGCAGCAGCGCCCGCATCGGGCCGCCCTCGAGCTGGAAGACGCCGAGGGTCTCCCCGCGGGCGAGCAGCTCGTAGGTGGCCCGGTCGTCCAGGGCGAGCGCCTCCAGGTCGATCGTGACCCCCCGGTTGGCCTTGATGCCCGCGAGGGCGTCGTCCAGGACCGTGAGGTTGCGCAGCCCGAGGAAGTCCATCTTCAGCAGGCCGAGGTCCTCGCAGGCCGGGTAGTCGAACTGCGTGATGATCGCCCCGTCAGCCTCCCGCTTCCAGACCGGGATGTGGTCGATCAGGGGCTCGCTGCTCATGATCACGCCGGCGGCGTGCACCCCGGCCTGCCTGATCAGGCCCTCCAGGCCGCGCGCGGTCTCGACCACCTGCCTGACCTCCGGCTCGGCCTCGCACAGGGCCCGCAGCTCGCCCGCCTCGCCGTACCGGGGATGCTCGGGGTCGAAGATCCCGGACAGCGGGATGTCCTTGCCCATGACGGCGGGCGGGAACGCCTTGGTGATCCGGTCGCCGAGGGCGTAGGGGTAGCCGAGGACCCGCGCGGAGTCCTTGATCGCCGCCTTGGCCTTGATCGTCCCGTAGGTGATGATCTGGGCAACCCGGTCATCACCGTATTTTTCCGTCACGTACCGGATCACGTCCCCGCGCCGGCGCTCGTCGAAGTCGATGTCGATGTCGGGCATCGAGATCCGCTCGGGGTTGAGGAACCGCTCGAACATCAGCCCGAACGCGATCGGGTCGAGGTCGGTGATGCCCAGCGCGTAGGAGACGATCGACCCGGCCGCCGAGCCGCGGCCCGGCCCGACCCGGATGCCGTTGCGCTTGGCCCAGGAGATGAAGTCGGCCACGACCAGGAAGTACGAGCAGAACCCCATCTGCTCGATGATGCCGAGCTCGTACTCGGCTCGCTGCCTGCGCTGCTCGTCGTAGCCGCCCGGGAACCGGCGGTCCATGCCGGCCCAGACCTCCTTGCGCAGCCAGCTGCGCTCGGTCTCGCCGTCCGGCAGGGGGAAGCGCGGCATCAGGTTCGCCTTGGCGAACTGCACGTCGGCCCGCTCGGCGATCAGCAGCGTGCTGTCGCAGCCGGACTGCCAGCAAGGGTCGTCGCTGATCGCGCGCATCTCCGCCGGGCTCTTGAGGTGGTAGCCCGACCCCTCGAGCCGGAACCGCCTGGGATCGTCCATGTTGGTGCCGGTCTGCACGCACAGCAGCACCTCGTGCGCCTTGGCGTCCTGCGGCCTGGTGTAGTGCAGGTCGTTGGTCACCACGAACGGCAGCGAGAGCTCGCTGGCGATCCGGCACAGGCCGTCGCGCACGCGCCGCTCGATCTCCAGGCCGTGGTCCATCAGCTCGACGAAGAGGTTGCCCGGCCCGAAGATGTCGCGCAGCCGCGCCGCGGCCTCGCGCGCCTGCTCGTACTGGCCGAGCTTGCGCCTGGTCTGGACCTCCCCGCTGGGGCAGCCGGTGGTCGCGATCAGTCCCTGCGCGTGCCGCCCGAGCAGCTCCAGGTCCATCCGCGGCTTGCGGAAGTACCCCTCGAGCGAGGCCAGCGAGGAGAGGCGGAACAGGTTGTGCATGCCGGCGGTGGTCTCGGCCAGCAGCGTGAGGTGGGTGTAGGCGCCGCCCCCGGAGACGTCGTCCTCCCGCTGCGCCGGCGTGCCCCACCGCACGGGCTGCTTGTGCCGGCGGTGCTCCGGCGCCACGTAGGCCTCGATGCCTATGATCGGCTTGATGCCCGCGGCCCGCGCCTTCTTCCAGAAGTCGTAGGCCCCGTAGACGTTCCCGTGGTCGGTGATCGCGATGGCGCGCATCGCGTTCCGCTCGCACTCGGCGAACAGGTCGTCCAGCCGGGCGGCGCCGTCCAGCATCGAGTACTCGGTGTGCACGTGCAGGTGGGCGAATCCATCCCGTGTTGCCGCCATGACGCCCTCCGGTGTGCACGCTGCCGCCCGCGATCGCTGCTCGGTGCTCAGACGATAGCCGACGGGACGCGGGACGGCACGGGCCGGCTCGCCGCCGTCACGACTGCGCGGCCAGCAGGTCCAGGCTGGCTCGCAGGTCCCCCGGATAGGCGCTGGTGAACTCCATCGCCCGCCCGTCGGCCGGGTGGGCGAAGGCGAGCCGCACCGCGTGCAGCCACTGGCGCGCGACGCCGAGCCTGGCCGCCAGCACGGGGTCGGCCCCGTAGAGGCGGTCCCCCACGCACGGGTGCCGGATGGCGGCCATGTGCACCCGGATCTGGTGCGTGCGGCCGGTCTCCAGCCTGACCTCGACCAGGCTCGCCGCACGGAACGCCTCGCGGGTGTCATAGTGGGTGATCGCCGTCCGGCCGTCGAAGGCGACCGCGAACCTGCCGTCCCCCGACGGGTGCCGGGCGATCGGGGCGTCGATGGTGCCGCGCAGCGGGTCCGGATGGCCCTGGACCAGCGCGTGGTACCGCTTGTCCACCTCCCGCTCCCGGAAGGCCCGCTTGAGGACGCGATAGGCCAGCTCGCTCTTGGCGACGACCATCAGGCCCGAGGTGTTCGCGTCAAGCCGGTGGACGATCCCCTGCCGCTCGGCCGCGCCGCTGGCGGCGATCCGATGGCCGCGCGCCAGCAGCCCCTGGAGCACGGTCGGCCCGGTCCAGCCTGCGGTCGGGTGCGCGGCGACCCCCGCCGGCTTGTCCACCACGATGATGTCGCTGTCCTCGTAGGCCACCTCGAGGCCGGGCACCGGCTGCGGGCGGGGGGCGGCCGGAGCCGGGACGGCGGGCGGCAGGGTGACCTCCAGCCACTCCCCTGCCGCCGCCCGGTCCGCCTTGCTCGCGGGCCGTCCTGCGACCAGCACCGCCCCGCTTCCGATCAGCTCCGCGGCACGGGTGCGGGACAGGCCGAACATCCGGGCTATGGCGGCGTCCAGGCGCTCGCCTTCGAGCCCTTCGGGGACCGGGACCCGCCGCTGGACGGGCGTGGTCACGCCGCGCCTCCCCCCGGCGGCCCCGCGGCGCGGCCGGGCCGCCCGGCCGGATCGCCCGCCTGGCCGGGGCCGCCGCCGGCCGGGCCTGTCAGCTGGCCGTCCGCCGGCCCGGCCGGGATGCCGGCCGCCGGGCCGCCCCCGCTGCCGGCCGGCGGCGCCGCGCGGGCGTGCCCGGTGATGGCCGTGCCCCGCATCGCCAGGATCACCGCGAGCACGCCACCGCAGACGATCGCGGAGTCCGCGAGGTTGAACACGGGCCAGTGCGGCAGCTGGATCCAGTCCACGACGTAGCCGCGGAACGGGCCGGGATACCGGAAGATCCGGTCGATGAGGTTGCCGGTGGCGCCGCCGAGCAGCAGCCCGAGGGTCACCGCCCACGAGGCGCTGCCGATCCGGCGGGCGGTCCGCAGGATCACCACGGCCACGCCCACCGCGATCGCGCTGAACAGCGCCGTCGTGGACGGCCCGCCGATGCTGAACGCGGCGCCGGGGTTGCGGGTCAGGGTCAGCTTCAGGAAGCCGCCCAGCAGGCTGACCGGCGGCCGGCCGGACAGCGTGGCGACGACCACGAGCTTGGTGACGATATCGGCGGCCAGCACGACGAGCGCGACGGCGAGCAGGAGAGCCACCCGGCGCCTGGCCGGCCGGCCGGCGCCGTGGCCGGATCCCGGCGCGCCGCCTGCCGGCCGGCCGCTCAGCGCCGTTCCTCGCGCTGCTTGCACTTCACGCACAGGGTCGCCCGGGGGAACGCCTGGAGCCGCGCCTTGCCGATCGGCTCGCCGCACGACTCGCAGGAGCCATAGGTGCCTGCCTCGATCCTGGCCAGGGCTCGCTCGGTCTGGGCGAGCAGGTCCCGCGCGTTGTAGCTGAGCGCCAGCTCGTGCTCCCGCTCGAACGCCTTCGCGCCGACATCGGCCTGGTCGTCGCCCGCGTCACTGATCGCCTCTCCCAGCTGGGTCACGATGCCCGACTCAGCGCGGTCCACCTCGGCGGCCAGTTCCTCGGCCTCCCTCATCAGCTGCTCGCGGACCGCCGCGATCTCCGCCCGCGTCCATGGGCGCTCCCCGGGCCGTACCGGGAATCCGGCGGCATCCGAACGTGCGGTCGTGGTCACTCCCCGCCTCCTTCAGCGCCGAGCGGCGACGTTCGACCGGGCGTCACCGGAGAATAAGTGCCGGCCGACACGATCCGCAAACATGCCCGGCCACGACACGAATAACCACGGCAGGCCAGCCGGCAATCCCCGGCGGCGCAACCGGCCCGGCCCCGGCCCGGGCCCGGCCGGCCGGCCTCAGCTATCCTGATGCGGCTCGTGACGGCAGGACGGGGGGATGCCGTTGCCGCAGCCCGATCACCACGCCGGGAGCCCTGGCGGCGGCCCGGCCGGCCGTGTGCTGCCTGCCCACCCGGACCTCGCGGCGATCGGCCGGCAGGTCGGCAACCGGTGGGCCGCCGCGGCGGTGCCGCAGCGGCTGCGCCGGCGCGTGTCCGGCGGCCCGGCCTGGACATGCGAGGAGATCCCCCAGGTCGCCCACGGGGTCCCCGGAATCCACCACGCCCGGGTCAAGGTGGTGCGCGACATAATCGCTCGCTACCGGGCCATGCGAGGATTCGATGTCCGCGCCGGCGGCGGGTGGAGCTGTCACGGCCTGCCGGTCGAGGTGGCCGTCGAGCGCGAGCTTGGGCTGGCGAGCCCGGGCGAGATCGAGTCCTACGGCATCGGCCGGTTCAACGACCGGTGCCGCGAGTCCGCGATCCGCCACATCGGCATGTTCACCGCCCTCAACGAGCGCATCGGATGCTGGGCGGCGGGCGGGCCAACCCGCCGGACCATGGACACGGCGCACATCGAGGCCGCGTGGTGGTCGCTTCGGCAGCTGTTCGACGCCGGGTTGCTCGTCAGGCAGGAACGGGTCGGGCCATACTGCCCGCGCTGCCAGACGCCGCTCGCCCGCGGAACCGGCCGGCCCGGCGGGCAGGCCCGG
>JAJPIV010000016.1 GCA_021324595.1 Actinomycetota bacterium | reverse complement strand
GCGGCGGGCGAGCTGCCCGGGCCATCGGACGGCCCGGGGCCGGGGAAGCCGGGCACGACGATCACCGGGTCAGGCGGCCCGGCCATGCCAGGCGGCCCGGCCGGGCCCGGCGGGTCCGTGGCCTCGGCGGCGCGGACCCGCTGGCCGGCGAGCGGATGGGCGCGGGCCGGGTTCGTCCTGACCTGCCTGGGCCTGGCCAGCCATGTCGCGTCGATCACGATGCGCGGCATCGATGAGCACCGGGTGCCGTGGGGCAACATGTACGAGTTCATCGCCGCGATCACCTGCGCGGCCGTGCTCGTGCTCGTGCTCGCCTCGGCCCGGTTCGGCGCGTACTACCTGGGCCTGTTCGTGTTGCTGCCGGTCGTGCTCGCGCTCGCGGTGGACGTGATGGTCATCTACACCCCGGCCGGCAATCTGGTCCCCGCGCTCCAGTCGTACTGGATCGCGATCCACGTGACCGCGATGATCGTGGCGCTCGGCCTGTACATCTTCGGCGCGGTCGTCACCGTGTTGTACCTGCTGGCGGCGCGGAGCGAGCGGATGGCGAAGGCCGGCGGCAGGCCGGGCGGGGGGATCATGGCTCAGCTCCCGGGGTCCCAGGTGCTTGACCGGCTCTCCTACCGGTCGGTCCTGTTCGCGTTCCCGGCGTGGACCTTCGCGATCATCGCGGGGGCGATCTGGGCCGATCACGCCTGGGGCAGGTACTGGGGCTGGGATCCCAAGGAGACCTGGTCGTTCATCACCTGGCTGGTCTACGCGGCGTACCTGCACGCACGCGCGACAGCGGGCTGGCGCGGGCACCGGGCCGCCGTCATCCACCTGGCCGGGTTCGCCTGCCTGCTCTTCAACGTCGTCGTGATCAACCTGTGGGTGACTGGCCTGCATTCCTACGCGGGCATGCACTGAGCCGCTGCGCGGCCGGGCGGCGAGCCGCGGCGCGGGCGCGTCACTCCTGGTCGCGCAGGCGGCGGATCCGGCGGTCGAGCTCGAGGAGGAACTCCGGGTTGTCGTCGGGAGCGACGAACCTGGCCCGGGTGCCCACGCCCGGCCGCCAGCCACGGCCCGCGCCGGCACGGGCCGCGCGGGGGCCCAGGACGAGCCCGCCGCCCGTCGCCCACAGCGCGGCCGGGGTGTCAAGGACCCGCTCCGCCCGCACGTCACGCCGCCCCACCAGCAGCCAGGCCGCGGCGCCGAACACCCAGAACGCGATGGCCACCATGAGCCAGGTCTGCTTCGTCGGCAGGTCGAAGTACCGCTCGGGGGTCGAGGCGATGTCGATGACGCATGGCACCACGAAACCAAGCGTTAGCAGGGCAAAGATGACGCACAGCACCAACATGGACACAGAGTAGCCGCTGGATCCGCATGCCCGCCCCCGGGCGCGGCGGCACCGGATCCACTGCCTGACGCCACGGCGAATCAGGCGTAACCTGGCAACCTGATCTCATTGCGGACGATGCCCGGGGAGCGGTGGCATGCGGCGGTTACTGGAACTCATCCGGCGGAAGCGCCGGACGCGGGCTCGCCGGGCGGCCGGGCACCGAAGGGCGCCCGGCGCTGCGCGGGCCGGGCACCGGGCCGGGCAGCCGGCGGCTCCGGGGCCAGCCGCCCGGGTACCTCCGTCCCGCCTCGCCCGGCCCGGGCCCGGCCAGCCTGCCGAGCCGCGCCCAGGCGGGCCGGCTCCCATCCGGCCCGGGTCCGCTCCTCCTCGGTCGTCGGCGCTCCCCGGCCAGGCCGGGCCGGGGAGCGCCCCGGACGCCGCGCCCCGTGGTCACGCTGGCCGGCTGGCCGCCTCCGCCCCACGCCAGCCTCCGGGGGGCGCGGCTGCCGGAGTCGTCGGCCCCGGCCCGTCGGGGCCTGCCGGGCGCGCCCGAGTCCGCACCGGCCCTCGGCCAGCCGCCGGCCGGCCCGCAGAGCCCGGCCGGCCCGCGGGGTTCGGGCAGACGGCGGCGGGGGCACGGCTGGGAACCCCGGCACGGCCGAGGCCGGCGGCGGATGCGCCGGTGCCGTGGTACGAGCGGGCCAGGGTGGGCCGCACCGCTCCCGGACACCGCCACTGCGGTCATCTCGAGCGCATCCTGCACCGGGACTGGGCTCCCGGGCAGGTGCCCCCGCCCCAGGTGGTCCGGGCCGTGGACCGGCTCGCCGAGCTGCCCCAGCTGATCAAGGAACGGCTGGTGGCCGGGCTGGACGCGATCTACGTGGGCCCCGGCGGCGTGCCTGATCTCGATCACATGGATGCGCTGCGCGGAGTCCCGCTGCCGTCCGGCCGCGCCACCTGGGACGCCTGCGCTGGAGCCTATGGCGAGCGCCGGATCGTCGTGGGATCCCGGCCATCCCCGACGCCGGATGTGATGTGCCACGAGATCGGCCACGCGCTGGACGACATCGACGGCCCGGACGGGGCTTGGCAGTCGGACACGGCCGAGTTCACGGCGCTCTACCGCGCCTGCCGGCCGTCGCTGGCCAGCGCGTTCCACCGGCAGCCCGGATCGCTCGGCCGGCGGGAGTTCTTCGCGGACGCGTTCGCGGCGATCGCGTCATCGCAGCGGCCGGCGCTCGTCGAGATGGTGGGCGGGGACACGCGGGCGGCGCTGCGGGTCATGCTCTACTTCAACGTGCGGTACGGCATCTGAGGATGGTGCGGCATGTACGTGATACGCCTGCCCAACGGCAACCTGCTGGTCCCGGAGTCGGCGACCGCCCCGGACGGCTCAGCGCTCGGTGATGCCTACGTCGAGATCGGGCCGGCCGACGCCGATTACGCGCGGTTCGCCTCCGGTGCCCTGAGCGAGGAAGAGGCCGAGGAGAAGAAGAGAGCCTGGCGCGCCGGTGATGAGGTGCTGCGCCACGAGTTCCTGGACTTCCTGGCCCGGGGCGGCGGCATGGAGGCTGCCGGTGAGCGGTGATAACGGCCGGGCGCGTCGGGAGCGCCACGCGCACCCGGGCCGCGGGGCCCGGGTGAGCCGCACGGCCGGCCTGGGCGGCACGGCCGTGCCGCCGCGCCCGGTCAGCGGCGCCCGGCCGGGCCGTGCAGCCCGGCCGGGCCCTGCGCAGGGCACCGCCCGGTCGGGGCTGCGGGCACGGCCGGAGTTACTGCCCGGGGCTGTCGGCGTCCGGGGCACGTTCCCCGGCGGCCGCCGGCTTCTCAGCCGGCCCGGCGTCCAGGCCGAGCAGCGCGCGGATCTCCACCTCCCGGTACCGGCGGTGGCCGCCGGGAGTGCGGATGCTGCTGATCCGGCCCGATGCGGCCCATCTGGTCACCGTCTTGGGGTCGACGCGGAACAGGGCAGCGACCTCTCCGGGAGTAAGCAGGCGATCACTGTGGCCATCCATTCGTCACTCCTCCGACTCACCTAGCCCCCTCGCTCTCTTACCCCCCATAACATCATCTTAATGCTAAAGATCACTATTCTCCTTAGATTCCGTAAAAGTTTCCTCACGATCCTTGTAGTGACGCTTTGACCGTCACCTGCCGCCTAGGGCCCGATCACGTAGGCTGGGGCCGTGCGTGACCTTGTCGGGATCGATGAGATCCGGGAGGCGGCACGTCGGCTTGATGGCGTCGCGTTCCGAACCCCGCTCGTGCCGTTTCCCGGCGCCGCCCCCGACCTGCTCATCAAGGCCGAGTCGCTGCAGCCCACCGGCGCGTTCAAGCTGAGGGGCGCCTTCTCCGCGATCAGCGCGCTCCCGCCCGGGCGGCGCTCCCGTGGCGTGGTGACCCATTCCGGCGGGAACCACGCCGCCGCGCTCGCCTACGCCGCGGGGCTGCTCGGGGTGCCGGCCACCGTGGTCGTGCCGTCCAACGCCCCGGAGGTCAAGGTCGAGGCGGCCCGGGCGTGGGGCGCCCGGATCGTCACCTGCGAGCCCAGCCTCGCCGCGCGCGCCGCCGCGGCCGGGGAACTGGTCGCCAGCCACGGCTACGAGCCGGTTCCCCCGTTCGACCACCGGGACGTGATCGCCGGCCAGGGCACGATCGGCCTGGAGATCGCCGAGGACCTGCCGGGGGCGGACCTGGTGGTCTGCCCGGTCGGGGGCGGCGGCCTCATCTCCGGGGTCGCCGCGGCGATCACCGCCCTGGTCCCCGGCGCCCGGGTCGTGGGCGCCGAGCCGGCGCTCGCTGCGGACGCCAGGGACAGCCTGCGGCTACGGCGGCCGGTCGCGTGGTCGCCGGCCGACACCGGGCGCACGATCGCCGATGCGCTGCGCGCCGACCGGGTCGGCGAGCTGCCGATGCGCCACCTGCTCGCGCAGGTCCACGCCATCGTGACGGTGACCGACGACGAGATCCGCGCGGCGATGCGGCTGCTCGCCACCCGGGCCCGGCTGGTCGCCGAGCCGGCCGGGGCCGTCGCCATCGCGGCCTGCCTGTTCCGGGCGGCCGAGCTGCCCGCCGCCCGCCGACGGGTGGCGATCCTGTCCGGGGGCAACGTCGACCCCGCGGTGCTGGCCAGCGTGCTGGCCGACGGCGGCAGAGCTGGTGAGCGCGGATAGGCTGGCAACTGCCATGCGTGCCGCCCTCACCTACACGCTGCTGCGGCTGGTGCTGTTCGCCGCCGTCTTCGCCGGGCTCTACCTGGCCGGCGCCAGGAGCCTGCTCCTGCTCGCCCTGGCGGTCCTGATCAGCGGGCTCCTGAGCTACATCGCGCTGGCCAGGCTCCGAGACGCGATGAGCGCGGCGATCTCGCGCCGCCTCGGCGGGTTCCGCGCCCGCCTGGACGCGGGAACCCGCGCGGAAGACGAGGACTAGCGCCGGTGCGCTGGTCCCTGGCTGTCGCCCGGCCGGTCACCCGCCCGCGAGCCAGCCGCCGGAGGTGAGCAGGCCGAGCACCGCGTTCACCGCCTGCTCGCGGCTGAGCACCGAGGTGTCGATGGTCAGGACGGCGTCGGTCGGCTCCTCGTAGGGATCGGAGATCCCGGTGAACCGCTCGATCAGCCCGGCCCGGGCCTTCGCGTACAGGCCCTTGCGGTCCCGTGCCTCGCAGACCTCGATCGGGGTCGCGACATGGATCAGGAGGAAGTCACCGGCCTGGCAGACCATCTCCCGGACCCGCTGCCGGGCGGCCGCGTAGGGCGCGATCGGCGCGCAGATCGCGATGCCGCCGTGCCTGGCGATCTCGGCGGCCACGTAGCCGATCCGCGCGATGTTCAGGTCGCGGTCGGCGCGGGAGAACGACAGCCCCGCCGACAGCAGCGAGCGCACCAGGTCCCCGTCCAGCAGGGAGACCCGGCGCTCACCGCGCTCGGAGAGGATGTCGTGCAGGTCCCTGGCGAGGGTGGACTTGCCCGACCCCGACAGCCCGGTCAGGAACAGCACGAGGCCGCGCTCGGATCGCGGCGGCCTGGCCCGCCTCAGCTCGGCCCTGACCGCCTCGGGGGCGAACCAGTCGGGCAGGCAGGCGCCGCTGTCGAGCATGTCGGCGAGCTGGTCGGCGGACAGGTCACCGATCTCGGCCCCGGGCTCGATCAGCGAGAGCGGCCGCCACACCTCGGCCCGCTGGTCGTACGCCCACTCCCCGGCCGCGACGACCGGGATCGGCGCGCCCGGCAGGCCGGTGATCACGGCACCGGCGGCGCGGCCGTCCCGCCCGGCGGGCAGCCAGCCGTCCGCCATCAGGTGCGTGGCCCCGTGCGCGGCCGCCACGATGGCGGCCGCGGCGAGTTCCCGCACCGGCTCCGGGCGGCCCGGCGGCGCGGCGCCGTCGGCCGGGCGGGGGGCCAGCGGCACCGGAACGACCAGCGTCCCGGCCGGAAGGCTGGCCGCCGCGGCGAGCACGGCCCGCACCAGGTCCTCGGGCTGCCGGACCACCTGGGCCTGGCCGCCGGTGAGCGGCAGCAGCAGCAGCCGGGCGCTCAGCTGGCCAGCCAGGTGCTTCAGCTGGCCGATCTGCCGCCAGCCCAGGGGCGCACGGGTGGCGAACGCCAGAACCGGCCCCGTCCCGAGCTTCGCCCTGGCCTGCTCAGGGGAGATCATGAGCCGCCGGAAGGGGCCGTGCTCAGCCGGCCGGTGCGCGGTGACCGGCCCGGCGAGCCTGATCATCGTGCCGCCCGCCGGGCCGGTGATGGCCGGGTCCCGGTCGGCCGGGACCCCGCTGGCCGGGTCGCCGCCGGCCGGGTCCGGAGCGCCGAGCACGGTCCGCTCGGTGATGCGCAGGACCGCGAGCGGAGTCCCCTCCGGATCGGCGAGCAGCACATGGCCGGCATCGGGCGGAACCGCGTCGGACCGGCATTCGAGCGTGACCGGGATCGGCCACGCCGTCCCGTCGGCGAGGGTGCCGCTGGCGGCCACCGCCCGGACGTCGGCCTCGGTCATGAAGCCGCGCAGCGGCGCGAACGCGCCCGACATGATCAGCTCGAGGTCGCCGAGCTGGCGCCGGCCGAGCGCGAGCGAGTGCAGCGCCGCGTGATCGACGCCCGGCTCGGCCCGGGCGCTCGCGGTCACCGGGACCCCCGCCTGGCCTGATCGTGCACCGGAGAAGACTACCCGCGATTCCCCGGGCCGCGCGGGCCGCTCGCGCCAGGCGGCATGGTTCCCCCCGCCCGGGACGTAAGCTGGACCGGTGAACCCGCGTCCAGCCACGGACGCGGGCCACTCGTGCTGCGCCAGCCCCGGCGAGGGCCCCGCGCGCTGCGGGCGCGCCCTCCCGGGCACGAGGACGGGGCATCCTCCTCGCGCGAGGACGGCGCCTTCCCCGGGCGCGCAGCCGCCCAGGCATGCAAGGATGCGATGAGCCTCACCGGCCTGATCGGCGCGGCAGCCGCCGATCCTCAGCTGCGGCGTGCGCTCGAGCACGCGGCCATTCCCGGCGCGGCGGGAGCGGACGTGACCGCGCCGCCGGCGCTGCGCCCGGTCGTGATCGCGGCGCTCGCGGCGCCGCCCGCCGGAGCCGCCGGCCCGGCCGGCGGCAGGTTCGTCCTCGCCGTCACCGCCACCGCCCGGGAGGCGGAGGACCTGGCGAACGCGGTCGCCTCGCTGCTGCCCGACCCGGCGCCGGTCGCCTACTTCCCAGCCTGGGAGACGCTGCCGCACGAGCGCCTGTCGCCGCGATCGGACACCTCGGGGCGGCGGCTGGCGGTGCTCCGCCGGCTGGCCAGGCCGGAGCCGGCCGACCCGGCGGCCGGCCCGCTGCGGGTCGTCACGACCCCGGCCCGTGGCATCCTCCAGCCGCTGGTCGGCGGCCTCGGCGCGCTCGAGCCGGTCCGCCTGGAGGCGGGCCAGGAGGCCGACCTGGACGAGGTGGTCACCCGGCTCGCCGAGATCGGCTACGCGCGGGCCGACCTGGTCGCCAGCCGCGGCGAGGTCGCCGTGCGCGGCGGGATCCTCGACGTCTTCCCGCCGACGCAGGAGCACCCGCTGCGGATCGAGTTCCTCGGCTCGCTGATCGAGGAGATCAGGCCGTTCAGGGCCGCCGACCAGCGCTCGATCGGCACGACGGTGCCCTCGGTGTGGGCGCCGCCCTGCCGGGAGCTGCTGCTCACCCCCGCGGTGCGGCACCGGGCCAAGCAGCTCGCCGCCGAGTACCCGGGCCTGTCCGACGTCCTCGGCAAGCTCGCCGACGGGATCGCCGTGGAGGGCATGGAAGCGCTCGCGCCGCTGCTCGCCGACCGGATGGAGCTGCTGGTCGAGGTGCTGCCGCCGGGGGCGCTGGTGGTGGCCTGCGACCCGGAGCGGATCCGGGCGCGCGCCGCCGACCTGGTCGCGACCAGCCAGGAATTCCTCGAAGCCTCCTGGGTGAGCGCGGCGGCCGGCGGGCAGGTCCCGGTCGACCTCGGCGAATCCGCGTTCCGGCCGATCGCCGACGTCCGTGCGGCCGCGACCCGCCTGGGCATCGGCTGGTGGACGATCACCCCGTTCGCCTCCGGTGACGGACAGGGAGGAACGGGCCGTCCCGCCGGCTCGCCCGCGCAGCCGGCCGCCGCGCGGGAGGAGCCCGGCGAGCGGGACTCGTTCACCCTCGGAGCCCGCCCAGCGGCCGCCTACCGCGGGGACACCGCGCGGGTGCTGGCGGACATGCGCGGCTGGCTCGCCGCCGGCTGGCGAGTCGCGCTCGTGACCGAGGGGCACGGGCCGGCGCAGCGCCTCGCCGAGATGCTGCGCGGGGAGGGCCTGGGCGCCCGCGCCGCGGACCTGGCGGCGGCGCCCGGGCCCGGGGCCGTGGTGGTGGCCACCGGCCAGATCGGGGCGGGGTTCACCTGGCCGGGCATCCGGCTGGCGGTGCTGTGCGAGGCGGACCTGTCCGGGCGGCCCGGGACGCGGGAGCGCGGCAGGATGCCGGCCCGCAGGCGCGGCGGCATCGACCCGCTGCAGCTGACGCCCGGCGACTACGTGGTCCACGAGCAGCACGGGGTCGGCCGCTACCTGGAGATGACCAGCCGGACGGTGCAGGGCGCCACCCGCGAGTACCTGGTCATCGAGTACGCGCCGAGCCGGCGCGGCCAGCCGCCCGACCGCCTCTACCTGCCCACCGACCAGCTCGACGAGGTGACCAGGTACTCCGGCGGGGAGGCGCCGAGCCTGCACCGGCTCGGCGGCGCGGACTGGGCGAAGACCAAGAGCCGGGCCCGCCGGGCGGTGCGGGAGATCGCCGCCGAGCTGATCCGGCTCTACTCGGCGCGGATCGCCTCGCCCGGCCACGCGTTCGGCCCGGACACGCCGTGGCAGCGCGAGCTCGAGGACGCCTTCCCGTACGCCGAGACGCCCGACCAGCTCGCCGCGATCGAGGAGATCAAGGCTGACATGGAAAAGCCGCTCCCGATGGACCGGCTGATCTGCGGCGACGTCGGCTACGGCAAGACCGAGCTGGCGGTGCGGGCCGCGTTCAAGGCGGTCCAGGACGGCAAGCAGGTGGCGGTCCTGTGCCCGACCACGCTGCTCGTGCAGCAGCACATGGCCACGTTCGGCGAGCGGTACGCCCCGTTCCCCGTGGTGCTGCGGGCGCTGTCGCGCTTCCAGTCCGACGCCGAGGTCGCGGCGACCCAGGCGGGCCTCGCCGACGGGACCGTGGACGTGGTCATCGGCACCCACCGGCTGCTGTCCTCCGGGACCCGGTTCAAGGACCTCGGGCTGGTCATCATCGACGAGGAGCACAGGTTCGGCGTCGAGCACAAGGAGCACCTGAAGGCGATGCGCACGCAGGTCGACGTGCTCTCGATGTCAGGCACCCCGATCCCGCGGACGCTGGAGATGGGCATCGCCGGGATCCGGGAGATGTCGGCGATCCTGACCCCGCCGGAGGAACGGCACCCCGTCCTCACCTTCGTCGGCCCTTACGACGAGCGGCAGGTCGCGGCGGCGATCCGGCGCGAGCTGCTGCGCGACGGCCAGACGTTCTTCGTGCACAACCGGGTCTCCTCGATCGGAAGGGCCGCGGCCCGGCTCGCCGAGCTGGTCCCCGAGGCGAGGATCGCGGTGGCGCACGGGCAGATGAACGAGCACGTCCTCGAGAAGATCATGGTGGACTTCTGGGACAAGAAGTTCGACGTGCTGGTCAGCACCACGATCGTCGAGTCGGGCCTGGACATCCCGAACGCCAACACGCTGATCGTCGACCGGGCCGACGCCTACGGCCTCGCGCAGCTCCACCAGCTCCGCGGCCGGGTCGGCCGCGGCCGGGAACGGGGGTACGCGTACTTCCTGTTCCCCCCGGAGCGGCCGCTCAGCGAGACCGCCCACGAGCGGCTGGAGACGGTCGCGCAGCACTCCGAGCGCGGGGCCGGGATGTACGTGGCGATGAAGGACCTGGAGATCCGCGGGGCGGGGAACCTGCTCGGCGGCGAGCAGTCCGGGCACATCGCCGGGGTCGGGTTCGACCTGTACGTGCGGATGATCGGGGAGGCGGTCCGCGAGCTGCGCGGCGAGGGCGCGGCCGAGCGCCCGGAGGTCCGGATCGAGCTGCCGGTGAACGCGCACATCCCGCACGACTACGTTCCCGGCGAGCGGCTGCGCCTGGAGGCCTACACGTCGATCGCGGCGATCGACTCCGACGCCGGCGCCGCGGCGGTCGCCGAGGAGCTCACCGACCGGTACGGCCCGCCGCCCGGGCCCGTGGTGACGCTGCTGGCCGTGGCCCGGCTGCGGGCCCGGGCGCGCCGGGCCGGCCTGACGGAGATCACCGCGCAGGGCAATCACATCAGGTTCGCGCCCGTCGATCTGCCCGACTCGCGCCAGGTGCGGGTGGCGCGGCTCTACCCGCGGACCGTGCTCAAGCCCGCGGTGCGTACGATGCTCGTACCGGCGCCCAGGGCCCGGCCCGGAGGCGCCGGCGGCACCCGGCGCGGAGCGGGCGCGACCGCGCGGGCCGGCGGGCCCGTGGCGCTCGGCGCGCCGCCGCTGCGGGACGGCGAGCTGCTGGCCTGGTGCGAGGAGCTGATCGAGGCGGTCCTCGGCGGCGCGCTCGCGGCGAGCGAAGGAGGAGCATAGTGCGGCGGACCAGCGGGCGGCGGGCCAGCCGGCGGAGGGCCGTCGGATGGATGGTGGCCGGGGCGGTCGGCGGGGCCGGGGTGCTCGCCCTGGCCGGCTGCGGGCAGGTCCAGCTCGGCGCGGCGGCGATCTACGACAACCAGCGGATCACGACGAGCGCGCTGTCCGCGCAGGTCACGAACCTGAGCGCCGCCTACCATGCGGAGCGGGGCCGGCTGCAGCTGCCCTACGGGCCTGCGCAGATGCCGGGCAAGGTGCTGGGCTGGATGCTCAGGTTCGCGACCGTCGAGCGGCTCGCCCAGCGCGAGGGCATCGTGGTCACGGCGGCCCAGGCCCAGCGGGCGCTGGCCGCGGAGGCCGCCCAGCTGCGCGCCAGCGGCGACACGCTGCGCCAGGCGGCCATCCTCAATGGCCTGCCGCCGGACCTGCTGCCCGAGCTCGGCCGCTGGATCGCGATCCAGGACGTGCTGGAGCGGCGCCTTGACCACGGCGTGCCGCCGGCCAGCGCCGCCGGGCAGCAGCGGGTTGCGCTGGCCGTCGGCCACCTGGAGTGCCTGGCCGCCAAGAGCCTGGAGATCAGGGTGAACCCGCAGTTCGGCGCGTACGACTACGGCCCGAGCGGGCTGACCAGCCAGGCGGGGATCGTGCCCGCGCCGAGCACGCTCGTGGCCAGGCCCGGCGTGAGCGGGCCGCCGGCGAGCCCCCGGCCGCAGCTCGCGCCGCGGTGCTGACCGCGGGCGGCCAGCCGGGTTCCGGCGCCGGGCAGCCGGGCTCGGGCGGCGGCGGTGCGCTGGCCGGGCTCGTCGCGGTGGTGGGCCGGCTGCGCCGTGAATGCCCCTGGGACGCGCGGCAGACCCACGAGTCCCTCGCCCCGCACCTGCTTGAGGAGACCTATGAGGCGCTGGAGGCGATCGAGGGGGGCGACCCGGCTGGCCTGCGCGAGGAGCTCGGCGACGTGCTCATGCAGGTGCTGCTCCACGCCGCGATCGCGGCCGAGCGTGCCGACGGCACCGGGTTCACCATCGACGACGTGGCCTCCGGCGTCACGGCCAAGCTGATCCGGAGGCACCCGCACGTGTTCGGTGACGTGCGGGTCAGCGGGCCCGAGGAGGTCAAGCGGAACTGGGACCGGATCAAGTCGGCCGAGCGGGCGGCCGGGGGCCGGGTCTCGGCGCTGGACGGCGTGCCGATGAACCAGCCCGCGCTCTCGCTGGCCGCCCAGCTGCAGCGGCGGGCATCGGCCGCGGGGGCGCCGCCGGAACTGGCCGAGCTGCCGCGCCCGCCCGGGCCGGCGGGGACGCCGCGAGGGAGCGGCGCGGCGGGGCCGGCCGGGGCGCCGGGGGCGGTGAGCGCGATAGGAGCCGAGCTCTTCGCCCTCGCCGCGAGGGCGCGCGCCGAGGGCCTCGATCCCGAGCTTGAGCTTCGCCACGCGGCGCGGGTGTTCCGCGACCGCGTGCGCGCCTGGGAGCAGGCGACGGCGCGGGACTGAGCGACCCGGGCCGGCAGCGGCGCGCCGGACCGCCACGCCGGCGGCGGCTCGGTTAGGCTCCGTACAGTCGCCAGCAGCACAGGGGAGTGTCCGTGCCCGCCATCGAAGCGATCCACGCCAGGCAGGTTCTCGACTCGCGGGGCAACCCGACCGTGGAGGTCGAGGTGGCGCTCGACGACGGCACCCGCGGCAGCGCCATCGTGCCCAGCGGCAAGTCCACCGGCGCGTTCGAGGCCGTCGAGTCGCGCGACGGAGGTCCCGGCTATGGCGGCAAATCGGTGGAGAACGCGGTGCGCGCCGTCATCGACGAGATCCAGCCGGAGCTGCTCGGCCAGGAGGCGGACGAGCAGCGCCTGATCGACGTCGCGATGACGGACCTGGACGCGACCCCGGACAAGTCGCGCCTGGGCGCCAACGCCATCCTCGGCGTCAGCCTCGCCGTGGCCCGGGCGGCCGCCGAGTCGGCGCAGCTTCCGCTCTTCCGCTATCTCGGCGGGCCGAACGCGCACGTGCTCCCGGTGCCGCTGATGAACATCCTCAACGGCGGGGCGCACGCGGACACCAACGTGGACATCCAGGAGTTCATGATCGCCCCGATCGGGGCGGGCACGTTCGCGGAGGCGCTGCGGTGGGGCTCGGAGACCTACCACGCGCTGGGCTCGGTCCTGCGCCAGCACGGCCTGGGCACGGGCGTGGGCGACGAGGGAGGCTTCGCGCCTGACCTGCCGTCCAATCAGGCCGCGCTAGACCTGCTGATGGAGGCGATCGGCAAGGCTGGCCTGACCCCCGGCCGGGACGTCGCGCTGGCGATCGACGCGGCGGCGACGGAGTTCCACGGCGAGAACGGGTACACCATGGAGGGCACGGCACGGTCCGCGGCGGAGATGACCGGCCTGTACGAGCGGTGGCTCGGCGCGTACCCGATCGTCTCGCTCGAGGACCCGCTGGCCGAGGAGGACTGGGACGGCTGGGCGCAGCTCACCGCCGCCCTCGGCGGCAGGGTCCAGATCGTCGGCGATGACCTGCTGGTCACGAACCCGGAGCGGCTGCGCCGCGGGATCGAGGCGAAGGCCGCCAACGCGCTGCTCGTCAAGGTCAACCAGATCGGCACGCTGACCGAGGCGCTGGACGCGGCGGACCTGGCCCACCGGGCGGGCTGGAGCTGCGTGATCAGCCATCGCTCCGGCGAGACCGAGGACACCACGATCGCGGACCTGGCGGTCGCGATCAACTGCGGCCAGATCAAGTCCGGTGCGCCCGCCCGGTCGGAGCGGGTCGCCAAGTACAACCAGCTGCTGCGGATCGAGGAGCGGCTCGACGATGCCGCCGCCTACGCGGGGCGGTCGGCGTTTCCCCGGTTCACCGCGGGGAGGCCGTGACGGCCGCGTTGCCAGGCCCGCCGGGTCCGGCCGGCCCGGCCGGGGCGCCCGGCCCGGCGCGGCAGACGGGCGGCTCCCGCTCGCCGGTCGCCGCCCGGCCGCATGTGACCGGCCGGGCGGCGATTCTCGCCGTGGTGCTCGCCGCGGTCGCGCTCAGCCTCGCCTACCCGGTCCGCGAGTACATCGCCCAGCGACGGCAGATCGACCAGCTGCGGTTCCAGGCCGAGCAGATCGCCCAGCGCGTGAAGCAGCTCCAAGCGCGGCGCCGCCAGCTCGCCGACCCCGCCTACATCGAGCGGCTCGCCCGGGACCGGCTGCACATGTGCCTGCCTTCGCAGCAGTGCTTCGAGGTCATCGCCCCGCCCGCCCGCCCGCCCGGGGCGAGCGCCCGCCGGACGGCGGCCGCCCCGTGGTACGCCAGGCTCTGGGCGTCGGTGCGGCGGGCCAACCGGGAGCCGCCGGGGAGCCGCCGGCCGGGGCGGCGCCCTCAGGCCCGCGCCCCCGGCGGAGCGCGCAGCGGATGAGGCCGGATGTCCGCGACGTCGCCGCGGTCACCCGGCAGCTCGGCCGGGAGCCGCGGGGGATGGCCGCGGTGGCGCACCGCTGCCCCTGCGGCCTGCCCGACGTCATCGAGACGGCACCGCGGCTGCCGGACGGCACGCCGTTCCCCACCCTGTACTACCTCACATGCGTGCGCGCCCGTGCGGCGGCGAGCAGGCTGGAGGCCGGGGGGCTCATGCGCCAGATGGCGGGCCGGCTCGCCGGGGATCCCGCGCTGCGGGACGCCTATGCCGCCGCGCACCGGGATTACGCCGCACGGCGGGAGGCGGCGGCCCGGGCCGCGGGCGTCGCGCCGCTGCCGGCTGGGGCGGCCACGGCGGGCGGCATGCCGGACCGGGTGAAGTGCCTGCATGCGCTGGTCGCGCACGAGCTGGCCGTGCCGGGGGCGAATCCCCTCGGGCATGAGGCCATACTGGCCATGGGACAGTGGTGGTCGGTCGGCCCCTGCGCGTGACACCCCGCGACCTCGCCGCCCGCGACGGGCGGCGGCATGGAGCTGCGGTGGCTGGCCCGGGCTGGCGGCGGGTCGCGGTGAGGCGGAGGTGCGGTGGCTGACCCTGGCCGGCGGCGGGTCGCCGCGATCGACTGCGGCACCAACTCGCTGCGGCTGCTCATCGCCGATGTGGACCCCGCCCGGGGCGAGCTGTCCGATGTGCACCGCCGGATGGAGATCGTCAGGCTCGGCCAGGGAGTGGACGCCACGGGCCGGCTCGCGCCGGAGGCGATGGCCAGGACCTTCGGCGTCCTGCGGGAGTACCGGAGGCTGATCGAGGAGTCCGGGGCGCAGGCCGTGCGGCTGGTCGCGACCAGCGCCACGCGCGACGCGTCGAACGCGGCCGACTTCGCCCGCGGGGTGCGCGAGATCCTCGGGCAGGACCCGGAGGTCATCGACGGCATGCAGGAGGCGGGCCTGTCCTTCGCCGGGGCGACCGCGGAGCTGGCCGCCGGAGCGGGCGAGCGAGCCGGGCGCGGCGGCCGTCCGGCTGAGCCGCCGTTCCTGGTGACCGACATCGGCGGCGGCTCCACCGAGTTCGTCCATGGCCCCGCCGGGTTCGCCGCCGGCGGCGGCCTTGCCGGGATCATCGGCGGCGCTGCCGGGGACGGGCGCGGACGCGGGCAGGCCGGCGGCCGCCTGTCGGCGATCTCGGTGGACATCGGCTGCGTGCGGCTCACCGAGCGCCACTTCCGGACCGACCCGCCCGCCCGGGACCAGATCGCCGCCGCCACCGCGGACATCGACGCCGCTCTCGCCGTCGTGGCCGGGGCGCTCCCGGTCACCAGCGCCCGCACCCTCGTCGGGCTGGCGGGCTCGGTCACCACGGTGACCGCCCTGGCGCTCGGCCTGCCGCGCTACGATCCGGCGCGCGTTCATCACGCCAGGATCACGGCCCGGCGCGTGCACGAGGTGACCACGGCGCTGCTCGCCGAGTCCCATGCGGAACGGGCCGGCCGTGGCGCGATCCACCCGGGCCGGGTGGACGTGATCGGCGCGGGGGCGCTCATCCTGGACCGGATCATGAGCAGGTTCGGCTTCGCCGAGATGGTGGCGAGCGAACATGACATCCTCGACGGCATCGCGTGGTCGCTGGCGCCCGGGGCGGGGACGTCCCGGCGGCCGTGACCGGCGCCGCGCGGGGCGGGGACGTCCCGGCGGCCGCGGTCGGCGTCCCGGAGGGCGGCCCCGGGCCGGGCCCCGGCCCGTCGCGAGGCCCGTCCCTCACCGGGCCGGCCCGGCCCGGCGAGGGCTGGCCCGGTGACCCGGCGACGCCCGCGACCCCGGTGGCAAGGGACGCGGCGGATGTCCGCACGCTCGCGGCGGGCGCCGGGACGCTGGCCGAGCTCGCGGCGCGGCAGTCGGTGTGCCGGGCGTGCCCCAGGCTGGTGTGGTGGCGGGAGGAGGTGGCGTCGGCGCGCCGGCGCCGTGCCTTCGCCGGCCAGCCGTACTGGGGGCGGCCGGTGCCTGGCTGGGGATCGGATCAGCCGCGCATCCTGATCGTCGGGCTGGCCCCGGCGGCGCATGGCGGGAACCGCACCGGCCGGATCTTCACCGGGGACCGCAGCGGCGATGTGCTCTTCGAGTCGCTGCACCGGTGCGGCCTGGCGGCGCTGCCCACCAGCGTGTCCGCCGCAGACGGGCAGAGGCTGCACGGCGTTCGGATGGTCGCGGCCGTGCGGTGCGCGCCGCCGGGGAACAAGCCGGCAATCAGCGAGCGGGACACGTGCGAGCCCTGGCTGGCCGCCGAGTACCGGCTGGTCGCACCTTCGCTGAAGGCGATCGTCTGCCTCGGGCACTTCGCGTGGCAGGCGGCCTGGCGCGAGCTCACCCGGGCGGGCGCCCCGGTGCCCAGGCCCCGGCCGGCGTTCGGCCACGCCAGGGAGGCGCTGCTGGGCGGGCTGCTGGTGATCGGCTGCTATCACCCGAGCCAGCAGAACACTTTCACCGGCCGGGTCACCGGCCCGATGCTCGACGAGGTGTTCCGCCGCGCCCGGCGCCACGCGGGCCTCGCGCCAGCGGGAAGCGAGCGCGATTCATAGTACCGCTGCACATGCCCTTGCACTTGCCCTTGCACTTACGATTGCACCTTACGCTTGCACTTTCCTTTTGCATTTTCGGCTGCACAGAATGCCGCGCATCCCGCCCGCGCGGGCAAGATGATTGGTTCTGGCAAATCCCAGAATAAAGAGGCCATGCCGGGGTACTATTCTCGCGCCCCCGTAGCCCAAGGGAAGAGGCAGGCCCCCTAAAAGGGTACGAGTGTCGGTTCGAGCCCGACCGGGGGTACGATGCGCTGGCCCGCTCGCGGGCCGCGTCCTCGCAGCTCGCGGGCGCGATCATGGCCGGAGCGGGCCGCCGGCACGGTCCTGCCGCGGGATGGGGCTACGTCCCGGCCATTTGCGCGCGGGTTGCGCGGTGCGACCGGGCGTGCACCGGGGCGCCCGGGAGCGAGCCACTTCCGGATGTTGCGTTCGCGGTGAGAATTCTTGCGGCGAGGCGGTCACCACCTGCGCTCGGAAGCCGGCGCCCGGCGTTCTGCGGCGCGCGGGATGCTGGTGATGCGGGAGCGACGTCAGGATCGGCGCGCCCTGCCAAATGAACCGTGATTCACCAGGTGCCCGTGCGGCCAGTCGGGCTGCTGCGCCGCCCCGCGGCGTGCGCCCCCGTGGCGTGCCAACGCGGCGTGCGCCCCTGGCGGCGTGCCAACGCGGCGTGCGCCCCCGCGGCGCCCGGCAACCAGCGCCGCTCAGCCGCTGACGTCAGGGCCGGCCCGGGTGAGCGTGATCGCGGCGATCAGCCTGCGTTCCCGGCGCATCGCCTCCCGGTACTCGCTCCAGTCGGGATGCTCGCCCGAGATCCTGCGGTAGTAGTCGACGAGCAGGTCCATGGCCTCCGGCAGCCGGATGAGCTCGGCGGTCCCCTCCGCCTGGATCCACTCGCCGAAGAAGCGGTCGGTCAGCACGCACAGCGAGGCGCGCGGATCGCGCTCGAGGTTCCTGGCCTTGATGGCCGTCTCCCGGGTGCTGACCACCGCCCGGCCGGCGTCGTCGATCCCGACCAGGACCGGGGACAGCTGCGGGCGGCCGTCCGCGCGGTGGGTGGCGAGCACCGCCCGGTGATGGACGCGCATGAACTCGCGGGCGTGCGCGAGGTCCATGGGCTGGGGTCAGGCGCCGTTGAGCCGGGTGCGCCGCCGCACCTCGTACTCGTGCACGATCGCCGAGGCGTACGAGTGCGGCAGGTTGTGCTCGTCGGCGAGCCAGGTGGCCCGCTCGGCGCAGCGCATGAACGACGGACCGGAGTCCAGCCTGCGGAACCACTCCCGGAGATCACTGCCGGTGACCCGTGCGACGCGGGCGATCAGGTTCTTGTGCATCTCCGGAGAGTGGGTCAGCGACAAGGCGCACCTCCAGGTCATGGGACTCCCTAGGGTGAGCCTGCCCCACCGCCCGGCCGCTGACAAGACCTGAACGTGATCGGTCCGTTATGTGACCTTGGCGGAACCATGACGCGGGGCCGGCCAGGCGGCTCGGCACCGGTCAGGACAGCCGCTCGACGATCATCGCCATCCCCTGGCCGCCGCCCACGCACATGGTCTCCAGCCCGAGCGTCTTGTCGTGGAACGCCAGGCTGTTCAGCAGCGTGGAGGTGATCCGCGCGCCGGTCATGCCGAACGGGTGGCCGACGGCGATGGCGCCTCCGTTGACGTTCAGCTTGTCCAGGTCGATGCCCAGGTCGCGGTAGGACGGGATGACCTGGGCGGCGAACGCCTCGTTGATCTCGACCAGGTCGATGTCGTCGATCGTCATGCCGGCCCGGGCCAGCGCCCGCCGGGAGGCCTCGACGGGGCCCAGGCCCATGATCTCCGGCGAGAGCGCGCTCACCCCGGTGGAGACGATCCTGGCCAGCGGCGTGATGCCGAGCTCGGCCGCCTTGCGGTCGCTCATCACGATCACCGCGGCGGCGCCGTCGTTGAGCGGGCAGCAGTTCCCGGCCGTCACGGTGCCATCGGGCCGGAACGCCGGCTGGAGCGCGGCCACCTTCTCCAGGGTGGTGCCGGGCCGCGGGCCGTCGTCGGCGGTGATCACCGTTCCGTCCGGCAGCGTGACCGGGGTGATGTCGCGCTGCCAGAAGCCGTTGGCGATCGCCTTCTCCGCCAGGTTCTGCGACCGGACCCCGAACTCGTCCTGCTCCCGGCGGGTGATGCCCCGTAGCTGGGCCACGTTCTCCGCGGTCTGCCCCATCGCGATGTAGACGTCGGGAACCTGCCCGTCCTCCCGCGGGTCATGCCACGGCTCGGCGCCCCCGGCGGCCCGCGCCGCGGTCCTGGACTCCGCCTCGGCGAAGAGCGGGTTCTTCGTGTCGGGCGCGCCGTCGCTGCTGCCCTTGCTGAACCGGCTCACGCACTCCACGCCCGCGGAGATGAACGCGTCGCCCTCGCCCGCCTTGATCGCGTGGAAGGCCATCCGGGTTGACTGCAGCGACGAGGAGCAATAACGGGTGATCGTGGTCCCGGGGACTGCGTCGAGCCCGAGCATCACGGCCACCACCCGCGCCATGTTGTAGCCCTGCTCGCCCCCCGGCAGGCCGCAGCCGAGGATCAGGTCCTCGACGTCGGCCGGGTCGAGCTGGGGAACCTTGGCCAGCGCGGCCCTGATCATCTGGACGGTCAGGTCGTCCGCCCGGATGCTGGTCATGCTTCCCTTGAAGGCCCGGCCGATCGGCGATCGGGCGGTCGCGACGATGACTGCCTCAGGCATGGCTGGCTCCCGGCGGCATGAGTCCTTACCGCACAGTAGCTTAGGCCGGGCGCCCGCGTCAGCCCTGCCCGGGCCGCCGGACGGCCCGCGGGGCGCGCCAGCGGGCGCACGGAGTGGCCGCGGGCGCGGATCAGGTGGCCAGCCGGCGCACAATGGGGCATGGCCGATGTCCTGTGCCCGGAACTGATCGGGAGGGACGCCGAGTTCGCGGCGCTCGGCGCGGCGCTGGCGGCGGCCCGGCACGGCCGCGGCGGGCTGGCCATCATCACCGGCGAGCCGGGTGTCGGCAAGTCACGCCTGGCCAGGGAGATCGCCGCGCTGGCAAGGCGAGGCGGCACGGCCGTGGTGACCGGCAGGGCGGTGCCGGCCGGCGGCGGGACCGCGTTCCGGCCGCTGACCGAGGCGCTCGCCCAGGCCCTGCGAGATCGCGACGTCCCCGCCGACCGAGGGCTGGCTCCCTGGCTCCCCGCGCTCTCGGCGATCGTGCCCGGCCTGACCGGGGCAGTCGGCTCCGGTGCGCCAGGCGGGCACTCGGCAGCGATGCGGGGGGAGGCGCTGACCCGGCTGCTGCGTGCCATCGCCGGCCCGGCCGGTCTGCTGACGGTGCTGGAGGACCTGCACTGGGCGGATCCCGACACCCTGGCCGTCGTCGAGTACCTCGGCGACAACCTGGCCGGGGAGCCGGTCCTGGTCATGGCCACCATCAGGAGCGAGCCCGCCAGCACGGCGCTTGAGATGGCCGGCCGCCTGCACAGCCGTCGCTGCGGCCTGCACCTGCGGCTTGCCCGGCTCGACGACAGCCAGGTCGCGCGCATGGTCCGGGCGTGCCTGCCGGGAGCGGGCGAGGCCGTGATCGCCAGGGTGCAGCGCACGGCGGACGGAATCCCGTTCCTCGTCGAGGAGGTGCTGGCCGCTCCCGGCGTGCCCACCTCGTTCGCCGGGACGGTGCGAGCCAGGCTCGCGGCCTGCGGGCATCGGGAGCGGCTCGTGCTCGACGCGGCCGCCGTCCTCGGCCGGAGCTTCGACTGGCGGCTGCTTCCCGAGGTCACCGCCTTGCCGGCCACGGCCGTCGCAGCGGCGCTCGAACAGGGGGTGGCGAACCTGCTGCTGGCCACCGGGCACGGCGGCTTCCGCTTCCGGCACGCGCTCACGCGGGAGACGCTCGCTCAGGAGATGCTCCCGCCCCGCCGTGCGGAGCTGGCCGCGCGGGCGCTCGCGGTGGTCGAGTCGGCCGGGCTGGCGCAGCCGGGCCGGCTCGACATGGCAGCCGACCTAGCCGAGCAGGCGGGCCAGCTGGAGCGGGCGGCGGACCTGCTCGCCGACGCCGGCGAGCGATCGCTGCGGGCCGGGGCCCTGGCCACCGCCGCGGCCACGCTGGAGCGGGCGGCCGCGCTGCTTGCGGCCGGGCTGGCGGTACCGCGGGCGGCACCCCCGGCCGGCCCCGAAGGCGCGGCCGGCCGGCCCGGGGCCGCGCCCGCCGGGGCGCGGATCGACGAGCTGCTCACCGCGGCCTACGCCCTGGCTGGCCGGGTGGAGGACGCGGTCATGGTCGGCGAGCGGCTGACCACCGGGCTGGCCGCCGCGGGCGCGGAGCCCGTCCGGCGGGCGCGGGTCCACCTCCGGCTGGCGCACGCAGCGGTGGCGGCGAGCAGGTGGCACCTCGCGGCCGGGCACCTCGATGCGGTGGGCGGCCTGATCGACCCGGGCAGCCAGGCCGACCTTGCCGCGCAGGCCGACGTGCTGCGAGCGGAGGTCGCGCTCGCGGCGGCCGACGTCACCGCGTCCCGGGCGCTGGCCGAGCAGGTCCTGGCTGCCACGCGCGCGGGCGCCCGGGAGCGCTGCCAGGCCCTCGAGCTGATCGGCAGGATCAATCGCATCTCCGATCTCGGCGCGGCGCGGGCCGCCTTCGAGCGGGCCCTGGCGATCGCCGACGCGGAGGACCTGCCGGTGTGGCGGCTGCGGGCGCTGCACGAGCTGGGCACCATCGAGCTCTTCGACCACGTCGGCACCGGCCGGCTGGCGCAGGCCAGGCAGGCGGCCGGGCGCCTGGGCGCGCTGGGCACGGCGGCCGTGCTCGACCTGCAGCTCGGAGTGGCCCACAACTGGCGCTTCGACCTCGGCGAGGGTGAGCGGCGGGCGCGCTCGGCAGCGGACCTGGCCCGTCGCCTGGGCCTGAGTGAGGTGGGCACGAAGGCGGCCTTCATCCTCGCCGAGAACAGCGCCTACCGGCTGGACCGGGACGCGATGGAGCGGCATCTGGGGGAATGCCGGCCGACCGGCCCGGGTGAACGGTACCTGGAGGGGTTCGCCTGGGGTGTCCGGGGGATGGCGGAGCTGGTGGGCGCAGACTGGGCCCGGGCGGGCGAGCTGATGAGCCAGGGCACCGCCCTGCTCGCCGAGCTCCCGCATGCCGAGCCGGCGCAGTTCCGCGCCTGGTGGCCGGCGCTGCTCGCGATGAGCGCCGCTCCCGGCGCCGCCGAGGCGATCGAGCAGGCCAGGCGCGGCGGGGTGGCGGTGGCCCGCCCCAACGCCGGGCTGCTCGGCTACGCTGCCGCCATGCTCGCGGGCCGCGCCGGGGAGACGCGGGCGGCCGAGGCCCTGGCCGCCGCTGCCGCCGCTGACATGGCCTGCGTCCCGGTCTGGCATCACCTGGCCAGGGCCTGCGCGGCCGGGCCGGCGCTCGCCGACGGATGGGGGCAGGCCCGCGCGTGGCTGGCGCAGGCCAGGGAGTGCTTCGCGCGGCGCGGCCTTGGCGCCCTTGAGGCCCGTTGCGCCGAGTTGCTGGCCAGGGCGCGCCCGGGCCGCCCGCCGTTCACCCCGCGCGAGGCGGAGGTTCTCGGGCTGGTGGCCAGGGGGCTGAGCAACAAGGACGTCGCGGCCCGCCTCTACCTGTCGCCCCGGACCGTGGAAAAGCACGTCGAGAGCCTGCTGCGCAAGGCCGGCGTCACGTCGCGCGCCCAGCTCGCCGCCCGGTTCGCACGCGAGGGCGATTCGCCGGGGATGTGAGCCGCGCGCCTGCCCGGAAGGCGCCGCGATGCCACATCGCCGTCCCTCTGGCATCGGGGATGCGGCATCGCCGGCGTCTGAACGGCCGCGTACGTGGCGTCCGCCGCCTACGTGGCGGGCGGCGGTGCTGTTACGTGGTCCCACCGATGCGCTCCGTGCCCGGACGCAGACACGATCACGGTGCCAGATCCCATCGTGATCACCGGAGGACGACATGGAACTCGAGGCCAAGAACCTGGGCACCCCGGACGACGCGCGCAGCTTCGAGCACGGGAGCCTGAGCCTGGTCGCGGTCGGCGGCGCGACCATCGGGCTCGCGAGCTTCCTGCCCGGCTGGCGATGGTCAGCCGACATGAAGCCGATCGCCGGCACCGACTCCTGCCAGGTCGAGCACACCGGATATGTGATCTCCGGCAGGCTGCGGGTGCGCACCGACGATGGCCGGGAGATGACGTTCGGTCCCGGTGACGCGCACGCCGTCCCGGCCGGCCACGACGCCTGGGTGGAGGGCAGCGAGCCGTGCGTGATCGTGGACTTCGCCGCTCCGCCGGCGGCCGGGCTGCGGGGCACCACCTGCCCATGCGGTGTGATGTTCCAGATCCGCGACGGGGCGGACGTGGAGCACCTGGTCGATGCGGTGCGCCAGCACGCGGCCGGGTCGCACGGGCACGAGGTGACCCGGGAGCACGTGCTCGCCGAGATCGGCTGACCGGGATCGGGCGGGGCCGGCGCGGTGGCCGCCGGCCCCGGCGCGCCAGGCCCGCGGGCCCCAGGCTCAGCCGCGGGCCCAGCTTCCGGCGAGCGCGCCGGCCAGCGCTCCGGCCAGCGCGGTCGCGTTCCACCGTGCGGCGCCCGCCAGGTCCCTGGCGTGCTCCCGCGGGCTGTAGTCCGCCCGCGCGTGCGCCAGCGCGAGGTCCAGGTCGTTGCCGCAGCGCTCCAGCAGCACCGAGAAGTCACGCCGGACCGGAGCGTGCAGGTCATAGCCGAGCTCCCGGTGGAGCCGGGCGAACAGCGGCTTGTACATCCGCACCCGCTCGTGCAGGCCGGATGAGTGCGACATCGGGCTCTTGGGCCGGTCCCGGATGTAGTCGGGGAGCAGGTCAGCGAACGCGTGCCGCAGGATCCACTTCTCCGTGCCGTCCCTGACCTTCAGCGCCATCGGCAGCCGCAGCGCGACGCCCACCACCGCCGGGTCCAGGAACGGCACCCGGGCCTCGACGCCATGCGCCATGCTGGCGCGGTCCACCCGCTGCAGCTCGGTGCGCCCCAGGTTCGCGATCTTGTGCATGAACAGCCTGTGCCGCTGAGCCGGGCTGACCCGGTCATACATCGGGTACCCGCCGAACAGCTCGTCGGAGCCGTCGCCGGTCAGCACCACCTTGATCCCCCGCTCGCCGATGCGCCGGAACAGCGGGAGCGAGACGGCGGCGTTGATGATGTCGCCGTACTCGGTCAGCTCGCAGACCCGGATCGCCTCGCGGACGTCGGCCAGCCGGATCTCGCGCGGGGAGATCTCGATGACCTCGTGCCGGACGCCGAGGTCGGCGGCGAGCCGGCGGGCGTAGGCGAGGTCGTCGCTGCCCGGCGCCCCGATCGTGAACGCGACGCAGTCCGGGTGCATCGCCCGGGCGTGCAGCAGCGCGAGCGCGCTGTCCAGCCCGCCGGACAGCACGATCCCCACGGTGAGGTGAGTGTCCAGGCGCGCCCGGATGCTGTCCCGGATGGCGGCCCGGAGCAAGGCCGCGGCCTCGGCGGGCTCATCGATCGGCGGCGGGGGCCCGGGCAGGCTCAGCAGCCCGCTGTAGGGCGCGAGGCCGGGACCGCGGACCACGCCGCCGGCCGTGCTGGCCCAGCCATGGTGCCCGGGGGGGACCTCGCGGACGGGGGCCCCGACCGGCACCAGGGCCTTGATCTCCGATGCCACGTGGAGGTGGCCGTCGCGGACCGACCAGTAGAGCGGCTTCACGCCGAGCGGGTCCCTGGCCAGGTAGACACGGCGCCTGGCGAGATCGGCGATGGCGAACGCGAACTCGCCGCGCAGCCTGCCGACCGCCCGCTCGCCCCACTCGCGGAACGCCTCGGCCAGCACCTCGGTGTCGCCCTCCGTGCGGAACGCGTGGCCGAGCCTGGCCAGCTCGGCACGGAGCGCGCGGTGGTTGAAGATCTCGCCGTTGTAGCAGAGCAGCCACCGGTCATCCGGGGACTGCCACGGCTGCACGGCGTTCCCGGCGTCCACGATCCTCAGCCGCTGGACCCCGGCGAGCAGCCCGCCGCTGGCCGCGACCTCCTCGACCTCCCCGCGCGGACGCAGCCGGGCGAGCATCCGGCGGAACAGGTCCTCGCTCGGCGCCGGGCCCGCGACGACGACGATCCCGCACACTGCCGTTCAGCCGCCGGCCGGGCCGCGCATCCGGCGCCGTCCGGTCATCAGCCGCGGGTGCAGGCAGACATGCCAGGCCTGGCCCTCGTCGATCACGTTCGCCTCGCCGGCGCGCTGCCGGTCGAGCAGCAGCCCGCGCAGGATCCGGTGGGCCCGGAACCGGCGGTACCACGCCACCTCGATGTCGGCCGCATGCCCGGTGCAGTGCGCGCTCGGGATCAGCGCGACGTAGCCGAGCGCCCTCAGGTGCCGCTGGTGCGCGGCGCTGCGGGTCAGGCTGGTCACCCACAGCGGCGGCGTTCCCGCAGGGGCCAGCCGCGCGAAGTCCTCGGCGAGCTCGTTGAGCCAGGCCAGCACCGGCGGCCTGGTCATGGCCAGCCACATGCCGGCAGTCCGCGGCGCCCGGCCGGGCAGCGCGCGCCGCTGGGCCGAGCGGGCTGCCCGGTGCCATAGCGTCATCGCCTGTCGGCGGTAGGTGAACCGGATCTGCCCGGCTCCCCCGAGGTCGTCGAGGTCGACCAGATCGGGGCAGGTCAGGACGTCGGAGTCGGTGCGGTAGGCGGGCACGCTTCCCCACCATGCGGCATCGATCTGGGCGAGCAGCGAGATCCGCGTCATCGACGCCAGGCCCGCTGAGCGGCCGGGCGGGCCGGGCAGATGGTTCCTGACCTCGAAGAGCAGGCGCCCGGCCGCGTCCTCGAGGCCGCCGGGGGTGGCCGCGAGCACGTCGGCGAATGGCTCATCGCGCAGCCGCCGGGCCACGATCCGCTCGGCGGTGGCACCGTCCGCACGGTCGTACCGGCCGATCTCGGCAGCCAGCTCGCCGACCGCGGCCCGGTAGCGCCCTAGATCGGGTTGGACGGGCGGGAAGTCCACCGTGGGCGGGCCATCGCTGATCGCCGTCTCCGCCCCGGCCAGCCGCACTGTCACGACGTCCCCCTCGGATTGGTGCGATCCTTCCGCCGCTGCGCCGCCGGGCCGGGCGCCGCGTCGCCGGCAGGTGCGCGCACGGTGGGGGCACCGCTGAACCCTGCCGCGCAGAGGCGGCGCGGGCCCGTGAACCGACGTTGGGTAGCGATATACGTACGCTGCGCAGTGGCAAGCACCAAGTGTAACGACGTGACATCGGACAGTAATGAGCTTTCGCTGACCGTCCCGTATGGGCGCGTCTGACCTTCATGGGCGCGGCCGCTCTGGGCGCGGCCGCGCGAGGAGAGCGGGCGGGCCGCAGGGGGCCGTCCGGCTCGCCCAAGGGCGCCGGGCGGCTGGCCGGCGCGCGCCGCGTGCCCGAGTGGCTCCGGCCGCCAGCGGCCGGCCGCCGCTACGCTGAAGGTCTTGGCCGGCGACCTGCCGGAACCGGCCGGCGGGGAGAGCCGGGCCGCGCGGCGCCCCGCGGGCGCGGAGGAACAGGGTGGTTCAGCCATGCAGGTCCACGACTCGCTGATCGAGCTGATCGGGAACACGCCGCTGGTCCGGCTGCGCAGGGTGACCGGCTACCTGGGCGCCGGGCGTGGCGGCCGCCACCAGGCCGCCCGGCCAGGCGCGCCCGCCGTGCTCGCCAAGGTCGAGTACGTCAACCCCGGCGGCTCGGTGAAGGACCGCATCGCGCTGCGCATGGTGGAGGAGGCGGAGCGCTCGGGCGCGCTCTCGCCGGGCGGCACGATCGTGGAGCCCACCTCGGGGAACACCGGCGTGGGCCTGGCCATCGTGGCCGCCGAGAAGGGGTACCGCTGCGTGTTCGTCTGCCCGGACAAGGTCGCCCAGGACAAGATCAGCGTCCTGCGGGCCTACGGGGCCGAGGTCGTGGTCTGCCCGACCACGGTCACGCCCGACTCGCCCGACTCCTACTACAAGGTCTCCGACCGGCTGGCGCGGGAGATCCCCGGCGGCTGGAAGCCGAACCAGTACGCCAACCCGGCCAACCCGCAGTCCCACTACCTGACCACCGGGCCGGAGATCTGGGAGCAGACCGAGGGGAGGGTCACCCACTTCGTCGCGGGGATCGGCACCGGCGGCACGATCTCCGGGACCGGCCGCTACCTGAAGGAGGTCTCGGGCGGCCGGGTGCGGATCGTCGGGGCCGACCCGGAGGGATCGGTCTACTCCGGCGGGACCGGCCGCCCCTACCTGGTGGAGGGCGTCGGCGAGGACTTCTGGCCGGAGACCTACGACAAGGGCATCTGCGACCAGGTGATCGCGGTCAGCGACGCCGACTCGTTCCTCATGACCCGGCGGCTGGCGCGGGAGGAGGCGCTGCTGGTCGGCGGGTCGAGCGGGATGGCGGTCGTGGCCGCGCTCCGGGTGGCCGAGCAGGCCAGCCCGGACGACGTGATCGTCGTGCTGCTCCCCGACGGGGGCCGCGGCTACCTGTCGAAGGTCTTCAACGACGACTGGATGGCCGACTACGGCTTCCTCACCTCCGAGACCGCCGAGCCGCGCATCGCCGAGGTGCTCGCCCGCAAGCACGGCCAGCTGCCGCTGTTCGTCCACGCCCACCCGGCCGAGACCGTCCGCGCGGTCATCGCGACGCTCCGCGAGTACGACGTGTCCCAGCTCCCGGTGCTCAAGGAGGAGCCGCCGGTGATGGCGGCCGAGGTGGTCGGCTCGATCACCGAGCGGGACCTGCTCGATGCCCTGGTGAGCGGCCGCGCCGCGCCGGAGGATCCGGTCGGGCGGCACATGTCGCCGCCGCTGCCGCTGATCGGCTCCGGGGAGCCGATCAGCGCGGCGGTCGCGGCGCTGGAGCGCGCGGGGGCCGCCGTGGTCCTCGTCGATGGAAAGCCGGCCGGCCTGGTCACCAGGCAGGACGTGCTGACGTTCCTGGCCGGCTAGGAGGCCCCTGGTGAGCGATCACTCCGACGGCTTCGAGACCCTCGCGATCCACGCCGGGCAGGAGCCCGACCCGCTGACCGGCGCCGTGGTCCCCCCGATCTACCAGGTCTCGACGTTCAAGCAGGACGGGGTCGGCGGCCTGCGGGGCGGCACGCTGGCGGGCGTGGACTCTGGCCCGGGCCGGTGGATCAGCGGCTACGAGTACTCCAGGACCGCGAACCCCACCCGGGCGGCGCTGGAGGAGTGCCTGGCCGCCCTGGAGGGCGGGACGCGGGGCCTGGCGTTCGCCTCGGGCATGGCCGCCGCCGACTGCCTGGTCCGCACGGCCTGCCGGCCGGGGGACGCGGCGCTGATCCCGGTCGACGCCTACGGGGGCACGTTCCGCCTGTTCGACAAGGTGCTGGCGGCCTGGGGAGTGCGCCACCACCCCGTCGACCTGTCCGACCCGGCGGCCGCGCGCGCGGCGGCCCGGGCGCACGCGCCACGGCTGATCTGGGCCGAGACGCCGACCAACCCGCTGCTGTCGGTCGCCGACATCGCCGCGCTCGCCGGGGTGGCCCGCGAGTGCGGGGCGCTGCTCGCGGTGGACAACACCTTCGCCTCCCCGTACCTCCAGCAGCCGCTCGCCCTGGGCGCCGACGCGGTCGTGCACTCCACGACCAAGTACCTCGGCGGCCACTCGGACGTGGTCGGGGGCGCGGTCGTGGTCCGCGACGCCGCCCTGGCCGAGCGGCTCGCGTTCCTGCGGAACGCCACCGGCTCGGCGGGCGGGCCGTTCGACGCCTGGCTGACCCTGCGGGGGGTCCGGACGCTGCCCGTGCGGATGGACCGGCACTGCGCGAACGCCGCGCGGGTGGCGCGGATGCTCGCCGCGCACCCGAAGGTGGCCCGGGTCTACTACCCCGGCCTGCCCGGTCACCCCGGTCACGAGGTCGCGGCCAAGCAGATGCGCGGGTTCGGCGGGATGGTCTCGTTCCGTCACGCGGAGGGTGAACGGGCCGCGGTGGCTATGTGCGGGCGGACCAGGCTGTTCACCCTGGGAGAGTCACTGGGCGGGGTCGAGTCGCTGATCGAGCACCCGGGCCGGATGACCCACGCCTCGGCCGCCGGGTCGCCGCTGGAGGTGCCCGCGGACCTGGTCCGCCTTTCGGTCGGGATCGAGAACGCCGACGATCTCGTCGAGGACCTGCGCGCCGCCCTGGGCTGACCAGCGCTCGGGCTGGCCGGGCCGTCTGGCTGCCGTCCGCATGGGCGGCCCGGGCGCGAGCCGCCCGGCCGCGGTCGCGCCGCGCTACTGGCGGGGGGCGATGGTCGCGTCGGAGCCGCGGGCCAGGCGGGCGGCCTCGCGCTCGTGCCTGATCACGTGCATGACCGCGTTGATCAGCGCCAGGTGCGTGAACGCCTGCGGGAAGTTGCCCAGGTGGCGGCCGGAGAAGGGGTCGATCTGCTCGCCGTAGAGCAGCAGCGGGCTGGCGTAGGAGAGGATCTTCTCGCACAGGTCCCTGGCCCGGCAGTGCTCGCCGATCTCGGCGAGCGCGGAGACCAGCCAGAAGGAGCAGATCGTGAACGTGCCCTCGGTGCCCGGCAGGCCGTCCCCGGCCTGCTCGGGCCGGTAGCGCATGATGAGCCCCTCGACGGCCAGCTCGTCGGCGATCGCCAGCACGGTCGCGCGGATCCTCGGGTCGTCCGGCGGCAGGAACCTGACCAGCGGCATCAGCAGCAGTGACGCGTCGAGCGCCGTCGTCTCGTAATGCTGGCAGAACACCCCGCGCTCGTCGGTCGCGTTCGCGCAGATGTCGGCGCGGATCTCGTCTGCGGCCCGCTGCCACTGCCCGGCCCGCTCCCGGTCATCCCGGATCCTGGCCAGCCGGGCGCCGCGATCGGCGGCCACCCAGCACATCAGCTTGGACGAGGTGAAGTGCCGGGGCTCGCCGCGGACCTCCCAGATGCCGTGGTCGGGCTCGCGCCAGTGCGCGAGCGCCTGCTCCACCTGGCGCCGGGCCAGCCGCCAGACCCGGTCGTCCAGCCAGTCCTGGGACTGGGTGTGCAGGTAGAGCGAGTCCAGGACGGCGCCCCAGACATCGTTCTGGCGCTGGGCGTAGGCGGCGTTGCCGATCCTCACCGGCCGGGCGCCCTGGTATCCGTGCAGGTGGTCGAGCTCGTGCTCGTCCAGGTCCTTGGCGCCGTCGATCCCGTAGACGATCTGGAAGGCGTCCTGCTCGTGCTCGAGCAGGCCGGTGATGAACGCGAAGTAGTCCCTGGCCTCCCACTCGAACCCGAGCGTGAACAGCCCCCACAGCGCGAACGTGGCGTCCCTGATCCAGCTGAACCGGTAGTCCCAGTTCCGCTCGCCCCCCGGCACCTCGGGCAGGGAGGTCGTGGCCGCGGCCGCGATCGCGCCGGTGGGCGCGTAGGTCAGCCCCTTGAGCGTGAGCGCGCTCCTGGTCAGGTGCGGCCGCCAGCGGTGGTCGGGCAGGTTCCCGCGCGCCAGCCAGTGCCGCCAGTGGTGAGCGGTCCACAGCAGCCGCTGGTGGGCGTCCTCATAGGTCAGCGGGGGCGGGTGGTGCCCCCAGGAGAGGGCGCAGAACCGGGTGTCCCCCTCCCGCAGCAGCGTCCGGGACTGGGCGCTCGGCCCCTCGGTGCCGATCCTGATGTCGGAGGTGAGCGCCAGGGTCCACTCCTGCCCCTCGGGACGGGCCGCGACCTGATGGAAGCCGCGGTCGGTGTACGCCCAGTGCTCCCGCCGCCTGCCGTAGTCGAACGCCGGCTCGCAGTCCATCACCAGCTGGACGGCGCCCTCGGTGCAGCGCACGGTCCGCAGCAGCATGTGCTCGGCGTCGTAGTCGGTCGGCGGCCTGCGGTGGGAGCCGCGCTCGGGGTGCTCGTGCCGCCACGGCCCGATGACCAGGCAGTCGCGGACGACCAGCCAGCCCTCGCCGCAGTTCCAGACCGTCTCCAGGACCATCGTGCCGGCCAGGTACCGGCGGTCGGCGGGGACATGCACGTCCGCCGGGCCGAACCTGAACCAGCCGGCGTCCCGGTCGAGCATGGCGGCGAACACGCTCGGCCCGTCCATCCTGGGCAGGCACATCCACTCGACCGATCCGCTCGGGGCGATCAGCGCGGTCACCTCGCAGTCGGACAGGAAGCCGAAGTCGGCGATCGGCGGGTACGGGGAGGACTCGAAGTGATCCGGAACGCTCGCCATCGGCGTCACCGCCTCGCCTGCCCCCGGTCGCGCGCCCCCGGCCGGGCCGCGGTTCACACCGGCTGTCTACCCCGCCGGGCGGCCGTCCAGCCGGGCCGCCGCTAGCTGTGCCAGACCATCAGGACGAGGATGACGATCCAGATCACCCCGACGACGCCGCCGACCATCGCGATCCGGCCCCGTTCCACCGGCGCAAGGTGCTCCGCCGGGACCGGGCCTGCCCCGGCCTGAGCCGGGGCAGGCCCGGTCCCGGTGCCGCTCCCCGGATCCCCGGCGGCCGCGGTGGCGCCCGCGGCCGCCTCGCCGGCGCCGGCGGGCGCCTCGTCCGGGCTCTCGGCGACCGCCCTGTCCAGCGCCTTGATCGCCCGGCGCTGGTCGCGGACGATGAGCACGAGCAGCAGCAGCGCGACGACGTACAGGGTGAGCGAGGTGATCACCCACGGCTGGGCCGCCTGCCCGAGCATCTGGGCCAGGGCGATCCCGGCGATCAGCACCCCGACTGACGCGAACGTGAAGCCGAAGGTGATGCGGGCCAGGTACCGGACGATCCGGACGTCCCGCCGCCTGATGTAGCGCGGCGTTGACATGATCGCCAGCGTGACCGGGCCGATCGTGAAGACCACGAAGGCGACATGCACCCACAGGACGAGGTGCTGGGCGAGCGTCATCGTGGCGCCAGCGACCGCGGCGTGCACCCCGGTGAGCCCGGGGAGGGAAGCGGACATGCGGGCCAGTCTAGGGCCGGGGGAATGGCCGCACCGGCCGCTCCCGCGGCTCGCTCACCGCGGCCCTCGCCCGCTGGCCGCCCGCTGGCCAGGAATCGCGGATCACGCGGCGCCGGGCCCGGGGCGCCCGGGCCCGGCACCCCGCGCATGTCAGCAGCGCGCGGCCCAGGCCGGTGGTGGCCCGGACCGCGCGATGAGCCAGGCTGGGCGTCGCTGACGACGGGTCAGCGGGACTTCTTGTTCACGAACCAGGCGTAGACCAGCGCGCCCAGGCCCACGACGATCGCGGCGCCGCCGCGGAAGTCGTGGCCGCCGTGCTTCACGTGGCTGCCGATGTTCAGGAAGCTCGGCGCCGCACCCACGAACCACAGGATGCCCACGATGATGGCGACGACCCCGATGACGCCCAGGGCGATGACCAGGGGGCGCTTCGAGCTGCTCGAGCCGCCAACGCTTGCAGAACTCACTCTTCCTCCTCAGAATGCCTCGTCTCCCGCGGGCCTCTCGCCTCCGGGAGACGACTACGACCGGCACCGTACTACGGACTGGGCCGCGACACCCGGTTACTTCACGAAAGCGCCCGATTTCTGTTGCCTGGTATGGCTGCGGCCCGCGCTACCCGCGCCGCGCGCGGCGGGACCGCAGGAAGTCGCTGACCACGTACTCGCCCAGGCTGTCCGGCATCGCCCGGAGCACCCGGCCGCCGTTGCGCCTGGCCACCTCGTCAACGAACGACGTGAGCCGTTCGTCGTCAGCCAGCATGAAAATGTTCAGCGTGGCCCGCCGCCGGGTCATCTTGTCCACCTCGGCCATGGTCAGCTCCAGGGTCTCCGGCGACGGCGGCCAGTCGAACCACGACGTGCCGTCTCTGGTCAGGTGGGCCGTCGGCTCCCCGTCGGTGATGACGAGCACCACGGGATTGTGCTCGGGGCGCCGGTCGAGGAAACGCCCGGCGAGGACGAGGGCGTGGTGCAGGTTCGTTCCCTGCACCATGTCCCAGCCCAGGCCGGCCAGGTCGGTCTCCTTGAGCTCGCGCGCGTAGTTCGAAAAGCCGACGACTTGCAGCGCGTCCTGCGGGAACCGGGTCCGCACCAGCGAGTACAGGGCCAGCGCGGTCTGCTTCGCCGCGCTCCACGTGCCGCGCAGCGCCATCGAGTAGGACAGGTCGACGAGCAGGCAGACGGCCGCCGAGGCGCGGCGCTCGGTCTCGCCGACCTCGAAGTCGGTCACGTCCAGGCGCACCGCGTTCCGCTCGCCGGGCAGGCCGCCGCGCAGCAGCGCGTTCCGCACCGTCGCCGCCGTGTCGATCGGCTGCTCGTCGCCGAACCGCCAGGGCCGGGTCGCGCCGGTCGGCTCGCCGGCCTGCCCGACGTCAGGCTGCTCGTGGTCGCCGTAGCCGCCGCGTTCCAGGCGGGCGAACACCTGGCGCAGCGCGGTGTCGCCGAGCCGCCGCACCGCCTTGGGGGTCAGCTCGAGCCTGCCGTCCTCGTACACGAGGTAGCCCTGGCGGGCCAGCTCGCGCTCGATCTCCTTCAGCGCCTCCATGTCGTCGACGGCCTGGCGGCCGAGCGCGCGGCGGACCGCCTCCTCGTCAATGTCGTCGAGCGCCGCGCCCGGGTAGTCCTGCCGCAGCGCCTCCTCCAGCTGGGCCAGGTCGGCGAGCTCGCTGAGCGCGGTGGTGGCGTCGGACAGGCCGATCGGCTCGCTGCCGGCCATCCGCTCCCCGCCGGCGTCCCAGTCGATGTCCGGGCGGCGGGCGCGGAGCAGGTCGGCCAGCCTGGCCATCTCCCGTGCCAGGCCCGCGTCCTCCATCGTCTGGGAGATCAGGCCGGCCAGCTCGTCGCGCTGCTCGCCGGTGAGGGAGTTGAGCAGGCGCTGGGCGGCGGCCATCCGCCGCACCAGGGAGTCGATCAGCTCGTCGAGGCTGGCCGGCCGCTCGGGGAAGAACTCCCCGTACTGCGCCATGAAGTCCTCGAAGTCCTGCCGGGTGTGCTCGCCGCGGGCATCCGCCTCGATCATGCCCGAGAGCGCGGCCATCATCTGCCTGATCCGCGCCATGTCCTGGGCGTCCGAGCCGGACATCGCCTCCCTGATCCCGCGGAACTGGCTGTCCAGCACCTCCCGCCGCAGCAGGTCCTTCAGCCGCTCGAACGTCTCCGCGGCCGCCTGGCTCCGCCACTGGTAGCCGGCCAGCGCCCGGATCGCCCCGGCCACATCCGGCGGGAGGGCGTCGAGCTCGGCCTCCCGCAGCCTGGCCTCGTCGCCCGGGTCGGGGAACAGCTCGGCCCGCTCCTGCCCGATCGCGGTGTCCAGCAGCGCACGGGCGTGCTCGAGGATGCCGTCGAGCCGGCCGCTGCGGCGCAGCTCGCGCTGGCGCTCGCGGACCCGGCGGAGCAGGTCGTCCAGCCCGCGGCGGCCGGCGAACCCGCGCCGGGTCAGGTCCCGCAGCGCGCTCGCCACGTCCTGCCCGCCGAGGATCGACTCGCCGAGCGCGTCCACCGCGCCGCCGGCGTCGTAGGGCGGCGCGAGCGGGTCGGGCCCGCCGCGGTACGGCCCGTACCGGTAACCGGTCACGCTCGCCTCCTTCGCCTCGGCCGGCGGGCCGCCTCGCCCGGCGGGCCGCCCCCGCGCCGGTCAGCCGCGGTAGACGGCACCGCCGTCGACCGCGTCCTTGGAGAGCCGGCGCATCAGGTACAAGCCTTCGAGGGCGAACTCCAGCGCGGCCGCGGCCTGGCCGAACGACTCGCCGTCCGCGCCGTCCAGCCGTTCCATGATCTTGGCCAGGCCGGGCACCTCGCCGATGCGGCGCAGCAGCTCCCGCGCGGGCAGCAGGTCGGAGGACTCGACGCTGCCGCCGTTGGCGAACCGGGCGATCAGGCCGGACAGGTCGGCGCCGCCGAGGTGGGCCCGGAAGGTGTCCGCCGTGGCGCGGCGCAGCAGGTGCTCCAGGACCTCCGCCTCCCGGCCCTCCTCGCTCACCTCGAACTCGACCTTGCCCCGCAGCGTGCTCACCACCGCCGGCAGGTCGCAGATCCGGGCGACCGGCTGCTCCTCACCGCAGATCGCCGACCGCCGGACTGCCGCGGCGACGACCGCCTCGGCCGCCGCGATCGCGAACCGGGCGGAGACGCCCGAGCGCGAGTCGACCGCGGTGGAGGACCTGACCAGCCGCGTGAACCGGGCGATCACCTCGGCCAGGTGGGCGGGCAGCACGGCGCCGGCGTCCTGCCCGCCCCAGGCGATCTCCGCCTCCTGCCGGATCACGGCTAGCTCGTCTTCGAGCGTGAGCGGGTAGTGGGTGCGGATCTCGGCGCCGAACCGGTCCTTGAGCGGGGTGATGATCCGCCCGCGATTCGTGTAGTCCTCCGGGTTCGCGCTGGCCACGAGCACGAGGTCGAGTGGCAGCCGGAGCGCGTAGCCGCGGACCGCGATGTCGCGCTCCTCCAGCACGTTCAGCAGCGACACCTGGATCCGCTCGGCGAGGTCCGGCAGCTCGTTCAGGCAGAACACCCCGCGGTTGGTCCGGGGCACCAGGCCGTAGTGGATCGTCTCGGGATCGCCGAGGGTCCGGCCCTGCGCGACCTTGACCGGGTCGATGTCGCCGATCAGGTCACCCACGCTGGTGTCGGGCGTGGCCAGCTTCTCTCCGTACCGCTGGTCCCGGTGGCGCCAGGTCACCGGCAGCGCGTCGCCGAGCTCCGCGGCCAGGCGGCGGCACCGCACGCACGCGGGCGCGTAGGGGTGGTCGTTGATCTCGCACCCGGCGATCGCCGGGGTCCACTCGTCGAGCAGCCCGGTGAGGGTGCGGATCAGCCGGGTCTTGCCCTGACCGCGCTCGCCCAGCAGGATCACGTCGTGCCCGGCGATCAGGGCGCGCTCCAGGTGCGGCCGGACCGTGTCCTCGAAGCCCAGGATGCCGGGGAACGGGTCCTCGCCGGCCCGGAGCCTGGCGATCAGGTTGCGCCTGATCTCCTGCTTGACGGTCTCGTGCTCGTGCCCGCTCGCGCGCAGCTCGCCCAGCGTGGTGATCGCCGGGGCGGTGCTCGCCGGGGCGGTGCTCGCGGGGGCGGTGCTCGCCCGGGCGGGGACGCCGGCCGGCGTGCCCGGAGGTGACTGGCTCTGTGGGTTCACCATTCGACACTATCCGCGCCCAGCGGGCCGCGCGAACGGGCGCCGGGCGTTCCCGGCCGCGCCCGGGCCGGCGCGGTGCTGATCAGCGCCTTCCCGGGTGCCACGCGGCCGCGCTGCGACACTATGTCCACGGTGGCGTGGTCCGCATCCCGGGAGGCGCGACATGGCAGAGGGCGGGCCGGTCCTGGTCATCGACATCGGCGGGACGAAGATGGCCGCGGGGGTGGCCGAGCCCGGCGGTCGGCTGGTCACCTGGGCTCAGGTGGCCACGCCCGCCGGCGATGCCGACGCCGAGGGACTGTGGCGGGTGCTGGAGTCCTTGCTGGTGGGCGTGCTCGCCAGCGCCAAGGTGGGTGACCCGGCGGGGCTGGCCGGGATCGGCTGCGGCTGCGGCGGCCCGATGGACTGGCCGTCCGGGCTGGTGTCGCCGCTCAACATCCCCGCCTGGCGCCGGTTCCCGCTGCGGGACCGGCTCGCCGCCCGCTTCGGCGGCGGCAGCCTGATGGTGCGGGTCCACAACGACGCGATCTGCATGGCCGTGGGGGAGCACTGGCGCGGTGCGGGCCGGGGCAAGCGGAGCATGCTGGGCGTGGTGGTCTCCACCGGGGTGGGCGGCGGGCTGATCCTCGGCGGCCGGCTGATCGACGGCGCGTCGGGGAACGCCGGGCACATCGGTCACGTGGTGGTGGAACCGGAGGACGGGCCGCTCTGCGGGTGCGGCGCGCGGGGCTGCCTGGAGGCAATCGCCCGCGGCCCGGCGCTGGCCGCGTGGGCGCAGCGGCAGGGCTGGCGGCCCGGGCAGGCCGATGTGACCGCCCGGGACCTGGCCGCCGACGCGGCGCTGGGGCACCCGGTCGGCCGGGCTGCGCTGCGGCGGGCCGGCCGGGCGCTCGGAATCGCGATCGCCTCCGCGACCAACCTGTGCGACCTGGAGGTCGTCGCGGTCGGCGGCGGGCTCTCCCAGGCCGGCGCCCTGCTCTTCGACTCGCTGCAGGAGTCACTGAGAGCGCACACCGGGCTCGAGTTCGCGCGCCGGGTCCAGGTCGTGCCCGCCGCGCTCGGCCAGCACGCGGGGCTCATCGGCGCCGCCGCGCTCGTGGTCGCCGGCGACCGCTACTGGACCGGCGCGGGGTGACTCCCGCGGAAGGGGACGGGACCGGATCACGATCGTGCGGGCGATCTTGTCGTGCAGGCACTGCCGGCGCCCGTCCCACACCAGCCAGAGGTTATCCGCGAGGAAGAACAGCGCGACCGCCCATCCGGCCAGCACGAACACGGCCGCGCGGGCGAGGGCGGCGCCGGGCCCCGCCCGCCCGGAGCCGTCGAGCCGGGCGACCCACAGGCCCAGGCATCGCTTGCCGATCGTGGTGCCCCAGTAGCTGGTGAGCAGCCAGTAGTACCCGATCGCGACGCATGCCGTGGCGGCCAGCTCGATCACGAACACGCCAGCGTTCTGGGAGGCCAGGTGCGCCCACGGGATGCCCGCCCGCCCGCCGGGCGGGCGGGCGGTTGCCGCGTTGCCCGCCTGGCTCACCACCGAATAGGCCAGGCGCCCCCAGAGGGCGCCGGTGATCAGCGTGATCACCAGGCAGTCGAGCACGTAGCCGAGCAGGCGGCGCCAGCGCGCGGCCGACACCGCGCCGGGGGGCTGGTGGCCGCATGCGGCCGGCCGCCGTCCCCGCTGCCCCCGTTGCCGTGCCCCCGCCACGAACTCATGATGCCCGACCGTCATCAGAATGTCACTGAGGGTATCTGATTCTTGGCCGGCAATGGCCGGAGCGGGCCCGTGTCCTGCCGCCGCCCGCCGCACCCGCGGCGGGCGCGGCGCGCGCCGGGCGGGCCGGAGCTAGAGATTGCCGCGGCGCGCCTGCTCCCGCTCGATCGCCTCGAACAGCGCCCTGAAGTTCCCCTTGCCGAAGCCCTCCGAGCCGTGCCGCTCGATCAGCTCGAAGAACACGGTCGGCCGGTCCTGCACTGGCCTGGTGAAGATCTGCAGCAGGTACCCGTCCTCGTCCCGGTCGGCGAGGATGTGCAGCTCGCGCAGCACGTCGACGGGGACGCGGGTGCCGCCGACCCACTCCCCGAGCGTGTCGTAGTAGCTGCCGGGGGTCGGCAGGAACGTCACCCCCGCCGCCCGCATGCGCCGGACCGCCCCGACGATGTCGTCCGTGGCCAGCGCGATGTGCTGCACGCCCGGGCCGCCGTAGAACTCCAGGTACTCGTCGATCTGGGACCTCTTCTTCCCGACGGCGGGCTCGTTGATCGGGAACTTGACCTTCCGCGACCCGTCGGCCACGACCTTGCTCATCAGCGCCGAGTACTCGGTCGCGATGTCGTCGCCCACGAACTCCTTCATGTTCGTGAACCCCATCACGCGGTGGTAGAAGCTCACCCACTCGTCCATCCGGCCGAGCTCGACGTTGCCGACGCAGTGGTCGATCCCGGTGAACCATGGCTCCCCCGGCGCGGCGGCGGCCGGCCCGGCCGCGAACTGCCCGGGTGCCGTCCAGCCGGGCAGGTAGGGCCCGGAGTAGCCGGCCCGCTCGACGAGCGTGTGGCGCGTGTCGCCGTACGCGCCGATGGCGGCGAGCACGACGGCGCCGTGCTCGTCCTGCTCGGCGCGCGGCTCCTCGACCGGCCGGGCGCCCCTGGCGACCGCGCGCCGGAACGCCTCGCGCGCGGAAGGCACGCCGATCGCCAGGTCGATCACGCCGTCTCCGTGGGCGGCGACGTGCCGGGCCAGCTCGGTGCCCGGACGGACCGGCCCGCGGAGCACGAGCCGGGCATCGCCGGCTTGCATCACGTACCCGGCCTCATCGCGGCACCCGGTCTCCGGGCCGCGGTAGGCCACGCACCGCATGCCGAAGGCGGTCGCGTAGAAGTGGGCGGCCTGCCTGGCGTTGCCCACGGCGAACACCACGGCGTCGATCCCCGTGACGGGGAAGTCATCGGCGCGGGCCGGGCGGCCCGCGGGAGCCTGCGCGGCGGTCGGTGCGGTCATGGCGCGCTCCTTCGTGGCGTGGCGTGCCGGGCCGGCGTGGCCGGCCGAATCCGGGGGCCGGCCGGATCGCCGGCGGGGGCCGGCGGGCCCGGCGGCGCTGCCGGGCCCGCCGTGCTGCCCGCCCGGGGCACCGCGCGGCGGCGCCCGGGGTCATGGGCAGCATCTGACGGGAGAACAAGATGCGCAACAGCCGTGGCTCTCACTGGGCACTATGCTCAGTCCGAGCCGCTGCGGGCGCCGTCGGCTGGGCACGGTGCGAGGGCGCCGCCCGCCGCGGCGTGGCGCGAGAGGACGCGGCGATGATCGACGAGCTGGACGCCCGCCTGGTCGAGCTCCTCGCGGCCGAGCCGCGGGTGGGTATCCTTGAGGCGTCCCGCCGCCTCGGCGTGGCCCGTGGCACCGTCCAGGCCCGGCTCGACCGGCTGACCGAGAGGGGCGTGATCACCGGCTTCGGCCCGGACATCGACCCGGCGGCTCTGGGCTACGCGGTGACCGCGTTCGTCACGCTCGAGCTGAGCCAGCCCGGGGGCCGCGAGCCGGTGGCCCGGCGGCTCGCGATGATCGACGAGATCCTGGAGGCGCACACGATCACGGGCGGCGGCGACATGCTCTGCCGGGTGGTCGCCCGGACCAACGCGGACCTGCAGCGCGTCATCGACGCGATCGTGACGGTGCCCGGGGTGGTCCGCACCTCCACGGTCATCGCGCTGGCCACCGAGGTCAGCTACCGGGCGGTCCCGCTGGTGCGGTCGGCCGCGGCAGCCGGGCGAAGTCGCACGCGAGCGAGGTGATCAGCGCGCCGAGCTCCTCCCGGTCGACGGCCTGGCCGCCGTAGAAGGTCCAGCCGATGCTGGCCCCGCCGATCGTCATGGTGGCTCGCAGCCGCTCCTCCAGTGTCGCCCCGGGGCCGGCCAGCAGGTCGACCAGCGAGTGCATCCGCTCCTTGAACAGCTCGCCTCGCCGCTTGGCGACCGCCATGGTGTGCACCGCCGCCTGGTTCTGATGGAGCATCCGGAGCACCCGGTCCTGCTCGGCCACGATGCGGACGTACCGGCGGAGGATCTCGCCGCGGACCTCATCGCTCGGCGGCTGCTCGCGCGCCCAGGCGATCAGGGCATCGATCTGGCCGAAGTAGTCCTCGACCAGGCTCGCCACGATGTCTTCCTTGGACTTGAAGTGGTAGTAGAGCGCGGCCTTGGTCACGTCGAGCCGCTCGGCGATCTCGCGCAGCGAGGTCGCGTCGTAGCCGTGCTCGGTGAACAGCTCGACCGCGACCTGCTGGATCCGCGCGCGCGTGTCGCGGCGCGAGCGTGCCTCGGCCGCGCCATCGCCGGGTGGATGGACCTGCGTGGTCTCGTTCACGCCGCGCATCACCGTCGCCGCTACCTGCCTCACCGTCGTGCCGGTGCCCGCGCCGCCGCGGTGCCGTCCGGCCTCTCAGTCATTATACTTACTTACTTGACGACCGGTTAGTTCTCGGCCTATCCTGCTGCCTGGTCACGATACTAGCCGGTCGGCAGGTAGGTTCCAAGGCCGGCGGGTAGGCTTCCGGGAGCGGCGATCACCAGGGACGGGGTCATGACGGAATCACGTACGGTCACGGGCGAGCAGGGGCCGGCGGCGTTCGGGCGCAGGCGCGATGTGCTGATAGTGCTGCCCGGGCTGCTGCTCACGCTCATGCTCGCGATGCTCGACCAGCTCGTCGTCTCCACCGCGCTGCCGCGGATCGTCGGTGACCTCGGGGGGCTGAGCCACCTGTCCTGGGTGGTCACCGCCTACGTGCTCGCCGCCACGATCACCACGCCGCTCTACGGCAAGCTCGGCGACCTGTACGGGCGCAAGCGGCTGCTGGTGGCCGCCATCGTGATCTTCCTGGCCGGCTCGGCCCTGTCCGGGCTCTCGCACTCGATGGGGGAGCTGATCGCGTTCCGCGCGCTGCAGGGACTCGGCGCCGGCGGCCTGATGGTCGGGGCCATCGCCACGATCGGCGACATGGTCTCGCCCCGCGAGCGCGGCCAGTACGTCGGCTACATGATGGCCGCGATGATGGTGGCGATGATCGCCGGTCCGCTCGTCGGCGGCTACATCACCGACAGCCTCTCCTGGCGGTGGATCTTCTACATCAACATGCCCGTGGGCGGCGCCGCGCTCGCCTACATCATCGCGACCCTGCACCTGCCGCGGCACAAGATCTCACACCGGATCGACTACCTCGGCGCCGCCGTGCTCGCGATCGCGGCGACCTCGATCGTGCTGGTCACGACCTGGGGCGGGATCCAGTACGCGTGGGGCTCTCCGCTGATCATCTCGCTGATCGTGCTCGCGGCCGCGGCCGTGGCCGCGTTCATCTGGGCCGAGCGGCGGGCCAGCGAGCCGGTCCTGCCCATGCACGTGTTCAGGAACCGGAACTTCTCGCTGGCCAGCGGCATGAGCTTCCTGCTCGGCCTGGTGATGTTCGGCGCGATGACGTTCCTGCCGCTCTACCAGCAGACGGTGCAGTCCGCCTCGCCCACAGTCAGCGGGCTGCTGCTGATCCCGATGATGCTCGGATCCACCCTCACCTCGCTGATCGCCGGCCAGGTCATGGTGCGGACCGGCCGGTACAAGGCGCTGCCGATCATCGGCGCGGCGATCATGACCGGCGGCATGTTCCTGCTGGGCACGCTGGGGGTCGGCACCTCGCGCCTGACCTCCATGGCGTTCTTCCTCGTGTTCGGGATCGGGATGGGCTTCCTGATGCAGATCACGACGCTTATCGCGCAGAACAGCGTGGACCCGAGGGACATGGGGGTGGCCAGCAGCTCCCGCTCGTTCTTCCAGCAGATCGGCGGCTCGATCGGCGTCTCCATCTTCGGCGTGGTCTTCACCAGGGCGCTGCGCAGCGCGATGAGCGCACGGCTCCCGGGGATCCCGGTCGGCTCGATGAACGGCCAGTTCAACCCGACTACCATCCGGCACCTGCCGCCGGCGGTGCGCTCCGCGGCGTACTACAGCATCAGCCACGGGATCGAGACCGTGTTCCACTGGGCGGTGCCGGGCGCCGTGCTGGTGTTCCTGCTCGGCTGGCTGGTCAAGGAGATCCCGCTGCGCAGCGGCCCGGGCGTCACCAGCGGGTCGCCGCGGCAGGCCAAGCCCGAACTCGTGCCCTGAGGCACGCGCAGCACCGGGGCGCCCGGCGCTGCCGGCAGCTGCCCGGGCGGCCCGCTACATCCCGGCGTAGGGCACCGCGTCGATGATCTCCACGGTGGACGACCGGCCGTTCGGGAGCGTGTAGCTGGCCGTCTCGCCCACCTTCTTGCCCGTGATCGCGCTGCCGAGCGGGGACCGCGGCGAGTAGACGTTGATCGGGGCGCCGGTCTCCTCGCGGGAGGCGAGCAGGAAGGTCTCCTCGGCGTCCTCGCCCTCGAACCGGACGGTGACCGTCATGCCCGGCCCCACGATCCCGTCCGTCCTGGGGGGCTCCCCGACGCGCGAATGCGTCAGGATATGGGTGATCTGGCGGATTCGCGCCTCCTGCTTGCCCTGCTCCTCCTTGGCGGCGTGATACCCGCCGTTCTCCGAGAGGTCACCCTCTTCTCGAGCTGCCTCGATCTTCTTGGCGATGTCGATCCTGCCCTGGCCGGTGAGGTAGTCGAGCTCGGCCTTGAGCCGGTCGTACGCCTCCTGGGTGAGCCAGGTGACGGTGTCGTCGCGGGTCTCGGTCACAAGCACTCCTCGCATCCGCTGTGCGGAGCCTTACTCCGCCGGGCCGCACGCGGCCCGCGTGTGGGGGTAATCTGTCGAGGTTACTTTGTCGAGTCAAGGTCTTTCAACTAGCTGCAGTTGACGGAGAATTTTCAAGCATGTGAGCGAGGTCCCGACCAGCCAGCGGGTCCATGTCGGGCACATCAGCGAGGCTCCTTCCGGGCTCGGCGGCGCCGGCTCCCCGGCCGCGGTGCCAGCGGCCCGGGGAGGCGCCTGCCGGCGGGGGAAGCCGTCGTCGTCGCATCTGGCCGGCACCAGGGCCATCGGGCGTGGGGTTCCGCGAGGCGGCGAGCGCCGCGGGCGTGGAGACGCTAGCGTGCCGGTGCGGGCCGGGCCAGCCGGCTGGCGTTGCGCCCCGGAATGTCCGGCCCCGCCCGGCTTGTTGAGTCAGCCGGCGCCTGCCTGATCGCGCGGGCCGTTCACCGTGCGGCCGGGAGGCGATGGGTCGTCTTGACCGCGGCAAGGGGGATCGTGCCATGTCAGCAAGCGGGGTCATCCGCGGGGGCGGGCCGGGCGGGCGACCGGCGGGCGCCGGGCTGCGCCTGATGGCCGTGCACGCGCACCCGGACGACGAGTCGAGCAAGGGTGCCGCCACGATGGCGCGCTACGTCAGCGAGGGCGTGGAGGTCATGGTGTGCACGCTCACCGGCGGCGAGCGCGGCGACATCCTGAATAAGGCCATGGACCGGCCCGAGGTCCGGGCCGATCTGCCGGCGATCCGGCGAGCCGAGATGGCAGCCGCCCGCGACATCCTCGGCGTGCGCCAGCAGTTCCTCGGCTTCGTGGACTCCGGGCTCCCCGAGGGCGACCCGCCGCCCCCCCTGCCGGAGGGCTGCTTCGCGCTCCAGCCGCTCGGCGTGGCGGCCCGTCCGCTTGTCCGGGCCGTGCGCCAGTTCCGGCCGCACGTGATGCTCACCTACGACCCGAACGGCGGCTACCCCCACCCTGACCACGTCATGACTCACCGGGTCAGCGTGGAGGCGTTCGAGGCGGCAGCCGACCCGGATCGATACGCCGGATGCGGAGAGCCCTGGCAGCCGCTCAAGCTGTACTACTTCGTGTCCTTTCACCGCGCCAGGTTCCAGGCACTGCACGACGCGATGCTCGCGCGCGGGCTGGAGTCGCCCTACGCCGAGCGCCTGGCCGACGCCGCTGATCCTCGGCGCCTCGCCCTGGAGATCACGACGAGGGTGCGGTGCGCCGAGCACTTCGCGATCCGCGACCGGGCCCTGCTCGCCCACGCCACCCAGGTTGACCCGCACGGGTCGTGGTTCGCGTGCCCCCTCGACGTGCAGCAGGAGGCATGGCCGACCGAGGACTATCATCTGGCTAGGTCGCTGGTGGATGCCGACCTGCCAGAGGACGACCTGTTCGCCGGGATCCGAGAGAAGGTACGGATGTGACCGTGCTCGCCGCGTCGTCCGGCCTGCTCGTTCAGCCGGGGACGACCGCTTTCCTCGTGATCTTCGGCATGGGCGTGGTGCTAGTCTTCGTGTTCCGGTCCATGGCCAAGCACCTGCGCAAGGTCGCGATGGCCGCGCGGGAGGAGGCGGAGGCGGCGGCCCGGGCGGAATCGGCCCGGCCCGATACGCCCGATACGGCTGCCCGGGCGGAGGACGGCGCACGGGTGCCGGGCACGGACGTGGCGAGGCGCGGGGGCGGGAGGCGCACCGGTAGCTGACGCGGCTGACGCGGCGCGGGGGAGACCGGGATCGCGGCCGTCGGCTGGCCCAGGGCACCGACTCCGGAGAGCGGCTCCCGCCGCTGGCTGCTGTGCTCCGCCCGCGAGAGGCCCAGGGGCGGCCGCCGCCGGCCCGGCCAGCCGTGGGCGGGCTGGTCAGCCGTGGGCGGGCTCGGCGCGGGCGCGCAGGACGCGGGTGATCCGGGCGGCGGCGGTGGCCGG
>JAJPIV010000079.1 GCA_021324595.1 Actinomycetota bacterium | reverse complement strand
TCGCTGTAGGCGCGGCGCGCCACGATGCCGTGCTCGGTCAGGTGGTTCAGCCGGGCGGTGAGCAGGTTCCTGGAGATGCCCAGGTCCTCGGCCAGGTCATCGAAGCGATCGATCCCCAGGTGCAGGTCGCGGATGATCAGCGGCGTCCACCAGTCGCCGATCAGCTCCAGGCTGCGCGCCATTGAGCACTGCATCGCCGCGAAGCTCGTCTGCCGCATGACTCCGTCCTGCCTTCCCGCGCTCTCCCCGCGCTCCTCCCGCGCTGAGGGTTGACTTATTGAACTCGCTCAGGCTACCGTCGCCACCTGTAAGTTCAATACTTGAACTCATTGGGGCAGGCTGCGATGAGCAGGAGCAGAGCCGGCCGTCCGCCGGACCGGCATGGCGGGCTCATCCTCGCGGGGCTGTGCCTGGCGGCATTCATCATCAGCCTTGACACGACGATCGTGAACGTCGCGCTGCCGAGCCTGGTGCGCGAGACCGGTGCCACCACTGCTGGCTTGCAGTGGGTGGTAGACGCATACAACCTGTCGTTCGCCGCACTCGTGCTGGCCGCCGGAGGCCTGTCAGACCGGCTCGGCCGCAAGGGCATGCTGCTGACGGGCTTGGCAGTCTTCGGGCTGGCGAGCCTGGCAGGCTCGTTCGCCACGTCCACGGCCAAGTTGATCGCAGCGCGCGCGGCGATGGGCGCCGGTGCGGCGATGATGTTCCCGTCCACTTTGTCGTTGCTGACAAGCGTGTTTACCGGGCGCCGCGAGCGGGCGCGGGCGATCGGCCTGTGGGGCGCCACCACCGGTGCGGGCATCGCATCCGGTCCGATCATCGGCGGCTGGCTGCTTGAGCACTTCTGGTGGGGCAGTGCCTTCCTGTTCCTGGCCCCCGTCGCTGGCGTGGTGGCTGCCGCGGTGGCGGCGACGGTTCCCACCTCGCGCGACCCCAGCACTCCGCCGGTGGACTGGCGGGGCCTGGTGCTGTCAGCGTCCGGCATGGGCCTACTGGTGCTCGGGGTCATCGAGGCGCCCGGCTGGGGCTGGACGTCGGCGCGGACCATCGGCACGCTGGCTGGCGGCGGCGCCGTCCTGGCCGCCTTCGCGGCCGTGGAGATCAGGACCGCCCAGCCCATGCTGGAAGTGAGCCTGTTCCGCAACCCCCGGTTCGCGGCGGCCAGTGCCTCGGTCGCGATCGCGTTCTTCGCGCTGCAGGGCTTCATCTTCCTGATGACCCAGTACTTCCAGGCCGTCAGGGGCTACGCTCCCCTGTCGACCGGCGTCCGGCTGCTCCCCGTCGCCGCCGCCGTGGCCGCCGCGGCCGTGGTCGGCACCCGGCTCGTGGTCCGAGTCGGCAACAAGGTCGTGGTCGCGGGCGGCCTCACCCTGTATTGCGCTGCACTGGCCTGGATCTCCACCTCATCGCAGGCCACGCCCTACGCCGTGATAGCGGTGAAAGGCGCGCTGCTCGGCGCCGCGATGGGCCTGACCCAGGCACCGGCGACCGAGGCCATCATGGGCGCCGTGCCCGCGAACAAGGCCGGGATCGGCTCAGCCGTCAACGACGCGACCAGGCTGTTCGGTGGCACCCTCGGCGTCGCGGTGGTCGGCAGCGTCGCCGCCTCGCTCTATTCGAGCCGACTTGCGGCCACGCTCCCCGGCGGCCTCCCCGGCCCCGCAGCGGCGGCCGCGCACGGATCTGTCGGCGGCGCCGTCACCGCGGCCCGTGCCCTCGGCAAGGCCGGGCACGCCGGCCTCGCCGACTTGCTCGACCACGCGGGAATCCTCGCATTCCTGCACGGCTTCGCAGGCGGATGCATCGTGGCCTCGGCGGTCGCCGCCGCAGGCGCCCTGCTGGCCGCGTCATCTCTCCCGGCCAGGCCGCGCGTGCAACCGGACCAGGCGCCGCCCGGCTGTTCCCCGGCCGGGTCCTGCCGCCCGCCCGGGAGAGGGATTCACGCCACGGCCACCCGCATCGCCCCCGGTCAACGGTGCCCGTCCTCGACACCCTGCTCCCCGCCCGTCCGGGGCAAGATCCGCTCCCATTTCGCTCCCAGAACCGGACACACGGAACGACGCCAGAGAGCGCATGAGCCGCCTGCGGATAGCTGACCCACGGAAACACTGGTGGGCCTGCGAGGACTTGAACCTCGGACCTCTTCCTTATCAGGGAAGCGCTCTAACCGCCTGAGCTACAGGCCCCGGTGCGCCGGGCTCGCCCGCGTCGAAGCCGCCACCATCCGGGCGGGCACGCCGACTGCTCCGGCACGACATCGGATATGCCACTGACCGGGGAGGCGTCCGGCTGGGCACCGGGCGCGCCGAGCTAGAGTACCGCACTCCGCCCGCCGGAGCGAAGCCGGCTGCCCGGTAAGTCGGTCTCCCTCAGCGTGACCTCGATGCCGCCGGCCAGGCGGGTGACGGCGTTGTAGATCACCGCTCCGACCGTGGCGACCGCCGTGATCAGGAAGATGTCGACCACCCCGGCAGCGAGCGTGTACCCGAGTACCGTCGAGGCGGAGAACCAGTTCGCCGCGTTGCTGCCGGGGTGCCCCTTGGTCGAGGTGACGATGCCGATGGTCTGCTCGATCGCGTGGAACACTCCGAGCGCGGACAGCGCGAAGTAGATGACGGCCACGAAGACGAACAGCACCACCCAGGCGACCAGGGACAGGACGAAGCTGAACTTCATCACCGACCACGGCTCGATCCGAGCGATGACGAGCTGCGCGTCGCGCGCGGCGGCGCTCTCGCGCTGCAGCCCGCCGGGCGCGCGCCGCGGCACCGCGCCGCTCTGGGCGCCCGGCTGGTTCCTGACGGGCACTGCCCGGCTGGCGCTGATGGTCCCCCCTTGCCCCTGGGCCGATGCCGACCGCGACCGCTTCCTGCCCGCGGTGGCGAACGTCGCCGTGATCTTCGACCTCAGGTCATCCGATCGTACCGGCACCGGGCCTCCGGCGGAGGGTTTCGGTACCGATGGCAGGTCCGTGACCTGCGCGGACGTCGGCCTTGGGGCGCCAGCGGCGTCGGCCTGCCCAGCTGGCCCGGCGCTGGGCCTGGATCCGAACGCGGCGAAGTCGAAGGCAGCCGGGCCCGGCGCCGGGCCGTCGGCCGGACGGGCGATGCCGGCGGAACCGGCGCTGGCTCCGTGCGCGGAACCGGGGGCGGCGAGGGGCGCCGAGGTGCCCACCGACCCAGGAGGCACCCTGGGCCCTCCGGGAGGCACCGATCCTCCGTGCCCAGCCGGGCCAGACGCGGGGCCGGCCGGCGCCGCCTCCCCGGGCGAGGGAAGCCTGACGGGCCGCACCGACTCCCCGGGCGACGCCGGGGACGGATCGCGTGGCGGGCTCGCCGCCTGCGGCGGTACCGGGGGCGAGCCGGCTGGCGGGGCTTCACGTGGCTCGGCCAGGGCGTTCGGCCTGGTCACCTCTGACGCGGACGGCCGGGCGGCGGGCGTGCCGGGCGGAGCAGCCGGAGCGGCGGGCGTGCCGGGCGAGCCGACAGCTGTGGCCCGCGCGCCAGCCCGGGGATCCTCCCTTGGTCCCGCTTGGGCGGCCGCCCCTCTCGCCGGCGCCGAAGCGCCCGGCTCGGCCTTCGCGGTCGCCTCGGGACCGGCACCGGGACTCGTCCCGGCCGGCTTGCCCGGCCTCGCGAACCAGGAACTGTCCTCCGTCGGCGGCTCCGCCTGCGGCGGAGCCGCCGACGTGGACGCTGGCTTGACGGCGGCCTCGGGCTTAGCGGCGGGCTCAGGCTTGACGGCGGCCTCGGGCTTAGCGGCGGGCTCAGGCTTGACGGCGGCCTCGGGCTTGACGGCGGGCTCAGGCTTAGCGGCGGGCTCAGGCTTAGCGGCGGGCTCAGGCCCGGTGCGGACGCCACCGGAACCGGCCATTCCCGCAGAACCCGGCTTCGCCGGCGGCGGCCCTTCATCAGCCTTGGCAGGGGCGGCGGGCTTCGCCGGGTCGCTGAGCCTCACCGCGCTCGCGGGCTTGGCGGGGTCATCAGCTCCCGCCGGGCCACGGCGCTTCGCCGCGCCGCCAGGCTCCGCCGCGCCCGTGGGCTTGGCCAGGGCCTTGCCGTCCTTGCCTGGCGATGCCGTCGCCGCGGCGGCGGCTCGCTCGCCGTCGCCATGGGGCCTGCTGTCGGACTTTGGCGTGCCGGGCGGCGATCCGCTTGCCCGGGTAGGCGCCACGCCGGGAGCGGCCTCGCCTGCCTCGTCGGCCAGCTCGGCGACTGGCTTCGTCGGATTGTCCACGCCGACCGTCCTCCAGGGGGAACGCTGTGCCACTTGACACTATCCGGCGCCGGCACATGCTGCGGCTCAGATAGCCGGATCGTCACGATGGTGACACCTGGGTAGACGAAGCGGGTGGGCTGACAGTTGCCGGCAGGACCGGGCCGGTTCGGGCTGGCCGGTCCCGGGGGCGAGCGGATCGCCCGGCATGAAGGCGAACGTGGCAGGCAGGATGGCGGGCGAGTATCCGGCGCCGGGACGGGGCATCTGATCCTGCGGGGAACTGCAAGCCAGGGGAACTGCGAGCCAGGGGGAGAGATGGCCACCTGTGAAGTCTGCGGAAACGACTACGCCAGGGCCTTCCAGATTCAGATGAACGGGATCGCGCACGTCTTCGACAGCTTCGAGTGCGCGATCCACCGCCTCGCGCCGACGTGCGTGAACTGCGGGTGCCGCGTGATCGGGCATGGGGTGGAGTCCGGCGACGAGATCTTCTGCTGCGCCTCCTGCGCGGTGGCGCGCGGCGCCGTCGGGCTGCGCGACCACGTCCCTGCCTGACTCGCGGCCGGTCAGCCCGGCTGGGCCGGCCCGGTCGCCTCGGGCTCCCCGGGCTGCCCGGCCGCCTCGGGCTCGTCGGGCTCCTCGGCGTTGCGCGCGAGCGCGACGAGGGTCTGGCCGGCCGCGAGGTCCACCAGGCGCACGCCCATCGTCTGCCGGCCTGACCTCCTGACCTCGCTGGCCGGCGTGCGGATCACCCCGCCGGCCGATGTGATCGCGAAGATCTCGTCGTCCGGGCCGACCATGAGCGCGCCGATCAGCTCCCCGCGGGTCTCCACGATCCGCGCGGTCCGCACGCCGAGCCCGCCCCTGCCCTGGACCGGGTACTCGCTGGCCGGGGTCCGCTTGGCATATCCGCCCTCGGTGGCGACGAGCACATCGACGTCGGCCCCGGGGTCGACCACGTACATGCCGAGCAGCCTGTCCCCGTCGGCGAACCGCATGCCGATCACCCCGCTGGTCGCCCGGCCCATGGGGCGCAGCGCCTCGTCGCTCGCCCGGAACCTGATCGCCTGGGCATGCCTGCTGATCAGCAGCAGGTCCTGCTCGGGCGAGACCAGCCGGGCACCGATCACCTCGTCGTCCTCGCGGAGGTGGATCGCGATGATCCCACCGGACCGCGGCGAATCAAACTCGCTCAGCCGGGATTTCTTGACCAGCCCCGAGGCCGTCGCCAGCACCAGGTACGGCGCGACCTGGTAGTCGGGGATCGCCAGCACCTCGGCGATCCGCTCCTCCGGCTGGAACGCCAGCAGGTTCGCCACGTGCTGGCCCCGGGCGTCCCGAGCGGCCTCGGGAAGCTCATAGGCCTTGGCCCGGTAGACCCGGCCCTTGTTCGTGAAGAACAGGATCCAGTGGTGGGTCGAGGTCACGAAGAAATGCTCGACGATGTCATCGGTCCGCAGCTGGGCACCGCGCACGCCCTTCCCGCCGCGGCGCTGCGCCCGGTACTGGTCGGTCCTCGTCCGCTTCGCGTACCCGCCCCGGGTGATCGTGACGACCACGTCCTCCTGGGCGATCAGGTCCTCCTCGGAGACCTCCCCGTCCCACGGGATGATCTGGGTGCGCCGGTCGTCCCCGTACCGTTGGGCGATCTCATCGAGCTCAGAGCCGATGATCTGCCGCTGCCGCTCCGGCGAGCCGAGGATGGCCTCGTACTCCGCGATCTGCGCCATCAGCTCGGTGTACTCGTCGATGAGCTGCTGGCGCTCCAGCGCCGCGAGCCGGCGTAGCTGCATGTCGAGGATCGCCCGGGCCTGGATCTCGTCGATCTCCAGCAGGTCCATCAGGCCCTGCTGGGCGGCGGCGGCCGAGTCGCTGGCGCGGATCAGCGCGATCACCGCGTCGATCCGGTCGATCGCCCGCAGCAGCGCGCTCAGGATGTGCGCGCGCTCCTGCGCCTTGCGGAGCAGGAAGCGGGTGCGCCGCACGATCACGTCGATCTGGTGGGCGACCCAGTGCCTGACCATCTGGTCCAGGCGCAGCGTCCGCGGCACGCCATCGACGAGCGCGAGCATGTTCGCGCCGAACGTCTCCTGGAGCTGGGTGTGCTTGTACAGGTTGTTCAGCACGACCTTGGCGACCGCGTCCCGCTTGAGCACGATGATCAGGCGCTGGCCGGTCCGGCCGCTGCTCTCGTCGCGGACCTCGGCGATGCCGGCGATGCGGCCGTCCTTGCTCAGCTCGTCGATCCGGACGGCGAGGTTCTCGGGGTTCACCTGGAACGGCAGCTCGGTCACGACCAGGCAGGCCCGGCCGCGCCGGTCCTGCTCGACCTCGACGACGGCCCGCATGGTGATCGACCCGCGCCCGGTGCGGTACGCCTCGGCGATGCCGCGGCGGCCCACGATCAGCCCCCGGGTCGGGAAGTCGGGCCCCTTGATCCGCGCCGTCAGGGCGCCGAGCAGCTCCTCGTCGCCGGCGTCGAAGTGCTCCAGGTACCACCGGACGCCCTCGGCGACCTCGCGCAGGTTGTGCGGCGGGATCTTGGTGGCCATGCCGACCGCGATCCCCTCCGAGCCGTTGACCAGCAGGTTGGGGAAGCGCGACGGCAGCACCACCGGCTCGGCCGAGCGGCCGTCGTAGTTCGGGCGGAAGTCGACGGTCTCCTTGTCGATGTCCCGCAGCATCTCCATCGCCAGCGGCGCCAGGCGGCACTCGGTGTACCGCATCGCGGCGGGCGGGTCGTTCCCGGGCGAGCCGAAGTTGCCCTGCCCGTCGACGAGCGGGAGCCGCATTGCCCATGGCTGGGCGAGCCGGACGAGGGCGTCGTAGATGGCGGCGTCGCCGTGCGGGTGGTACTGGCCCATCACGTCGCCGACGACGCGCGAGCACTTGGAGTAGCCGCGGTCGGGCCGGTAGCCGCCGTCGTACATCGCGTACAGGATGCGCACGTGCACCGGCTTGAGGCCGTCCCGCACGTCCGGCAGCGCGCGGCCGACGATGACCGACATCGCGTAGTCGATGTAGCTGCGCTGCATCTCGACCTGGATGTC
>JAJPIV010000067.1 GCA_021324595.1 Actinomycetota bacterium | reverse complement strand
TGCCCAGGCAGAACCCCAGGCCGGGCACGACCGGCGAGCTCTGCAGCCAGCCCCCGCTCGGGGTCGCCGAGACCAGGTTCCCGAACCGGTCGGCCACGTCCAGGTGGCAGGTGTCGCCGGGGCCCAGCGCCATCCCGCCGAGCGTCGGGTCGCCGGTCCCGGCGCCGGCCCGGGCCGCCCGGCCCGCCGCGCGCCCGGCCCCGCGCCCGGCGGCCCCGCGCCCGCCGGCCCCGTCCGCGCCGAACGCGGCCCGGGCATGGGCGGGCAGCGCCGGCTGGCGGCCGTCCGGCCGCCCGGGCACCAGGTCGCCCGAGGCGCGGCCGGTGACCAGGCGGCGCCGCTGCGCCGCGTACCCGGGCGACAGCAGCGCCTCCACCGGCACGTCGCTGTGGCGCGGGTCCCCGTACCAGGCCTCCCGGTCGGCGAACGCCAGCTTCGCGCACTCGGTGACCGTGTGGACCAGCTCAGCGCTGCCCGCGCCCATGGCCTCCAGGTCGTAGCCGTCCAGCAGCGCCAGCTGCTGGCAGAAGACCGGCCCCTGGCCCCACGGCCCGGTCTTGCACACGGTCAGCCCGCGGAACCCGAAGGTCACCGGCTCCTCGACGCTGGCCCGCCAGGCGGCCAGGTCCGACCCGCGGAGCAGCCCCCCGTGCGGCCGGCCGGTGACATCCATGACCTTCGCGCCCGAGCAGAACGCGTCGATCGCCTCCGCGACGAAGCCCTCGTACCAGATCCGCCTGGCCGCCTCGATCTGGCCGTCCCGGTCGGCGGAGGCGGCCTCGGCCTCCGCCAGGACCCGGCCGTAGGTGGCGGCCAGCGCGGGGTTGGCGAACCGGCTGCCGGGCGCCGGGGTCCCGCCGCGCAGGTAGACCTCGGCCGAGGTCGGCCAGTGCTCGGTGAACGTCTGAGCCACCGACTCGATCACCGCGCTGGTGGCGGCGAGCATCGGGCAGCCGTGCTCGGCGTAGCCGATCGCGTAGGTCATCACGTCCCGCAGCCGCAGGGTGCCGTACCGGGCCAGCAGCAGCATCCAGGTGCCGAACGCGGCCGGCACGGTCGCGGCCAGCAGGCCGTTGCCGGGCACCAGGTCGTCGATGCCGAGGTCGGCGAACGCGGCGGGCGTGGCGGCCGCCGGGGCCGTGCCCTGGCCGTCGAGCACGAACGCGGCGCCCTCGGCCGCGCTGTAGCCGATCACCGGCGCCTCGCCGCCCGGCCCGTTCATGTGCGGCTCGGCGACCTGCAGCACGAGCCCGGCGGCCACGGCGGCGTCGAAGGCGTTGCCCCCGGCCTCGAGCACCGCCATGCCGGCCGCCGAGGCGAGCCAGTGGGTCGACGCCACCATCCCGAACGTGCCCGCGAGCTGCGGCCTCGTTGTGAACTGCGGGCTGCCCGCCACCGGCGACTCCGATCCTCGGGAAGCAGACCTGCGGGGCATCGCGCGCACGCCCCGCGAGCAAGGATATTCCGGCCCGGCCGGCCAGCCCGGCGTGCCCGGGCCGGCCCCCTGAGCGCCCGGCCGCCGCCGCACCGCGGTGGGATACGATGTGCTGACCCGATCAAGGACGATGCCATGGGCTCCTCAGCCTTCCCGGCCGGCCGGGCGCTCGCCATCCCCCTGCTTGCCTGCCTCGCCGTCGTGGCCGCGGCGTGCTCCTCCGGCGGGGGCGCGGGCCACCCCACGGTGACGGTCACGCGGACCGTCCCGCCGAGTCCTGGCGCGTCCTCCCGGCCGGCGCCGGGGACGTCCAGCCCGCCGGCCCCGCCTGCGGGGCCCGCCGAGTGCGCCACGGCGGACCTGCGGCTCAGCGTGGGAACCAGCCAGGGCGCCGCGGGCACGATCTACACCAACATCGACTTCACCAACGAGTCCTCATCGGCCTGCTTCGTCGAGGGCTATCCCGGCGTGTCGCTGGTGAGCGCCGGCAGCGACGCGGGCAGCCAGATCGGGGCGGACGCCAAGCGCGACCCGGTGACGCCCGTCCGGGCGGTGACGCTCGCGCCCGGGCAGACCGCCCACGCGGTGCTGGGCGTCGCCGAGGCGGGCAACTTCCCGGCCTCGAAGTGCAACCCGGTCACCGCGCACTGGCTCAAGGTCTTCCCGCCCGACCAGTTCACCGCCGCCTACCTGCGGTTCACCACCCAGACCTGCGCCTCCACCTCCGAGCCGACGATGCGGATCACCGCGATCAGCGCGGGCGCGTGAAACGGCGGTCAACGGGCACGGAAATGGCGAGGTGAACAACTTTCCGTGCCGTCCGCGCGTCCTCAGTAAGTGAGGGCCGCGCCGGCCGCGGGGCGCCGGGGCGGGCCCGCCGCGTGGCTGACGAGGGCCGGGCGGCGGTCGCGGGAACGCCCGTTCCCCCCTCGGCGCCATTCACGGAACGGCACGGGGATGCACTGGACACGACGGCAGGCAGGGCACGGCGGCGGGACCGCAGGGCGCCGGCGCGCCCCGCTGGCCGCCGGGTTCGCGGCCGGGGTGACGCTGCTTGCGGCCGCATGCGCGCCACGGCCGGCTCCGGGCGCCGCCGGCGGCCAGGGATCCGGGGCGGCCTCGGGGTCGCCCATCCCCCCGCCCGCCGCCTCGCCCAGCCCGGGCGGCCGGGCGCGCACGCCGCAGTCCGCGCCGCAGGCCTGCACGCCCGCGGCGGTACGGGTGCGGCTGGATGCCTCCGCGGCCGGAGCCGCCGCCGGCACGGAGTACCTGCCGCTGGACTTCACGAACGTCACCGGCGCCCGGTGCCGGCTCGCCGGGTTCCCTGCCGTGAGCGCGACCAGCAGCACTGGCCACCGGGTGGGCGCCGCCGCCGCGCTGGACCGCAGCCTGGCCGCCCGCCCGCTGGTGCTCGGAGCCGGGCAGACCGCGCACGCCTGGCTGCGCCTCGCCGACGTCGCGAACCTGCCGGCCGCCCTGTGCCGGCCGGTGACCGCGGCGGGCCTCCGCGTCCTGCTGCCCGGCCAGAGCGGCGAGATCTTCGTCGCCCACCGGCTGCTCACCTGCGCCCGCGCGGTCCCGGGCGACGACATCCTGATGATCGAGCCGTTCCGGCTCGGCATCGCCCGGCGGGGGACCGCGCAGTAGCCCGGCGGCCGTTGCCCGCCCTCGCGCTCCCGCCCTCGCGCTCCCGCCCTCGCGCTCCTGCCCGCCCCCGGCGCGGCGGCGACCGCCGGCGGCGATAGCGTTCGGCACATGACCGACCTGCACCCGCGGCTGCGCGCCGTCTGCGACCTGTCCGTCGCCGAGGTCCGCGAGTACAGCGGCAGGCACGAGTACGACGGCAGGGTCCAGGACCTGTCGCCGGATGGCGTCCAGGCGGGGCTGGCCAGGCTCGCCGCCGCGGCCCGGGACGAGCCGGCCCTGGGCGACGCTCATGACGAGGCGCACCTGCGCGTCTTCGAGCAGGCCGCCCGCGTCGGCCTCGGCGACCTGCAGATGCACCGCCGCAGCCCCTACCCGCACCTGGCGAACCTGGACCTGGCCTGCTACGACCGGGAGTACGCGCCGCCCGGCGAACGCGCCCGGGCACGGGCGAGGCACCTCGCGGCGTGGCCGGACGCGGTCGACGCCGCGATCGCCTCCCTCGACCAGGTGCCCGCCCCGGTCGCGGCGGCCCTCTCCGGGGCCGTTCAGGGCCTGGCCGCCGGGATCCCGGACGATGCCGACCCGCGGACGGCCACGGCGGCCCGGGCCGCGCACGCGCGGCTGGCGGAGCACGTCGGCGCGGCGGCAGCGGCAGGCGACCCGGACCCGGCCCTGGGCGGCGCCGCGCTCACGGCCCTGATGAGCAGCGCCGAGGGCATCGAGCTGGACCTGGGCCGGCTCGCCGAGCGGGCGGACGCGGAGCGGGACCGGCTGGCCGAGCGGCTCGCCGAGTCCTGCGCGAGGATCGACCCGGGCCGCCCGGCCCTGGAGGTCGCCCGCCAGCTGGTCCGCGATCACCCGGACGCCGGCGGGGTGATCGGGGCCGCCCGGCTGTGGACCGGGCGCGCGATCGAGTTCACCCGGCAGGCCCGCCTGGTCCCCTACACCGACGGCGAGTGCGTCGTCGCGCCGGCTCCCGAGTCACGGCGCTGGGCGATGGCGATGATCTCCACATCGGCGCCCGGCGAGCCCGACGGGCCGTCCATGTACTACATCACCCCGCCGGACCCGGACTGGCCGGAAAGCGAGGCGAACGAGTGGCTGGAGGTGTTCAGCGACACCACGCTGCCCGCCATCACCGTGCACGAGGTCGCGCCGGGGCACTTCTCGCACGGCCGGGCGATCCGCCGGGCGCCCACGGAGATCCGCCGGACGCTGCACTCGTCCGCGTTCATCGAGGGCTGGGCGCACTACGCGGAGGAGCTGTGCGTCGAGGAGGGGTTCTCCGACGGCGACCCCCGGTTCGCCGTCGGCGTCTGGCTGGAGGCGCTGGTCCGGGTCACCCGGCTCGCCTGCGCGATCGGGCTGCACACCGCCGGGATGAGCGTGGCCGAGTGCGCCAGGAGGTTCGAGTCGGACACCCACCTGTCCGGCCCCGCCGCGCTGGCCGAGGCGAGCCGGGCCACGTTCGACCCGACCTACGGCCGCTACACCTGGGGCAAGCTGGAGATCATGGGCCTGCGCGAGCGGGCGCGGCGGGAGTGGGGCGCGGGCTTCTCGCTGCTGCGGTTCCACTCGGCGCTGCTGGCCCTCGGGTCCCCGCCGCTCGGGCTGCTGCCCGCTGCGCTTGAGCGCGGCTAATACCACGGCAGCGCCTGCTCGCGGCGAGCGCGGTCACCCACGGCGATTCCTGGTCGCCGGGCGGCGCGTTCACCGTGCGGGCGATGCCGGCGCGAGCCGGGTCAGGATCGAAGCCAGCGGCGCGAGGCGCGCGCGGGCCGGCCGGGCCGGCCGCGCTGACGGCGGCAACCGGGCCGGCGGTCGCGAGTCCGATCGCGACGGCCAGTCCGGCTGCGGGCTGCGCGCGGCAGGAGCCCCGCCGGGCCGCTGACCGCGGCGTGGCGACGGCGGCGGTAGGGTGCCTGGCATGAGCGAGACGGACACGCTGGATGATCTTTCCTCCCGCGAGCTGCACGACCTCGCCGTCCGGCGGGCCAGGCACCATCTGGACCTGGCGTTCCTGTGGGACCTGCTGCGCGCGCTCCCGGCCGGCGAGGCCGCCGCGGGGCATCCGGACCATGCCCGGGCCGACGTCATGAAGCTGTCCGCGCTGATCGCCGACGCGCTGGACGCCGGCGACCCCGACGTCGTCGAGGCCCTCAGGCCGTTCTACCTGGATTACCTGCGCAAGCACCGGGAGGACCTGCCGCACCTGCCGGAGCCCAACCAGGCGTAGCCCGGTGCCCGGCCGGCGCCCGGCGGTCCGGGCGCCGCTCCGCCGGCCCGCGGCTGGCGAGGCGGCGCGAGGCGCGGGCCCCGCGCTCAGCGCGGGCCCCGCGCCAGCTGGTGCTCACCCAGTGAGCTCGCTGCTCACGACTTGAGGACGGCCTCGATCTCGAGGTGGATGCTGACCTTGTCGGCCACGGCGACGCCGCCCGCCTCGATCGCGGAGTTCCAGGTCACCCCGAAGTCCTGCCTGTTGATCTCCCCGGACGCGGTGAACCCGGCCCGCGTTCCTCCGTAGGCGTCCGGCCCGAACCCGTTGACCTCCAGCGTCAGCGGCACCCGCCGGGTGACGCCCTTGAGGGTCAGCTCGCCGTCGAGCACCCAGTGGTCACCCTCCTGGCGCAGGCCGGTGGACCGGTAGGTCATCGTCGGGTGGTTCTCGACGTCGAAGAAGTCCGGCGAGCGCAGGTGATTGTCGCGCGCCTCGGCGCCGGTGTCGATCGAGGCGAGGTCGATCTCAGCGGTCACCGACGAGGAGAGCACGTCCTCGGTCGTCACGATCTCGCCGGAGAACTTGGTGAACCTGCCGCGCACCTTACTGACCATCATGTGCCGCACGGAGAACCCCACCTCCGAGTGCACCGGGTCGATCTCCCACGTTCCCGCCACGTACCCCGGGATCGTCGCTGCCGTGGCTGTCACGGTCATCTGCTGCTGCCTCCGATGCTCGCTGGCCCGCCAGGCGCGGGCACTGATGTTGAATACTCAACCACTATCACCCGCGGCCGGAGGTTGTCAAATGTTCAACTAGCTGCCGTATGCTGGACGTGTGACGACGCGCTGGCTGAGCTCCGACGAGCAGCACTGCTGGCGGTCGTTCCTGCGCGCCTGCGGGTCGCTGTTCTCCGCGATCGACGGCCAGCTCGTGCGGGACTCGGGACTCCCGCACGGCTATTACGAGATCCTCGCCCACCTGTCGGAGGCACCCGACCGCAGGCTCCGGATGAGCGAGCTGGCCAGGGTATCGACGTTCAGCAAGAGCCGGCTGTCGCACGCGATCGCCCGGCTCGAAGAGCGCGGATGGGTGATCAGGCGGGACTGCCCGACCGACCGGCGCGGCCAGTTCGCCGAGCTCACCGAGGCGGGCCTCACCGCGATCACCGCTGCCGCCCCCGGCCACGTGGAGCAGGTCCGCCGGGCGCTCTTCGACGCGCTCACCCCGCAGCAGGTGGCGCAGCTCGACGAGATCAGCGCCGCGATCGCCGAGGCGGCTGCCTCGGCGAGGAGCCGGGCAGGCGAGGCCGGCGAGTGCCCCGGCGCGACCTGCGACCCTGAGCCCGGCGCCGTCGGCTGATCCGGCCCGGCCGGCCCGGGCCGCGGGACCAGCACCTGGTGCCGCGCCGCGCCCGGCCCGGGGCCCGCGCTCGTCCAGCCATCGCGCCACGGTTGCAGAGGGAACCTTTGCGATATATCGTTTCTCGCGGGCCGCCCGTACCGGCGCTGGCGAGTCATCACGGAGGGCGCGATGATCGGTCCATCGGATGTGCGGATCGGCGACGCCGAGCGTGACGCCGCGGCCGCAAGCCTGGGCGAGCACTTCGCCGTCGGCCGCCTCACCTTCGACGAGTTCCGGCAGCGCATCGACCAGGTGTTCGCCGCCAGGACCGGCCGTGACCTCGCCGCGGTCGTGCATGACCTGCCGCAGGGCTCCCCGCCGCAGGGGAGCGCGCCGGGGCCGGCCTTCCGGCCGGCCCGGTCCGGGGCACCCGGTGCCGCGGGCCGCGCGCGGGAGGGGCGCGGTGCCCGCAGCCGTCACGCCGGCCACGTGCGGCGCCGGGTTTGCGCGCTCGCGTGCCTCGCGCTGCTGGTGCCCGCGCTCTTCGTGATCACAGGGCTGTTCCGCCCGTTCAGCTTCGGGCTGCTGCCCCGGCCCGCGCTGGTGCTTCTCGTGCTGGCGGTCGTCTTCGGCCGCCGGCTGGCGCGCCTGGTCCTCGGCGGCCGCCCGCCGCGGCGGCGCGGCAGGCGCTGGTAGCCGGCCGGGGCCGCGATGCGGGGGCCGGCCGGGGCCGCGCTGCGGGGGCCGGCCGGGGCCGCGCTGCGAGCGCGGGCCGGGACCGCCCGGTCAGCTGGGAAGTGACGGCGGCTCCGGCCGCGGCTCGCCAGCGTGCCGCACCTCAGGAGCGAAGGTGACCGGCCTCGCAGCGGCCGGTCCGCCCGCATGCGGCAGGCCGCCGGGCGCCTACGCGCGGGACGGCAGCCGCAGCGGGACGACGAGGTAGCGGAACGCCGGGGCCTGGCCGGCTGCGGCGGACCCGGACTGGCCGGCCCCTGGACCACCCGGGGCGGCCCATGTGACCAGCGCGGGCCTCGCCGGGCTGGTGAACTCGAGCCTGATCAGCCCCGGCCCGGGCGCCTCCTCATCGCCCGCCGTGCCCCCGGTGGCCGGTCCGGCGCGGCCCGTGGCCCCGGCGCCGTCCGGGGATGCCCCGTCGTCACCCCCGGCCCCGCCGTCACCGTCGCCCGCGGCGCCGCCATCTCGCCCGGCCCCGCCGCCCGCAAGGCCCCGCGCCCCGGCATCGCCCTGCGCCCCGGCAGCCCCCTGCGCGGCGGCCGCGGTCAGCCCGTCCAGCAGGTACTGCGAGTTGAAGGAGATCACCGGCTGGTCCCCGGCGAAGTCGGCCGGCACCGTCTCCGCCGCGCGCGCCCGGCCCTCGTCGTGGGCCTCGATCACCAGGCGGGACGGGCTGAACGACAGCCGGACCGGGCCGGCCCGGTCCGCGACCAGCGCGGCACGGCGGACGGCGTCGATGAACGGCCCGGCCGGGACGTCGGCCCGGCAGCCGAACTCCTCGGGGAACCTGGTGCGGTACCGGATGAACTCGCCGGCGATCAGACGCGCGGTCAGCCGGCGGTCCCCGCACTCCAGGCAGATCACCCCCTCGGCGGGCCGGGGATCGGCGCCGGCCCGTCCGCCGCGCTCCCCGGAAAACGCGACCGTCACCGGGGCCTTGGGCGTCAGCATCCGCACCGAGTCGGCCAGGAACCGGGCCGGCACCAGGGCGACGGCCCGCATGCCCGGCTCCGCGGGGTCGAACGGCAGCTCGCGGACCGCGAGGCGGTACCGGTCCGTGGCCGCCAGCGTGAGGGACTCGCCGCTGACGTCGAGGCATACCGCGGTGAGCATCGGCAGCGTGTCGTCGCGGCTCGCCGCGGGCGCGACCTGGCCGATCGCCGCGGCGAGCATCCCGCCGTTCACCGTGCCGGCCGGAGGCGGCGACCCGGGCAGCGCCGGGTACTCCTCTGCGGCCAGGCGGACCAGCTCGAACTCGGCGCGACCGCAGGTCAGGCGCACGATCTCCCCCTGATCGCAGAACTCGGCGGGCCGGGCCGGCAGGCTCTTGGTGATCTCGGCGAGCAGCCGGCCGGGAACCAGCGCGGCCCCTGGCTCGGCCACCTCGGCGTCCACCCGCATCCGCGCCGAGACCTCGTAGTCGAAGCACGAGAGCACCAGCCCATCCGCCCCGGCCCGCAGCATCAGGCCCGACAGCAGCGGGATCACGGGCCGCGACGGCAGCGCCCGCGACACGAAGGCCACCGCCTCGCCCAGCGCATCCCGCCCGACAGCGAACCTCATCCGCGCCTCCGGCCCATCTGCTCCGCTGGCACCGATCATGGCACCAGCCTCTGACATGTCCGGTGAACGAGCCGTCCGCCCGGCCGCGCCGGGGGGCGGGCGGGCGCATGCGCGGCCCCGGCCGCGCCGGCGGGCGGGCGGGCGCATGCGCGGCAGCGGCCGCCCGGGCCGGCCAGCCCGGGGCCGGCCAGCCCTACCCCGCGCCGGCCGCCTCCGTCAGGGCCGCGGGGGCGGCGGCCAGCGCGGACTCGATCGCCGTGACCAGGGCGCGGGCTGTCCTCGGCGTCAGCTCGACCGCCACCCGTGCCGACGGCCCGCGGCCTGGGTTGCGGAAGTCGATGTTGAGGGTGTGGTCGGCGAGCGCGTGGGCCGGGTGGTCGAAGTAGACGGTCACCTCGCTGAGCGGGAACCAGCCGTCCGGTCCCTTCCCGCTGCCGGTCGCCTCGATCTTCTCGGTCAGGTACGTGCACACGGCAGCTTTCCCCTCATCCGGCCAGGTGCGTGCCGAAGAACGCCCAGATCTTCGCCCACCCCTCGTTCGCCGCCTCGACGCGGTAGGAGGGCCGGTCCACGGCGAAGAACGCGTGCCCGGCCCCGGCGAACGTGTGGAACTCGTGCGGCTTGCCGAAGCCGTCGAGGAGCTGGGACAGCTCTGCGGTCTCCTGCGGGGCCGGGAACTGGTCGTCGGCGCCGAACAGGCCGAGCAGCGGGCAGGAGAGGTGCTCCGCCAGGTGGCCGATCGGCTTGAAGCTCGCCGGGGCGGTCTCGGGCACCTTGAGCACGGCACCGCCGTAGCAGTCCACCGCCGCGTCCAGGCGCAGGCTGCACGCCGCGAGGAACGACTGCCGGCCGCCGGAGCAGTAGCCGATGACGCCGACCTTCCCGTTGCTGCCCGGCAGGGAGCGCAGGTGACCGGCCGCGCCGGCGACGTCGCCCACGAGCCGCTCGTCGGGCACGCCCCCCTGGGCGCGGGCCGCCGCCGCCGCGTCGTCGGGGCTGGCCCCGGGCGCCTCCCGGTAATACAGGTTCGGCATCAGCGCGGCATAGCCGTGCGCCGCGAACTTCCTGGTGATCTCCTTGGTCGCGGCGTCGTACCCGGGCATGTGGTGGATCACCACGACCCCCCCGAACGAGCCGGTTCCCTGCGGCCGGGCCAGGTAGGCCTCGATCTCGTCCCCGCCATGGCCGGTGATGGTGATCGTCTCGGCGATGAGGTCTTCCCTCATATCTCTTCTCCCGTTGTCGTAATCATGTTGAAACGGCCGGTCACAATCCCTCGCGCGATCCATCCGGGCCCGGCCCGCCCGGCGTTTCTGCTGGTGCCGGCCGGATCAGGCGGGGGAAGATCGCCCGTAGGACCGCTGCCGGAGCACCATGCCCGGGCGTCCGTGAACGGGGGACGGGCGATGCACCTGCGGACAGGCGGATGGCGCGGGAGGGCATGTCGATGAATCCAGCCTCCTACGGGCTAGTGCTGGTCTTCCTCGCGGCTGGCGGCGTGCTCGGCTGGTACGCGAACAAGGCCTATGCCTCGCACGGCGACGTGAAGTCCACCAAGGCGAAGATCCCGGGGTACCGGAAGTCCCGGCATCGCAATGGACTCATCACGCTGATTCTCGCCTTCGTGATCGGCATCGTGGTCTTCGACCTGCTGCACCCCCACCGCTAGCCGCCCGCGGCGGCTGCCGCGGTCCCGGCGCCGGGCTCCCGTGCCGGGCGGCCGCCTCCCGGCCGCGAGACCGTCTCGCGGCCGGTCACGTGGCGCCGGCGCCGGGCAGCTCGACCGGCTGCGGGGACCGGAGGAGGTCGGCCGGGTTCACGGCTGCCTTGACCCGCTGCAGCCGAGGGTAGTTCGCACCGTAGTAGGCACGCTGCCAGTCTGGCAGGTCGGGGTGGCGTGGTTCTGGTAGGCCTGGCCGCTCGCGTAGGGGCACCGCCCGCCATCCCGTCGACTCGCCGCAGCCTCCGCGCCGTGACCGGCCGGGCCAGGGGGCCGACGCCGCGCGGCGCGCTCTCCTCATCTAAGACCGGGCGGGGCGGGCGACGGTTGAGAATCCGCGACTGGCATCGCATGGCTCCCGCGATAGGACTCGAACCTATAACCTGCCGGTTAACAGCCGGACGCTCTGCCGATTGAGCTACGCGGGACCGCTCGCGGCTCCCGCCCGCCGGCCGGACGTCCGGCACGCCAGGCGGGCCGCGGGGACAAGGTTAGCGCACCTGCCCGCCGCGCGCTCCAGTGCCCGCCACGGCGCGGCTCCCGCCCGCGCCCGGCACCCGGCCCCGCCGGGCGCTTAGCGACCGCACCGGCGGGCATGACCAGTGAGGCCAGCGACGCGCGCTCGGGATGCGGCCGGGGGAACAGCCGCCGCGCGCCCCTGGTTCACGGAGGGACACACATGCGCCTTCATCGGATCACGTTCGCCGCGGGCCTGGCCCTCGGCTATGTGCTCGGCGCGCAGGCCGGGCGGGAGCGGTACGAGCAGCTGAAGCGGCTGGCCCGCCGGGCAGCGGAGAACCCGGCGATGCAGCAGACCGCGGGCGCGCTCCAGGCGCAGGCGAGCGCCACGGCCCGGTCGGCGCGGGAGAAGGCGGCCGCCACCATGCGCAGGGGCAGGGCCGGGGCGGCCGGGCGCCGCCCGGAGTCGGCGGCTGCGCAGAACGGGCGGCCGGCCGGGGCCGCGTCCGGCAGGTGACGGTCAGCCGTCGGCCAGGTACTCGCGCAGCATCTGGGCGCGCCCCGGATGGCGCAGCTTCACCAGGGTCTTCGACTCGATCTGCCTGATCCGCTCCCGGGTCACCCCGAAATCCCTGCCGACCTCCTCCAGCGTCCTCGGATGACCGTCGAGCAGGCCGAAGCGTAGCTGAATGATCCGCTGCTCGCGCGGCGAGAGGCTCTGGAGCACCCGGTCGAGCTGGTCCTGGAGCATGACGAACGCCGCCGCCTCGATCGGCACGACCGCGTCCGCGTCCTCGATGAAGTCCCCGAGGTCAGAGTCCTCCTCGCCGATCGGGGCCTGGAGCGAGACGGGCTCCTGGGCGATCCGCTGGATGTCGGCGATCCGCTCGACCGGCATCCCCATCTCGGCGGCGATCTCCGCGGGGGTCGGCTCGCGGCCCAGGTCCTGGTGGAGCTGCCGCTGGATCCTGGCCATCTTGTTGATGGTCTCGACCATGTGGACCGGGATGCGGATGGTGCGGGCCTGGTCGGCGATCGCGCGGGTGATTGCCTGCCGGATCCACCACGTGGCGTACGTGGAGAACTTGTAGCCCTTGGTGTAGTCGAACTTCTCCACCGCCCGGATCAGGCCCAGGTTCCCCTCCTGGATCAGGTCCAGGAAGACCATGCCGCGCCCGATGTACCGCTTGGCGATCGACACCACCAGCCGCAGGTTCGCCTCGATCAGGCGCTGCCGCGACCGCCTGCCCTCCTCGGCGATCATCCGGAGCTCGGCGGGGTCGGCTCCGAGCGCCGCTGCCGCCTCGCCCGCGCCGCCGTCGAGCACCTCCTGGGCGAAGAGCCCCGCCTCGATGGCCTTGGCCAGCTCAACCTCGTCCTGTGCGGTCAGCAGCGGGACCTTGCCGATCTCGCGCAGGTAGATCCGCACCAGGTCGCTCGTCCCGCCGCGGCGGGCGGTCGGCTCGTCGCGGCGGCCCTCCGGGTCATCGGCACCGCCTTCGACGATCTCCACGCCGTCGTCGGCGAGCAGCCGCATGATGTCGTCCACGGCCTCGGGGACCAGGTCGGAGCCTTCGATGGCGAGCTGAAGGTCGGCCAGCGCGACGGAGCCGTTCTCCCGCGCCCGGGTGAGGATCTCGGTAACCTGGTCGGCCGGGGAGGCAAGCGCTGGAGTCATGGACACCAGTGTGCGACAGCTACGCTGCGTTGCGGGGCTCGAAAATTGTCACCTTACGGTAAGTTTGCCGGTGCCGGAAGGATGGGTATCACTTTCGTTCACGCCATCTCGCCCCGCTCAAGCAGCAGCTTCCGGCGCTGCTCCAGCGACACCAGGTCCCCGAAGAGGCGGTTGTACTCGGCCTGCTCGGACACCGGGTTCATCCGCTGCAGGCGCGCCTTGAGCGCGGCGATCTGCCGGGACGTGGCGAGTTCCTCGACGCGGGCCAGCACGTCCTCGGCGAACCGGACGTCCGGCTCCCCGTCGGCGCCCGGCGCCTCCACCGGCTCCACCGCCAGGCGGGTGAGGAATGACCTGGCGGCGCCGGTCGGGGCCGCTGCCAGCAGCGCATCCACCCAGTCACGGGATGCGCCCGCCGCGGCGACCCCGCCGCAGCCGGCGATCAGCTCGCGCACGGCGCGGTGCGCCGGGACGGTGAACGCGTCGGCGCCGAGGGCGTCGAACGCGGGGCCGAGCAGCGCGGGGCGCTGCACCGCGAGCTTGAGCGCCTGCCGTTCCAGGCTGACGACCGGATCGCGGCTGTCGTACCCGGCCGGCCGGGCCGGCCCGGCCGGCCCGTGCCCGCGGCCCGCCCCGCCGGGCCCGGCCCGGCCCGGCTCTCCGGCCTGGTCCGCCTGGCTGCCGTTGCCCGCCCGGCCCGCCGGCCCGCGCCGCTCGCCCCGGCCCCCGGCGCCACGGGCGCCGATGTGCTCGCCGATCCGGGACAGGACCAGGTCCTCGTCCATCAGCCCGAGCCAGCGGTCCACCTTGCCGGCGTAGACCTTCCGCAGCGCGACGTCCTTGATCCCGGCGACGATCCTGGCGGCCGCGTCGAGCGCCGCGATCCGGCCCTCGGCCGACTCGAGGTCGAACTCGCTCATCGCCGTGCGGACCGCGAACTCATACAGCGGCAGCCGGCTCGCGACCAGGTCCCTGACTGCCGCGTCGCCTTCCTTGATGCGCAGGTCGCACGGGTCCAGGCCGTCCGGCTGCACCGCGACGAACGTCTGGGTGACGAACCGGTCCTCCATGCCGAACGCGCGCAGCGCCGCCCGCTGGCCGGCCGCGTCCCCGTCGAAGGTGAAGATCACCTCGCCGCGCAGCCTGGTGTCGTCCATCAGCAGCCGCCGCACGATCGCGACATGCCCCTCGCCGAACGAGGTGCCGCAGGTGGCGACCGCGGTGGTCACGCCCGCCAGGTGGCAGGCCATCACGTCGGTGTAGCCCTCGACGATCACGACCTGCCTGCGGTTGGCTATCTCCCTCTTGGCGAGGTCGGCCCCGTAGAGCACCGAGCTCTTCTTGAAGATCGGCGTCTCCGCCGTGTTCAGGTACTTCGGGCCGCTGTCGCCGGCGGCGAGCTGGCGAGCGCCGAACGCGATCACGTCGCCGCCCAGGTCGCGGATCGGCCAGATCAGCCTGCCGCGGAACCGGTCCACCAGGCCATGCCGGCCCTGGCCGGCGAGGCCCCCGGTGAGCAGCTCCTGCTCGGTGAAGCCGCGCCCGCGCAGGTGCCGCGTGGTGGCCTCCCAGTCCGCGGGCGCGTACCCGACCCCGAACCGCTCCGCGTCGGCCAGGGTGAACCCCCGTGACGCCAGGAACTCCCTGGCGGGGGCCCCGCCCGGCGCGCGCAGCTGCTCGGCGTAGAACTCGGCCGCGGCCCGGTGAGCCTCGGTCAGGCGGCGGCGGCGCGACTGCTCCTGCCCCGGCACCAGCCCACCCTGCTCGTAGCGCAGCTCGATGCCCGCCCGGGCGGCGAGCCGCTCGACCGCCTCGGTGAAGCTGAGGTTATCGATCTTGCGCACGAATTCGATGACGTCGCCGCCCTCGTGGCACGAGAAGCAGTACCACAGGCCCCTGGCCGGCGTCACGTTGAACGACGGCGTCTTCTCGTCATGGAACGGGCACAGGCCCTTGAGCGACCCGCCGCCCGCGCTGCGCAGCTGGAGGTACTCCCCCACGACCTCGTGAACCGGCGACCGGTTCCTGACAAGCTGGACGTCCTCGTCGCGGATCCGGCCGGGCATGGCGCCTCCGCTCCTGTGTCCCACCACCTCGGGCCCGTCCTCCGGCCGCCCGCCCCGCGGCCGGCGCCCGCCCTGCGGCCGGCGCCCGGCGCCCGGCGCCGCCCCGCCGGCGTCCCGCCCGGGGCTGGCGCCCGGGAACCCGATGGCGGGAGTCTAGCCCCGGCCGGCGGCCCGGGGTGCTGATACCCTCCGGCCGTGGCCGGCCTTCTGGTGCTCTGGGACATCGACTACACGCTGGTGGAGGCCGATGGCGTGGGCAGGCGCCTGTATGAGATGGCGTTCGCCGAGCTGTACGGCAGGCCGCTGGCCATCGCGCCGACCGAGGTGTCGATGGCCGGGCGGACCGACCGCGCGATCTCGATGGACGTGCTGAGGCTCGCCGGGGTGCCGGACCCGCGCGGTGAGGTCGGCCGCTTCGAGGCGGCCCTCACCCGGCTCGCCCCGGCAGTGGCGGACCTGGTCGCCGCGACCGGCCGGGCGCTCCCCGGCGCGGCGGCCGCGCTGACCGCGATCGCCGCCCTGGCCGGCCGCGCGGGCCCGCGGCAGTCCGTGCTGACCGGCAACGTCCGGGCGCTGGCAGCGGCGAAGCTCGCCCCGCTGGGCCTGGCGCCGCTGCTGAACCTGGATGTCGGGGCCTACGGGGACGAGCACGAGGTCCGGGCCGAGCTCGTCCACCTGGCGAGGCGGCGTTCGGCGGCCGCGTACGGCCGCCGGTTCGACGGCGAGGGCACCGTGCTGGTCGGCGACACGCCCCTGGACGTCCATGCCGCCAAGGCGACCGGCGCGCGGGCGGTGGCGGTGGCCACCGGCCACTTCACCGCCGGGCAGCTTGCCGCGGCTGGCGCGGACGCGGTGCTGGCGGACCTGACCGACACCGGGCAGGTCCTGTCCGCCGTGCTGGGCCGCTGACCCGCGGCCCGGGGAGCGGAGCCGGCCCGGCCCGGGCGGAGCGCAGCCGACCCCGGCCGGGCGGGGCGGCCGAAGTGGCGGGGGGCCCGGCTGCCGCCGCGTTCACCAGCCGCGGGCGGCGTAGCGCTGGTGCTCGGGGAGGGCGTCGGTGGCGATGCCGGGCATCGGCTCGCCCAGGCCGCGGGAGACCTTGGCCAGCACGTCGGGGTCGTCGTGGAAGGTGACGGCCTTGACGATCGCGGCGGCCCGGGCGGCCGGGTTCGCGGACTTGAAGATCCCGGATCCGACGAACACCCCGTCGGCGCCCAGCTGCATCATCATCGCCGCGTCCGCCGGGGTCGCGATGCCGCCCGCGGTGAACAGCACCACCGGCAGCCGCCCGGCCGCGGCGACCTCGGCGAC
>JAJPIV010000073.1 GCA_021324595.1 Actinomycetota bacterium | reverse complement strand
CCGGCCTCCCGCGCGCCCGCGTCGAACCGTTCGAGCAGCCGGGCGAGCTTGTCGACCGGGGCGCCCGGCGTGATGATCCCGTCGGCCAGCCGCCCGGCCCGCTTCGCGGTGAGCGGCCCGGCGGTCGCGATGTAGATCGGCGGGGGGGTGGCCGGGAGCGTCCAGAGCCGGCACGTCTCCAGCCGGAAGTGGGTGCCGCGGTGCCTGACGTCCTTGCCGGTGAAGAGCTTGCCGATGATCTCGACGGCCTCCCACATCCGCTCCAGCCGCTCGGCCGCCTCCGGCCAGTAGCCGCCGACCACGTGCTCGTTCAGCGCCTCACCCGAGCCGATGCCCAGCCAGTGCCGCCCGGGGTACATGACCGCCAGCGTCGCGGACGCCTGGGCCACGACCGCCGGGTGGAACCTGAACGACGGGCACGTCACCCCCGGGCCCAGGTCGCCAGTGGTGCGCTCGCCCAGCGCGGTGAGCACGTTCCACACGAACGGCGCCTGCCCCTGCGCGGGCACCCACGGCTGGAAGTGGTCCGCGGCCATCACGCCGGTGAACCCGGCTGCCTCGGCCGCGACCGCGTGGGAGGTCGCCTCCACCGGCCCGAACTGCTCGAGCATGGCCGCGTACCCGATGTGCGCTCGACTCATCTGCTGCCTCTCGCCTCCGGCGCGCCGCCCGCGACCGCGCACCCCGGCGGGCGCGGTCCCCAGCGGTAGCCTCGCACAGCCCCGCCGCTGGTCCGCGAGGCCTCCCCCGCGGACTTCGCCAGCCCGCGTGCGCGCCGGCCCCGGGGTGCGGCAGCATGTGCTGCCATGGACCTCGCCCAGGCGGAGGCGCTGCGCGCCCTGCTGGCCCCGACCGGCTGGCTGGACCTCACCCGCTCGTTCGCGCGAGCCCTGCGGCGCCGTGCCCGGATCGCGGACGGCCTGCTGGTGGTCGGCACCCCGGACTGGGAGCCCTGGCACATCACGGCGCACCTGGCCGACGAGAGCCGGCTGTCCGGCCTGCCGGGGCTCGAGCCGACGCTGGTGCGCTGGCGCGTTCCCCCGGGCGCGCCACCGCACCTGAGCGTCGGCGTCGACCGCCTTGAGCGCGCCGGGCGACCGGAGACGCTGCTCGTGGTCAGCGAGCACGCGGCGCCGCCGCCGCTGCTCGAACGGGTGGACGGCGCCCGCAGGGCCGGGGCGGCGATCTTCGCGCTCGACCAGGGCGACCCGGAGCTCGACGGCCTCGCCCACGAGGTGCTCGCGGTCCAGCCGGGCCGGGCGCCCGTGTCCTTCGGCGTTGCGCAGCACCTGGTCAGCCTCGCGGCCGGGGAGGCCGGCGCTCCGCGCGCCAGCGGCCTGCGCGCGCGGCTGAGCCGCCTGCTCAACGTCGTCGCCGGCCCGCCGCCCGCCTGACCCGGGGCCTCCGCGGCCCGTGCCGGCCGGCGCCCGCCCGGGCCGGCGCGCCCACGGCCGGTGACGCCCGCCACGGATCCGGGGCAGGCTCCAGGCCGGTCAGGCTCCGGCGGCCGGGCGCCGGTCCGGGTTGACGAACGTGCCCCGGCCCTGCCGGGTGACGATCAGCCCGCGCTCCCGGAGCACCGCCATCGCGTGCCGGACCGTCTGGTAGGCCACGCCGTACTCCTCCGCCAGCGCCCGCTCGGCGGGCAGCTTGTGCGTGATCTCGCCGACCTCGATCCTGGTCGCGATGTCGTTGGCGACCTGGATGTAGGCGAAGTCAGGGCCCAGCGGGTCGATCTGCGGCACAAGATGAACGTAGGCAGTTCACTAGCTGCGCAAACCTGAGCTAGCACCAGGTGCTCCTGGTGCTCTCCCTGCTCTCCTTTCGCCCGGTCGGCGGCCTCAGGCGTCCAGGCTGAGCACCATCGTCGGCCGCTCGATCACGTGGTCGGCCCGCAGCGGCCGGACCGCGGTGCCGATCGCGAAGAACTCGGTGGTGTGCCCGCCCCAGGTGTGGGAGTGCTGCCGCAGCTGCACGCCCACGATCCCCTCGGCGCGCAGCGCCTCGGCCTCGGCCTGCATCCGGGTCATCGCCAGCTCCCGCGCGTCGTACAGCGCCTGGGTGAACTGCTCGATCTCCACGTTCCTGCCGATGTTCCCGAGCACCGCGCCGAGGCGCTGGTGCGCGATGTGGTACACGCACGACCCCATGACCATGCCGAGCGGCGCGTAGCCGGCCCGGATCAGCGTCCAGAAGTCCTGGCCGGACAGGTCCGAGGTGAACGGAAGGCCCTTGTTGTTCCGCCAGTCCGCCACGCCGCCGCCCGCGGCGTCCGGCTCCGCCTTGACCGCGGTGCCGACCGCGATGAACTCGGCGATGTCGGCGCCGAACTCCTTCATCTCCACGTCCAGGCGCACGCCGACCACCCCGTCCGCGCCGAGCGCCTGCGCCTCGGCCTCCATCCGGGTCATCGCCAGCTCGCGGGCGTGGTACATGGCCTGCGAGAGCACGTCGAGCTCCTGGTTCTGCCGCCAGCGGCCGAACTGGATGCCGACGTGGTAGATCGAGCTGCCGAGCACCAGCCCGAGCGGGCGGAACCCGGCCTCCCGCACGAGCAGGAACTCGTTGACCGACAGGTCGGAGGTGAAGATCGATCCCGGCTGGTCCGGGCGCAGCTCGGCGAGGCGGGCGATCGCGTCCCGCGGCACGCCCATCGCGCCGAAGTCGGTCTCCTGCCGCTCGGTCATGGCGCTCCCTGGCTGGGTGTCGGGTCGGTGGTCACGGCTCGCGCGGGCCGCCGAGCCTGACCCGCGCGGCCTGCCGCCGCCGCGGGTCGAGGGACAGGATCGCCAGGCTCGGCCGCTCGCTGGCCCGCCGCGCCGGCGCGAAGTGGGTGATCGCCGTGCCGATGATGCTCACCTCGGCCACGTGATCCCTCGCCCCCTCCTGGACCGGGCACTCGTGCTCGCCGATCCGCAGGTCCATGCTGGCGATCACGACGCCCTCGCCGCCCATCCGGGACACGTCCCCGGCGAGCTCGTTCCTGGCGTCGTGCCGGGTCCGGTTGACCAGGTCGGTGTAGCCGCTGACCTCCGCGTTCCCGGCGCCCCAGCGGCTCTGCGCCCGGGTCAGCCAGTCGTCGTGCCGGGTCCCGATCGAGATCCCGAGCGCCAGGCCGACCGGCACGGCACCGTCGGTGATGAGCTTGGCGAAGTCCTGGCCGGACAGGTCCGAGGTGAACGGGTGGCGCAGCGGGATCGCCCCCGGGGCGCGGACCGCCGTGCCGATCGCCTTGAACTCCAGCCCTCCCGCCGGGAACTGGCCGATGGTCAGCCGGACGCCGACGACCCCGTGGCCCCCCAGGGCGGAACACTCGGCGGCCATGCGCCCGATGGCCGCGCGCCTGGCCGCGTAGAGGGTCCGCACCAGGGGCGCGTAGGCCGAGTTCGACCCCGAGCTGGAGAGCACGGTCACCGCGGCGCGCCCGGCCGGGAACGGCCCGAACCGGCTGTAGCTGCTGTAGGACCAGTAGCTCGGGCAGCCGTACCCCCCGGCGTAGCCGAGGTTGTAGACGGCCGCGCCGAGCACCTGGCCGACCGGCTCGAACCCGACGCTCCTGATCGCCGCGAACTCCGCGGTGGTCAGCGCCGAGCCCCAGGTCCCGCTCGCCTTGATCTCGGCCATCCGGGCCTGCGCAAGCGGCGGCAGTCCCTGGCCGGACCAGTGTGCTGTCACGGAGAGCGCCCTTCGGGCCGGTTGGCTGCGAATCCGGGTGCTCCGACTCTACTGTGCCCGCCCGGCCGCGGCCATCACCGCCGGGCGCGCGCTCACCGCTCGTCCTGCGCGTCCCATTCCTCGTTGCGCCGGCGCACCGTCTCCAGGGCGCGGGCGGCGTCCTCCTTGGTGGGGTAGGGGCCGAGCCGCCACTTGCCGGGGCAGCCGGCCTCCGGCTCGACGGTGTGGTGGCGCAGGCAGAACCACCAGCGCTGCTCGGTATCGGTGCCCAGGTCCATGACCATTAGACTCTCAGATCATGGTGACCACCCTGCGGCCCGGGCGGATCTCCCCGCCCCGGCGCGTCCCCCCGCACATCGCCCGGCCGGAGTACGTCGGCAGGAAGCACCCCAGGACCGGCGAGCCGCACGTCAAGGACGCCGAGACGATCGAGCGGATGCGGGTGGCCGGGCGGATCGCCGCGCAGGCGCTCGCCGAGGTCGGCGCGCACGTCCAGCCGGGGGTCACCACCGACGAGCTGGACCGGATCGGCCACGAGTTCCTGTGCGACCACGGCGCGTACCCGAGCACGCTCGGGTACCGGGGCTACCCCAAGTCGCTGTGCACCTCGATCAACGAGGTCATCTGCCACGGCATACCGGACGACACCGTGATCGCCGACGGCGACATCGTCAACATCGACATCACCGCCTACATCGGCGGGGTGCACGGCGACACGAACGCGACGTTCCTGGCCGGGGACGTCGACGAGGAGTCGCGGCTGCTCGTGGAGCGGACCCGGGAGGCCATGATGCGCGGCATCGGGGCGATCGCCCCGGGGCGTCGGCTGAACGTGATCGGCCGGGTCATCGAGTCGTACGCGCGGCGGTTCGGCTACGGAGTGGTCCGCGACTTCACCGGGCACGGCATCGGCCGGACGTTCCATTCCGGGCTGATCGTCCCGCACTATGACGACCCGGACGCCGACCTGGTCATGGAGCCGGGGATGACGTTCACGGTCGAGCCCATGCTCACCCTCGGCACGATCGCCTACGACGTGTGGCCGGACGGCTGGACCGCGGTGACCCGGGACCGCAAGCGGACCGCGCAGTTCGAGCACACCGTGCTGGTCACCGCCGACGGGCACGAGATCCTCACCCTGCCCTAGCCGGCCGTGCCCTCCGCGCTCCGGCTGCCGGCGCTGGCCGCGCTGGCGCTGGCCTTGCTCACCGGATGCGCCGCCCAGGCGCCGGCACGGCCGCGGACGGCCGCCGGATGCGCCGCCTTCGCGATCAGCGCGCTCGGCCGGCACTCGGCGATCACGCGGCTGCCCGCCCCGTGCCGTGGCCTCGGCCCCGCCGGGCTGAGCCAGGCGGTCACGATCGCAGTCGCCGCGCGGGCCGCCCGTCAGCACGACAAGGCGCGGCGGCGGCACCTGGCCGCCGAGGCCCGGGCGCGGCTGGCGTTCCTCATCGCGGCGGCCGCTCGCGCGGCATCCGTCGCCGCCCGGCGGGCTGCGCAAGCGCGCCGGGCGGCACCGGCCGGGCCCGCCGCCGGCCCGGGCGGCCTCCACGTTCCGGCCTCCTGGGCCGCGCTCGCCGCGTGGCTGCTGGCGGCCGGCAGCGGCGGCGAGTTGTTCCGGCGGTGGCTCGTGCACCGCCGCCGCGGGACCCGGGGCGGCGCGCGCCCGGGCGGGCCGCCGCCCGCCGTCATCCTCGGCCACGCCGGGCTGGCCGTGGCCGGGCTGGTCACCTGGGCCTGCTACCTGGCGACCGGCCTGGAGGCGCTGGCCTGGGCGGCGGCCGGCGCGCTGCTGCCGGCCGCCGGGCTGGGGATGGCCACGCTCGTGCTCGCGATCCCGGGCCCGGACCGCTCACCGCGCCGGCCCGCGCCGCAGGCGCTCCCCGGCGGGCCGGCGGGGCGACGAGGACCCGGCCGCGCCGCACCCGGCCCGGCCGCGGCCCCCCGCGGCCGGATGCCGGCTCTCCTGATCGCCGCGCACGGCATCCTCGCGACGCTGGCCATGCTGCTCGCGCTCCTCGCGGCGATCGCCGCCCGCGCAGGCTGAGTCCTCACCGGGAGCGCGAGGTGCCGGGCTTCGCCCAGGACAACCCGGTCGCCGACACTCCCCTGACGCTTGACCAGCGCGAATCCCTGCACCGGGAGGCCGTGCGCCGGTTCACCGCGGCGTGGTGCCCCTCTGTCATCCGGCGCGCCGGCGCCCGGCGGAGGCGGGGGAGGCGGCGGGCCGCCGGCCGAGCGCGCGCTCGCGCATGAGGGGAAGCACTGGCGGCTCACCGCCCCGCCCGCCCCCCGGGGCCACGCCGGCGTGCTGCGCGAGTGCGCGGGCCTGGCCACCCTGGCCGGCGTCCGGGACCACCCGGAGGTGGCCCGGCAACACCGCCTACCAGCGGAACCTCAGCCAGGACGAGCCGAACCGGCTCGGCCTGGCCGAGGAGCTGGCGGACACGCTCTTCCAGCGGAGTGCCCTCGGCCATCCGGAGGCCGGGGATGAGGCCGCGCGCCTGCTGGCGGTGTTCGAGGCACGCGGCTGCCTGACGCCCCGGGCGTCATCGCTCCTGCGACGGCCCCGCCAGGGGGCCTGACGACCGGTCCCGGCCAGCGCCGTCCTCGTGCGCGGCGCCCGGCAGCGAGCGCACCCAGCGCAGGCCGGGCGGCAGGTACCAGCTCCGCTCTCCGAGCAGCGCGAGGGCGGCGGGCACGCAGACGCCCCGCACGACCGTCGCGTCGACGAACACCGCGAAGGCGAGCCCGATCCCGATGGTCTTGAGGTCGACGGTCGACAGCGAGGCGAAGATCGAGAACACCGCGACCATGATCACCGCGGCGCTGGTGACCACGCCCGCGCCGCTGGCGATCCCGCCGACGATCGCGTCGGCCGTGCGCTGGCCGGCGACTCGCCGTTCGGAGATCCGGCTGAGGATGAACACGTGGTAGTCCATGCTCAGGCCGAACAGGAAGACGAACATGAACAGCGGCACCCAGTCCATGATCGCGCCGAAGGACGCATACCCGAGCAGTCCCTGCAGGCGGCCCTGCTGGAAGATGATCGTGATCAGCCCGTAGGCCGCGCCGACCGACAGCAGGTTGAGCCCCACCGACACCAGCGGGATCGCGACCGAGCGGAACGCCAGCAGCAGCAGGCAGAACGCGAGCCCGGCCACGATGCCGAACACCAGCGGGGCGGAGGAGTGCAGCGCGGCCCTGAAGTCGCGGCTGTTCGCCGTCGCCCCGGTGACGGCGTAGGTCAGCCCGGGCACCCGGCCGAGCGTGGCGGGCAGGATCCTGCCGCGCAGCTTGCCCAGCGCGGCGAACGAGCGCGCGCCGGTCCCCCCGCCGGCCAGCGGCACGGTGACGATCATGCCCCGGCCCGCGTCCACGGGCAGCGCGCGGACCGGGCCCCGGACGGGCCCGCCGCGCCCCGCGGCCGCGCGCAGCCCGGCGAGCGCCGCGGCCATCGCCGGGCCGCGCAGGCCCGGGCCGGTCACGACCACCTCGGCCGGGGCCGGCCCGCCGGGAAAGTCGCGCTGGATCTGGGCGAGCGTCCGCACCACCGGCAGGTTCGAGGGCAGGTTGACCGGCGGCGCCCCGGTGCGCATGCCGAGCGCGGGCACCGCCAGCCCCCCGAGCGCGGCGACCGCGAGGCCGCCCCACGCCAGCGGGCGCCGCACCACGCGGGTGACCAGCGCCGCCCACAGCCGTGAGGGCCTGGCCTGGGTGCGCGCCCGGCCCAGGAACGGGATCCGGCCCCGGTCGGCCCACGGGCCGAGCAGGCTGAGCAGCGCCGGCAGCGCGGTGACCGAGCCGGCGACCGCGACCCCGACAACGGCCATCGTGCCGATCGCGATCCCGGTGAACATGTCGATGCCGGTGAACAGCAGGCCGGCCAGCGAGATCATCACGGTCAGGCCGGAGACGACGATCGCGCGGCCCGAGGTCGCCGCGGCGACGCGCAGCGCCTCCGGGAAGCTGGCCCCGGCGGCCCGTTCCTCCCGCTCGCGGCGCAGGTAGAACAGGGTGTAGTCGACGCCGACCGCCATCCCGATGATCAGCACCACCTCGGACGTGCCCTGCCCGATCGGAAGCCACCGGCTCGGGATCGCCAGCAGGGACACCGCGGTCGCCACCGCCGTGCCCGCCAGGATCACCGGGATGCTCGCCGCGATCAGCGCGCCGAACACGATCAGCAGCAGGATCAGCGTCAGCGGGATCGACGTGGTCTCCGCCTGGTGGAAGTCCTGGCCCAGCAGCGCCGTGGCCACCCGGTCGACGCTGGCGTCGCCCGCCTCCGCGACGATCAGGCCCGGGTACCTGCGCTGCACCCCCGCCACGGCTCGGAGCGCGCGCACCACGGTCGAGTCCGCCTGGTCGTGCGGCCCGGCCACCTGGAAGGTGATCAGCACTCCCCCGCCGCCCGGTGCGATCAGGTCCTTGCCGTTCCTGCCGAAGGGCGAGCGGACATCGGCGGCCGTCCCGGGCAGCGCCCGCAGCGCCGCGACCACGTCCCTGGTGGCCAGGCGCATCTGCGGGTCGGTCCGGAAGGTGCGCTCCGGGCCGGGCAGGCGGGACTGGATCAGCACGCTCTCCTGGGGCGGGGTGACCACGTGCAGCGCGGCGAGCATCCGCTCGGCGACCCCGGACGGGCCCGGGTCGTACTGCGGCAGGCTCGCGGTCCCGTACAGGTGGCCGACCAGTACCGCGGCGCCGACCATGAGCAGCCAGGCCGCCAGCGCGATCAGCCGGTGCCTGGCGCTCCAGCAGGCGATGCGCTCGACGTACGGGCGGCCGCCCCGGCCCCCTGACGCGGCCGGGGCGGCGCGTTCGCCGCCCGGCGGGGATCCCGCCTCGGCCGTCGCCGCGGCCTGCTCGCCGTCGACCGCCGGGGGGGTGCCAGCCTGCATGAGCGACCCGCCTTCCGTCCGGTGGTTACCCCGTCAGCGATCGGGGAGGCGCCGAAGTTCCCGCCGGCCCCGGGGACGGCCGACGCTGGAGGATACCCCGGCCGGCCGGCCCGCGCGGCCGGCTCGCGGCCGCGTGCGACAGGATTTCCCCATGGGTGAGCTGATCCTCGTGCGGCACGGCGAGACCGAGTGGAGCAGGGACCGCCGGCACACCGGCCGCACCGACGTGCCGCTCACCGCCGCGGGCGAGAAGGCGGCGCGCGCGCTCGCCGCCACCCTGGCGGCCCGGCCGATCGTCGCCGCCTTCACCAGCCCGGCAGGCCGCGCCGCCCGGACCGCCGAGCTCGCGGGGCTGGCCGCCACGACCGATCCGGACCTGGCCGAGTGGGACTACGGCGGGTACGAGGGCATGACCGCCCGGCAGATCAGGGCCACGCGGCCGGGCTGGTACCTGTGGCGCGACGGCGTCGTCCCGGGCGACGCTGATCATCCCGGTGAGACCGTGGCCCAGGTGGGCGAGCGGGCCGACGCCGTGCTCGCCCGCGTCCGGCCCCTGCTGGCCGGCGGCGACGTGGCCCTGGTCGCCCACGGGCACCTGCTGCGGGTCCTGACCGCGCGCTGGCTCGGCCTGCCCCCCGCGGACGGCCGGCTCTTCCGCCTGGACACCGGCACGACCTGCACGCTCGGCACCGAGCACGGCCAGCCGGTGATCGCCACCTGGAACCTGCCGCCCGCCTGAGCGCCCGGCGGGCCGGCGGGCTCACCCGGTCAGGACGGCGCGCTGGCGGGTCTCCCCCGTCAGCGCGAGCGCCAGGCCGAGCACCCCGACGTCGCGGAGCGTGAGGTCGGTCAGCCCGCCGGTCACGGTCAGCGAGATGATGATCTCGACCAGCAGGAGCGCGGCCACCGCGGCGGCGAGCCGCAGCGCGATGCCCGCGATGATCGCGACGGCCAGGACGAGCAGCACCCAGCCGTGGGCCAGCACCAGGGCCACGGCCACGGCGGACGTGGTCCCGGCCAGCGGCACGTAGCCGGTCCACAGCTGGGGCGCCACGAGCTCGTGGTAGCCGAACCACGCCAGGACGAGGCCGAGCATCACCCGGCCGAGGGTGGGCGCCCACCCCGCGGCGGCGCCCCGGATCCGGCCGGCGAGGCCGCCGGCGGCGCCGGCCCTGGCGGCTGCCTGCGCGCGAGGCGCCCTGTCCTGCGCGCGAGGCGCCCTGTCCTGCGCTCGCCGGGTGCTGGAGCTCACTGCACGATCCTTCCCTGCGCGTCGGTCACGACGAGCCCGTCATCGCCGAGGTTGTAGTCGGCCCCGCCCGCGTCGTCGCCCATCGAGGCCTCGATCACGTACACCTTCGCGCCGGCCGGATAATAGGTCGCCGCCGGCAGCGGCTGCCCGGCCACGCCCGCCCGCACCGAGATCCCCGGGCCCTGCCTGCTCACCCGGATGACCAGGCCGGTCGCGGCGGCCCTCGCGGCGGAGCTGGCGGCGGGCCAGACCTGGAAGGCGTAGGCCGCGTAGGACTGCGAGCTCAGCTTCGGCCCCGCGGCCCGCGTCGCGGGCGGCCGCGGCCCCTGGGTCGCGCCGGGGGCGGCCGAGGCCGGGGCGGACGCCGCCGGGGTGCCGCCGGTGAGACCGGCGGCGGGCAGGCCGTGGTGGCGCATCGACCACCCGTGCATGCCGAGCAGGATCCCGGCCACGCTCGCGATCGCGAGCAGGGCGCCGCCGCGCGCCCCGATCGACTCACCAGCTATCCGCATCGGCCCTCTCCATCAGTCGGTTCCCGGCGGCGACGCGCCCGCGGCGCGAGATGGCGGCAGGCCGGCCCGGCGAAGCGGCGTCACGACGCGGGGCGCGGTGGGGGCCGCCCCGCAGCGGGGACAACGCGCACGGTGCCCGCTTGGTTCCAGCCCGCGGCCACGTGCCCGGCCGGTCACGCCGCCGCGGTGGCGGGCCGCGGGGGCTCCGCCATCCCGAGCAGCCGGCCGGGCACCCGGGCGGTGGCCAGGCGGATCGCGCGCAGCGCCAGCGTCGCGCTGAGGTCGGTCGCCGGGCTGCCGGGCGCGCCGTAGAGCCGCCGGGCCCACCGGGGCAGCGTGGCGAACCCGATCAGGTTGAGCGGCGGGATCGCCAGCCTCAGCCCGGTGTAGGGCCACGGGACGTCCGGGACGAACGACCTGCGCAGCGCCTGCCGCGCCTCGGGGCAGGCATGCACCCGCGTCCGCATCCGCTCGTAGTAGGCGTCCAGCTCCGCGACGCTGGCCGGCGCCAGGGCCGGGTCGAGGCCGACGACCGCGGCGCTGCGCCGCTGCTCGTCCACGAACCGGTCCAGCTCCGCGGCCGACAGGCCGATCCCGGACCTCCGCGCCACGTCGACGTAGGAGGAGATCTCCCCGCAGTGCACCCACAGCAGCAGCTCCGGCTCGTCCAGCCGGATCACCGACCCGTCGGCGTCCCGGCCGGCCAGCGCCGCGTGGACCCGGCGCACCTGCTGGCCGGCCCGCTCGACCTCGGCCGTCGTCCCGTAGGTCCTGGTCCGGACGAACTCCACCGTCCGGACGAACCTACCCCATGCCTGCCCCGGCCGGGCGAAGGCGGTGTTCTGCCAGGTGGCCCGCATCACCCTGGGGTGCAGCGCCTGCAGGTACATCGCGCGCAGGCCCGCCACCCACATGACCGGCTCGCCGGCCACCCGCCAGGTGACCGAGCCCGGGCCGAACAGGCCCGCGTCAGCCCCGGCCGCGCCCGCGGCCTCACCCATCGCCCCCTCCTTCGCGGTCCGGCCTCGACCCGGCCGCCGGGCTACCGGGGCCGGGTCTCCTGCTCGATCCAGTCCAGATACCCGGCCGACCCGGCCACGATCGGCGTCGCGATGATCTCGGGCTCGTCATAGCTGTGCCGCTGTTGCAGGAAGTCGGCGAGCTCGGCGTACCGGTGGGCGGGCAGCTTGAGCATCACCAGCCACTCCTCGGCCCGCTCGATGGCGTCCTCCCACCAGAACGTGCTCGCCACCGGCCCGGCGACCTGCGCGCACGCGGCGAGCCTGGCCCGCACCGCGCCCTGGGCGAGCTCCATCGCCTCGGCGCGCGAGTCGGTGGTGGTCTGCACGTGCCAGAACGCGGCCGCTGCGGCCCCGGGCCCGCTGGCACCGGCAGGGACCTGGCTGGTATCACTGGCACTCAGATCGCCCGCGCGCACGCCGGCTCCGGCTTCATCGGGCTGGCCTGCCATACCTGCGATGGTACGCCGCCAGGGCGGTCGCCCGACTTCACGGCGGCAATGAGGAGGCGCGCGTGGACGGCCCGCTCTGCCTGATCGTCAACCCGGCGGCCGGCCGCGGGCGCGGCCGCGCGGTCGTGCCGCTGGCGAGGTCCGTGCTGGAGGGCGCCGGAGCCGGGCACCGGGTGGTCGAGTCGGCCAGCCTGGACCACGCCAGGGACCTGGCCGCCGAGGCGGCCGGGCGCGGCGAGGTGATCGTCGCCGTGGGCGGCGACGGCACGGCGGG
>JAJPIV010000009.1 GCA_021324595.1 Actinomycetota bacterium | reverse complement strand
GGTGCACGCCGAGCTTGGCGTTCTCGATCTTGTCGTGAAGCTTGACGATGGCGTCGAGCAGCATTTCCGGCCGGGGCGGGCAGCCGGGCAGGTAGATGTCGACCGGCACCACGTGGTCCACCCCCTGCACGATCGCGTAGTTGTTGAACATCCCGCCGCTGCTCGCGCAGACCCCCATCGAGATGACCCACTTGGGGTCGGCCATCTGGTCATAGATCTGGCGGAGCACCGGCGCCATCTTCTGGCTCACCCTCCCGGCCACGATCATCAGGTCCGCCTGGCGGGGCGTGTTCGAGGCGCGCTCCATGCCGAACCTGGCCAGGTCGTGCCGCGGCCCGCCGGTCATCATCAGCTCCATGGCGCAGCAGGCCAGGCCGAACGTGGCCGGCCAGACCGAGCGGGCGCGGGCGATCCCGGCCACCTTCTCCACGGTGGTGAGCAGGATGCCGCTCGGCAGCTTCTCTTCGAATCCCATGGCTAATCCCACTCCAGGCCGCCGCGCCGCCACACGTAGACGTAGGCGACGAGGACGGTCCCGATGAACGTGACCATCTCGACGAGGCCGAACAGGCCCAGGCGGCCGAAGGCGACCGCCCACGGGTAAAGGAAGATGATCTCGATGTCGAAGACGATGAAGAGCATGGCGGTCACGTAGTACTTCACGCCGAACCTGATCCCGGCTGGCTGGCGGGTCGGCTCGATGCCACACTCGTACGAGTCCAGCTTAGCCCGGTTCCACCGCTTCGGGCCGGCCAGCGATCCCATGATCAGCGAGAAGATGGCGAAGGCCGCGGACAGCACGCCGAGCACGATCACCGGCACGTAGTAGCTCACCGGCTCCGTCACCTCCCTCGGCGCCCGCGTCAGGCCGCGGGCGCGATCTTCGACAGCGCGTTGATGACCCGGTCCACCGCGTCGCCGCCCCGCGGCTCGGTCAGGTTCGCGAGCAGCTTCATGGCCATCCGCATGACCGCCGGGCGCTTCATCCCATGCTGGGTGGCGAACTTCATGAACGACGGCTTGCCGATCAGCTTCACGAACGTCCGGCCGAGAGTGTAGTAGCCGCCCCAGGCATCCCTGAGCGCGGCCGGGTAGCCGTGCAGCGCCCGCTCCGCTCCGGCAGCGGTCGGCCGGGCGAGGGCCTGCACGATCGTGCGGGCCGCGATCTCGCCGGCCTCCATCGCGTAGGCGATGCCCTCGCCGTTGAACGGGTTGACCATCCCGCCCGCGTCGCCCACGAGCAGCACGCCGCGAGCGTAGTGCGGGGTCCGGTTGAAGCCCATCGGCAGCGCGGCGCCGCGGACCGGCGCGGTCCGGTGCTCCTCGGTGAACCCCCATTCGGCGGGCATGGAGGCCAGCCAGCGCCGCAGCAACGCCCGGTAGTCCACGTTCCCGAACGCCTCGGAGGTGTTGAGCAGGCCGAGCCCGACGTTGCTCGTCCCGTCGCCCATCCCGAAGACCCAGCCGTAGCCGGGGAGCAGGTTCCGCCCGTCCCACAGGTCCAGCCAGGCCTCGAGATAGTCGTCGTCATGCCGCGGGCTGGCGTAGTAGGTGCGCACCGCGACGCCAAGCGGGCGGTCGGGCCGCTTGTGCAGGCCCATCGCCACCGAGAGCCGGGAGGAGTTCCCGTCGGCGGCGACGACCACGCGGGCGCGGAAGGCCCGTTCGCCCTCCCCCTGGCGGGCGCGCACGCCGGTCACCCGCCCGGTGCGCTCGTCCACGACCGGGCCGGTGACCGCCGTGTCCTCGTGCAGCCGGGCGCCGGCCCGCTCCGCGTGCCTGGCCAGGATCTCGTCGAAGCCGGTGCGCGCCCGTACCAGGCCGAAGCCGGGCCAGGCGGACAGGTCCGGCCAGTCGAGCTCGATCCGGCCACCGCCCCCGATGATGCGCAGCCCCCGGTTCCGCGGCCAGCCGTCGCCGAGCGGGATGCCCATCGCGGCCAGCGCCCGGACCGCCCTCGGCGTGAGCCCGTCGCCGCAGACCTTCTCCCGAGGGAAGCGGGTCTTCTCCAGCAGCAGCACGTCCAGCCCGGCGCTGGCGAGGTGGTAGGCGGCCGAGGAGCCGCCTGGCCCGGCGCCGACGACTATGACGTCGGCGCCGGCTTCCGGGGGGTTCCGCTGGCTCACGGCTCTGCCAATCTTGTGAACGCCTTCACAATCCCCGCCAGTCTAGCCTTCCCGCGGCCGGCGCCCGACGTGCAGGGCGACCACGCCGAACGTGAGGTTCCGCCAGCGCACGCCGGCCCAGCCGGCCGCCTCGATGCGGCGGGCGAGCTCGCGCTGCCCCGGCCAGTGCCTGATCGACTCGGCCAGGTAGGAGTAGGCGCCGGGGTTCCGCGAGACCCGGCTGGCGACTGCGGGGAGAGCCGCGGCCAGGTACCGCTGATAGGGGCCGTCGAGCCGGGGAAGGTGGCTGAACTCGCAGACGACCAGCCGCCCGCCCGGCCGGGTGACCCGGAGCATCTCCGCGAGGGCCGCGCCGGGATCTGCGACGTTCCGCAGCCCGAACGAGATCGTGACCGCGTCGAACGCCCGGTCGGCGAACGGCAGCGCGAGCGCGTCGCCGGCGACGAACGTGACCGCCGGCGACGGGCCGGCCCGCGCAGCGCCCGCGCGGAGCATGCCGAGGGAGAAGTCGCACGCCACGCATCGGGCGCCGGCCCTGGTGAACGCCCTCGACGACGTCCCGGTGCCCGCCGCGACGTCCAGCACGACCTCCCCGGGGGACGCGGCCACGAGCCTGGCCACCGCCGACCGCCAGCGCCGGTCCTGGCCGAGCGAGAGCACGTCGTTCAGCAGGTCGTAGCGGTCCGCGACGGCGTCGAACATGGCGGCGACGTCGGCGGGGCGCTTGTCGAGGCCGGCCCGGGTCACGCCGTCCAGCGTGGCACATCCCCGCTTCCGGCCAGGCGGCAGGCCTGGCCGAGCGCCAGCTCCCGCGCGGAGCCGGGGCCGGGAGCATCCGGCGCGCACCGGGCGCCGTGGCGCGATCCCGCCGGCACCGGGCCGCTCCGGGCGGGACGGTGAACCAGGCACCCGCCATCCGCAATTGGATGAGACCGGGATTGATTATGCGCTGCGGTCCATAATTGTCCGGGGCAAAGATTCTCCGGTGATTCCGTAAACCAGTCCCCGTGGCCCGGCGTCTTGCCATACGCAAAGATAATTCGCGGGCTGCCGATATTTGAGGTGATTTAGTGCCCGGCGGCCCCGGATCGCCGATTGAGCGTGATCCGGCGGGTTCCCGGGCGGCCCCGGGCGGCGCGCGAAGCCGGCGAGACGAGCCGGAACCACGCACGAGCAAGGAAGAATCGAGGAGGGAACATGCGCAAGGCGATCACGGCGCTCGGCGCCGCCGTCGCGCTGCTGTCGCTCGCACCGGCCGCCTGGGCCGCGCAGCGGACGGTCCCCGACGCCACCCCCGCGTGCGGCCTGCAGTGCTTCGACCTGTCGAGCCTGCTGCTCGGCCCGCACGCGATCCAGAACGCCTACATCGCGGGCGACCGGGGCACCGGGGGCAGGGCCGGCCAGGCCGTCAACCTGCGGCGCGGCAGCAACAGCCACCCGAACGAGGACTTCACCGGAGGCAAGGTGGGCACGCTGGGCGACTTCTGCGGCCAGATCATCTCGCCGGTCTCCTACGCCTGCCTCAACTACCCCAGCACCTACCCGGTGTTCGAGTCCGACTGGTCGCCGTACGGCAACCAGACCGACCTGTGCGTGGGCGTCCGCACCCCGGTGCGCGCCGGCGAGCCGGTCACGCTGCGGCCCTGCGGCGTCTCGGCGGCCACGCTCTGGGTCGGCGACCTGCACCACTCAGTGGTGAGCAACGGCCGCCTCTACACGCCGTGGGTGAACGCCGCGGACCCGAACGTCTCCCATCCGCTGGTGCTCAGCGTCGATGACGGCACCTACCTGCCGGAGAACAGGCTCCGGGTCCAGCGCCTCAACCTGCTCACCGGCGGCGTCGTGCCCGACTCTCAGGAGTTCACGATCACGTTCGGCCCGGTGCCCTGATCCGGCGCCGCGGGCAAGAGCGGCGCCCCGGGCGGCCTAGAGCAGCCCGGGGCGCCGCCATTCCTGGCCGCGCAGGTGCTCGGCGAGGAAGGCGAGCACCGTCTCGTACCAGACGGCGATGCCGCCCGGCTTGAGGACCCAGTGGTTCTCGTCAGGGAAGTAGAGGAATTTCACGTTCTTGCCCCGGCTCAGCAGGTCCCAGCGCATGCGGAGCGCCTCGCCGACCGGCACCCGGTAATCCTTGTCGCCGTGAATGATCAGCATCGGCGTATCGATCGCGTCCGCGTGCAGGTGCGGTGAATTGGCCAGGTACCGCTCCGGCCGCCGCACCGGGTCGCCGAACACGCGGCTCCAGTGATACGGCGCGTCGGTCGTGCCGAACATCTGATCGAGTGCCCAGAGCCCGGCGTGGCTGACGATCGCGGCGAACCGGCTGGTGTGCCCGGCGATCCAGTTCGCCATGTACCCCCCGAACGAGCCGCCCATCATCGCGACCCGCTCCGCGTCGATGTCGGGGCGGGCCGCGACCGCCTCGGTGATCGCCATCAGGTCGGCGTATGGCGCCTCGCCCCACCGGCCGTGGCCGCGGGCGATGAAGGCCTGCCCGTATCCGGTGGACAGCGCCGGGTCGGGCAGCAGCACGGCGTAGCCGTGGGCCGCCAGCAGCCACGGGTTCCACCGCCAGGACCACGCGTTCCAGCTCATCACGGGCCCTCCGTGCACCCACAGCAGCAGCGGCGCGGGCGTGCCCTCGGCGGCGCCGCCGGGCAGGACCAGCCAGCCGCGGATCCTGGTCCCGTCGGCTGCCGCCGTGGCCACCTCCTCGACCCGCCCGGGCATCTCCAGCCGCTCACCCGGGCTGGCCAGGCGGACCGGCCCGGCGGCGGGCTCGGCGAGCGGTATCCGGACCGGGGCGGGCGGCTCCCCGATGGCCGAGCGCAGCGCGTACAGCGCGGCGCCGTCGGGGGCCGGGCAGAGGCAGTCGTAGGCGGCGTCATCCGTGGTGATCTTGACGACGGCCCCGTCGCCGATCCCGGCCCGGAAGACCGGGCGCCGCCCCTCGTCGTCGGCGGTGAAGTAGACGGAACGGGAGTCCGGGGCCCAGGCCGCGCTCAGCGGGCGCCGGTCGAAGCCGGGGAGCAGGTCGCGCGGCGCGCCGTCGCCGCCGATGCCGGCCACCACCAGCGTCACGTCGCCCGGGCGGTCGTAGGTGTCGTGCTCGGAGCGGATCGCGAGCACGAGCCGCCCGTCCGGCGAGACGAGCGGGCGCTCGAAGTCGGCATCGGCGGCCGACATCAGGGTCCGCCGCTCCCCGGTGGGGATGCCGATGACCGCGACCTCGCTCCGCAGGCCGGCCGGCCCGTCGCCCACCGCCCAGCCGGTCACGGCCGCGGTGCCGTCGGGGGTGAGGGCGAACGCCTGCTCGTCCAGGGCGCGGCCCGCGCCGGGGGTGAGGTCCCGCGGCGGTCCGCCGCCGGGCGAGCCGGCGAGCAGCCGCAGGCAGTCGGGGCCGAGGTCGTGGTCCCAGAACCGCACCAGCGCCTCGCCCGGCTCGTGCAGGATCGCCGTGACCCCGGCGTCATCCCGGGCCTTGCGCCGGCGCCGGTCCTCCTCCGCCGAGGTGACGCCGGGCAGGGTGGGCACGCAGATCAGGTACGACAGCGCGCCGCGCGCGGTCGCCACCCCGGCGACCCCGCCGGGCGGCGCGGCCACCAGTTCCGCCTCGCCGCCCGCGGCCGGGAGGAGCCAGAGCGCCTGCTTCGGCTTGCTCGCCGGCCCGCCGTCACCGGCCAGGCCGACGTCCCCGGGCTCCCAGCCGTTCCCGGGCTCCCAGCCGTCCCCGGGCTCCCCGCCGTCCCCGGGCTCCCCGCCGTTCCCGGGCTCGGGCACCTGCCCGTCGTCCCGCGGCCCGCGGCGGTCCTCGCCGGAACGGGGCCGGGCGGAGGTGAACAGCAGCGAGCCGTCGGGCAGGAACGCCGGGCCCGACTCGCCCTCCGCCGACCGCGTGAGCCGGGCAGGCGGGCCGCCCGCCGCATCGATCCGCCAGATGCTCGTGGTGAACGTCGCTGGCTCGGGCCCGGGCGCCTGGACGGTCGCGGCGAGCCACTGACCGTCCGGCGCGAGGGCCAGCGAGGTGACCTGCCGCAGCGCGACGTAGTCGGCAAGGTCCGCGTGCCAGGCCACGGTCCCTCCCCATGAAGCTGGCTGATGAGTCAGATCCCGCGGCCGCGCCGGTTCGCGGCGCGGACCACCGCGCCGGCCGGCAGCACTCCGGCTGCGACGGCCAGGGCGAGGTAGGCGCGGCGCTCGGCCGGGTTGTTCCTGATCGCCCGCCAGCTCGTGGCGAACGCCGCGGGCCGGCGGGCGCCCGCCGCCTGGGCGAAGGCGATCTGCCCCTGGATCCGCGCCAGGCCGGCCCGGTCGCCGTGCAGCTCGGGGTGCTTGTCCAGCAGGTAACCGAGGGCCTGCGCGATCGACTCCCACCGGCTGGCGAAGTACGACTGGGCGTGCCAGTGCACCTCGACGAGGGGCTCGGTGACCGCCACGACCGGTCCCAGCCGGGCCGCGCGCAGGAGCCAGTCGTAGTCCTCGGCGTAGCTCGCCGGCAGCCGCTCGTCGACCAGGCCGATGCGCTCCAGGACGGCCCGGCGCAGGCAGAAGGTGGACGGGTGGAGCGCCGTGATCCGGTCGCGCACCAGGTCGGCTAGTCCGACGGCGGGCGGCGGGATCCGGTCGACCGCGCGGCCGGCGTACCGCACGCGGATCCCGGTGGCCGCGAAGCCCGAGGCCGGCCGGGCCAGCAGCTCTGCCTGGGCGGCCAGCTTCCCGGGCCGCCATTCGTCATCGTCGTCGCAGAACGCGATCAGCTCGCTGCTGGTCGCCAGCATGCCGGTGTTGCGCGCGCCCGCCAGGCCGGGGGTCCGGTCGTTGGCGAGCACCCGCAGCCGCCGGCTCCCCGTTCCGGGCGGGCCCAGCCCGGCGAGGTCCACGCCGGCCGGGTCGCACTGATCGGCCACGACCACGCATTCGACCTCGCCCGGGTACGACTGGCCCAGGATCGCGGCCACCGCTCGGCGCAGCTCCTCCGGGCGGGAGCGGGTCGGCACCACGACCGCGACGGACGGCGCCGGCGCGGCGGAGGTCACGGGCGGGCCCCGGTCTCCGACGGCCAGGGCAGGCGGCGGCCCAGCAGGTCCTCAAGCGCGCGGTTGTGCTCCTCGAACTGGCCCCGCAGGAGGCTCCGCAGCCCCGGATCCAGGTCGGGCGCCTCGTGGTAGTTGTAGCGCCTGCGGCTGGCGAGCGCGGCCGGCGGGAGCCCGAGGAATGCCCAGACCTGGCTGACCAGGCCCGGCGGATCGGCGTAGAAGTCCTCGCTCGCGCCGATGAAGAACTGCTCCCGGCCGAACAACCCGAACCAGCGCGGCAGCATGTCCAGGTACCGTCCCTGGGCCAGGTACGAGTGGTCCTCGTGCGCCACGCTGCGGTAGCCGGGCTCGCTGACGATGCGCTCGGCCTCGCCGCGCAGCCGTTCCGGCTCGGCGGCGATCGCCTCGGCGAAGCTCAGCCACTCGCCGCCGTTGCGGACCCGCTCCTTGTAGTGCGAGTACGCTCGCTCCACCGGGTCGCGCAGCAGCATGATGATCTTCACGTCCGGGTGGGCGGCCGCCAGCCGGCCGGCCGCGAGCGGGTGGAACAGGTAGTACGGGCTGGCCTCGCCGGCGAGCGGGCCGCCGGGCGGGCAGGCCCCCGGCCGCCGCCCGCGGCCGGCGCGCCGCCCGGGCCGGACCGGGAAATGCGAGCGGTACCAGCGCTGCCCCCGCTCGAAGCCGGTGTCGAAGAAGTGGATCCCCTTGATCCGCTGGCGGCTCGGGAACAGCGGCCGGATGGCGGGATGCTCCAGCACGTAGTTGTACAGCGAGGTGGTCCCGCCGCGCTTGGCGCCGACGATCACGAAGTCCGGGCCGGGCCGCAGCCCGGCCGTGAGCATCCCGTAGCCGCGCAGCGCCCCCTTGGCCGCCGTCCGCGCCCGGCGATTCAGATCCGACATTCACGCCTTCCCGGTCATGCCGCCTGCCGGCTTGACTGGCCCTGGGCGGCTCGCGGGCGGCTGCGCGGGCCGAGGGCGGCGACCAGCCCGGTCAGCTGGAGCCTCGACCTGGCCAGGTAGGTGACGATGGCAAAGCACGGCACGGCGATCGCGAGCGTCACGGCGAGCGCGGGCAGCGTCTGGCCGAGCGCGAGCCGCGCGAGGCCGCCGGCCACGCCGAAGCAGCCGACGGCGGCCAGGGCGGCGACCGGGTAGCTGCGGCCGAACGGGTCGAGGTAGAGCAGCCACCACACCTCGCACAGGGCGGCGACGTTGTCGACGACGATGCTGGCTGCCCACGCGATCGCCGCCCCGACGATGCCCAGGTGCGGGATCAGCACCAGGTTGAGGCCGATGTTCACCGCCAGGGCGGCGGCCGAGTTGGCCACGTTCCACGAGCTCTTCCCGGCCATCAGCAGCACCACGGTCACGTTCCCGGTGCCCAGGTTGACCAGCATGGCCAGGCTGAGGACCACCAGCGCGGCCGCCCCGGCCGTGTACCGGTGCCCGAAGACGCCGAGCACGACGGCCGGGAACAGCGCGAACACGATGTAGGCCGGCCAGGAGGCCAGGACCAGCCAGCCGGTCGCGCTCTGGTACAGCTCCTCGGCGTCGGCCAGCTGGCGCCGGGCGAACAGGGAGCTGAACTGCGGGCCGATCGCGAGCCGGGTGCCCTCGAGGGCGAACGCGCCCAGCAGCGCCAGCTTGCTCACCGCCGCGTACACGCCCGCCGCATAGCTCGACGTCAGCCAGCCGACGAGCAGGATGTCCAGCCACAGCACCACGAACTGGAACACCCCGGCCAGGCCGCGCGGCGCGGCGAACCCCCAGAACTCCCGGGCCAGGCCCCGCGCGCCCGGATGCGCGGGGCCGGGGTCACCAGGGTGACCGCGGCCGACGCGGCGGCCGCGCCGCGGCGTCTCCGCCCGCACCAGGCGGGCGAGGATGAGCAGGCCGAGCACCAGCCCGGCGGCGACCGGCAGCGACCAGGCGAGCACCGCCCCGCTCAGCCCCCAGCCGGCCACCAGGGCCGCGAGCACCAGGCCCAGGCGCACCACCGGCTTCCCGGCCCCCTCGATCGCCAGGTAGGGCCACATCCGCCCGTAGCCGCGCGCGGCCGCCATGACGCACACCGACAGGGCGCCGAGCGGCACCATCGCGGCCATCAGCCGGATGCCGGTCACCGCCCTGGAGGGGTCCATGTCATGCAGGAAGACCGCCGCCAGGGCCGGGGCGAACATCCAGGTGGCCGCGGCCGCCAGGGTGCCGACGACCAGGGCGGGGACCAGCGCCGCCGGGATGACGGCGCGCGCCCGGCCGGGCGCGCCGACCGCCCGGGCGCCCGCGATCCAGCGGGTCAGGCCGGTGTCAGCGCCCAGGACGAAGGTGTTGGACAAGATCGTGAACAGCGCGATCAGCTCGAACATGACCCCGGCGAGCCGGGGCTGCAGCCACCGGCTCACCAGCACGGTGAGCGCGAACCCGAGGATCGCCCCGCCGGCCATGGCCGTGAAGTTGACCACGCTGCCCCGGGCGACCTGGCCCGCCCCGGCCGGCAGCTCATCCGGGCTCACCGCGGGCATCGGCTTGGTGGCGCCCAGTTCCGCGGCGGCCGTGCCTGGCCCGCCAGCCCGGTGGCCCGGATCCCGCCCCGGCCAGCCGGGCACTCCGGCCGCGGGCCGGTCCCGCGGCGGCCCGGCGGGCCCCGGCGCGTGGCCGGCCGGGGGGGCGGCGGGCCCCGGCCAGCGGAGCGCGGGCATGGCCAGGGCCGCGCCCAGCCCGGCGATCGCCGGGCCCGCGCCGACGCCGGCGCCGGCCGGGGCGCCAGGGCGCCAGGCCCGCTCGCCGGGGATCTCCTCGCGGGTGGCCTCCGGCTGGTCCGCCGGGACCGGCTGGGGCCAGCAGCGCCGGTAGGCGAGCGCGGCCACGACCATCACGGCCTGGACCTCGGCGGGCAGCCAGCCGTACACCGGGGTCTGCACGAGCGCCACCAGCACGACCGAGTGGAGCCAGAGCCCGGCCGTGCCGCGGGCCCGCCGGGTGCGCCAGAACACCCAGGCGAAGAAGCCGAAGAAGAACAGCGTGGCCGGGTACCCGTTGGTGTACAGCACGGTCCACAGCTGGCCCTGGGTGCCGATCGCCGGGGGGGTCTGGGACACCCCGGCCGCGCGCTGCGGGGTCATCGCGCCGATCTGGTGGAACGGGACGGGGGGCGTCTGCGGCGCGCCCTGGCCGAACAGGGGGGACTGGTTGGCCCCGGCGATCGCCTGGACGTACAGCGACTCCCGGGTGGTGTTGCTGTTGCCGTGAGTGCTGCTGAAGCTCCCGGTCACCAGGTGGCCGAGCGGGGTGATGGCGATCACCGCCGCCGCCACCACCCCGAGCCCGAGCATCGCCGCCAGGGTGCGCGCCCGGCCGCGCAGGGCCAGCCGCACTGCCACGTATGCGATGCCGGCTGCCAGGCTCAGGAACATGCCGCGGTCGAGTGAGAAGACCATCGGCACGACCGAGGCGAGCAGCACGCCCACCACCACGCGGCGCCGCGGGCCGGGGCCCTCGATGAGGGCCGAGGCGAACGCCACCGGCGTGAGCACGGCGATCATGCCGCCCCACAGGTTCGTGTAGGCGAACGGCGCGGCCGGCCTGGGCACCGGGAACCCCAGGAAGTCCTGCACCTGGGCGAAGACCGGCTGGATCAGCTCCTGCACGAAGGGCTTGCCCCTGATCGAGCCGGGCAGGAAGTGCTCGATCGGGGGCGTGAATGTCGCCGATCCGAGCAGGATCCCCGCGTACCCTCCGGCCACCACGATCATCCAGAAGATCACCAGGACGCGCAGCGCCCTGCTGTCCGAGCGCCCCGACCTGGGCAGGTTGTAGACGTACAGGAACAGCACGCCGGAGGCCACGTACAGGGACAGCCGGTACAAGGCGGTCAGGACCTGGGTGCCGTGGCGCAGCTCCACCATCGACAGCAGGACCCAGACGCAGAACAGCAGCCAGGCCACGGCCGACCGGGGGGAGCGGCTCCACCGCTGCCAGATCATCGCCAGCAGCGCCCCGAGGGCGATGACCGGCCAGATGAACGAGCCGACGCCGAGCAGCCACCAGAGGGGGAAGAAGGCGAACGCCGCGACCAGCGGCCAGGTCGCCGGCAGCCGCGGGCCGGTCACCGCCGCCACCCCGGCCGCGGCGCGGGCAGGTACCCGTAGCGCCAGAGCATCGGCCAGGTGGCGGCGCTGACCGCAGCCCGGCGGCGGCGGGTCATGGCCGTGCGCCACGTCTCGTCGAGCCGCAGCGCGATGCTCCCGGACTGGTAGCGCATCGGGTTGCCGGACAGCGCGTGCCTGGCCTGCAGCCGCGCCGCGCCCTCCCCTGAGCAGGCGCTCGCCGCGCCGTCGCTGGGCAGCCCGAGGTCGCCGAGCACTCGCTCCAGCTCGCGGGGCGGGTCGGCGACCAGGTCCTCGTACCGCAGCCGGGCCGCGTGCGGGACCCGTCCGCGAAGCAGGTCGTAGAGCATGTTGTCGGCCAGCCAGAGCCCGACCGACCACCATGGCGGGTGCACGCTCATGTACCCGGCGCCGTCGCCGATCCCGGGCTGGCGGATCTGCCGGGACCAGGAGTGGACCACGCCGTGGCTGCGCCGGACCAGGTGGATCAGCCGCACGTCCAGGCCCTCCAGGGAGCGCAGCAGCACCGCGTAGGCCACGTCCTTGGAGGAATCGACGATGACCGGGGCGCCGGACACCTCGCCGATGGCCCGGTACAGGCGCGCCGTGAGGTCGCGGTACTCGGCGAGCGGGCCGGCGAGCGCGCCGTGGCGGCCGGTGGCCAGCCGCGCCAGGTTGCGGTGGCGGATCGTGGCGCGCCGCAGGCGCGCGGCGCGGTCCGCGTCGACCCGGTCCCAGCCGCCGAACGCGGCGCCTCCGACGTCGGACCAGAACGGGCACTCGCGGAATCGCGCACCGCACCCGCACCGGTCACCGCGGATCAGCCCGCGTTCCCAGATGAACATCAGCTCGCCGGCCGGCCAGTAGCCCGGTGCCTCGCCGATCAGGCGCTCCAGCAGCGTGCTGCCGCTGCGGCCGGTGCCGCCGATGTAGGCGACCAGCGTCACGACAGATGCTTCGCCGCGCGCTCGGAACGCGCCCCGTCCCCCGCCCGGCTGCCGTCCGCGAGGGTGGGCATGGGCCTGGTCGCGGGCGGAGCGCTCGGCTGGTGACGCGGCGGGTCGGCCGGCTGGGGCCGGAGCTGGCCGGCCGCGGCGGGCGGCGGTGCCGGCCGCCGCCGGCCGGGGCGAACGGCGCTGCCCAGGTAGACGCCGCCGATGACGCGCGCGCCGACCTGGTCGAGGCGAGCGCGCGCGTGCCTGACCGCGCCGCTCGTGGTGTGCTTCTCGGCGGCCACGACGAGCACCCCGTCGGACGCCGCGGCCAGCGCGAGGGCATCGGCCGCCTCGCCGGCCGGCGGGGCCTCCACCACCACGACGTCGAAGGCGGCCGCCTGGCGCTCCACGAGCGCGGCCATGGCGGCCGGATTGACGCCGACGCCCGAGGCGGCCAGCCGGGCTCCGCCGGGCAGCACGGCCAGCCGGTCCGCGACCGCCGGAGGCAGCGGCGCGCCCGCGGCGCGCCTCGGCTGCCTGGCGTAGGCCAGCAGGTCACCGCCCGCGGCGAGCACATTGGTCAGCCCCTCGGCGTCGGGCACGTCGAAGATCCGGGCCAGCGCCGAGCCACGCAGGTCGGCGCCGACCAGCAGCACGCGCAGGCCGGACTCGGCGAAGGCAACGCCGAGCTCGGCGGCGATCCGCCCGGCCGACACCGACGGGTCGGCCGAGGTCACGACCAGGGAGCGGAGCTGGGTGCGGACCGCGGTGGCCACGACCATCGCGCGCAGCTCCCGGACCGCCTCAGCGGCAGTCCCGCCGGGCTCGGCGATCATCGCAGGCGGCCGCTTGGCGGCGTCCCGGGGATCGTCGCCCCCGCGGCCGGCCGCCGGAGGCAGCGTGGCCAGCGTTCCCGCGGCCAGCGACCGGCTGAACTGGTCGGGGTCGTACAGGCGGTCGTCCAGCGCGTCCCGGATCACCGCCCATACCAGCCCGATCACCAGGCCGAGGACCGCGCCGACGACCAGCAGCACCTTCTTGCCCAGGCCGCCGGGGCTAAGCGGCAGCCCGGCGGGGGTCACCTGCCCGCCCGTGGTGTCGTAGGCGGGCAGGGTGTTCAGCTTGCCCTGGGCGCTGGCGATGGCCGTGGTGAGCGAGCGCAGCCGGACGGCCAGCGCGGTCCGGGCAGCGGACCCCCTGGGCTTGCCGAGCATCTGCGCCGACACCGCCTGCGCCTGCTTGCTGAGCGCCTTCAGCTGGGCGCTGGCGCTGGCCAGCTGCGCGGTGATCTGCTCGCTGAGCAGGGTGTGCCGGTAGGCCAGGTAGGCGCGCGCGAACGCGTTGGCGCCGGCCTGGGCGGCCGCGCCCGTGCTCGCCTTCCAGGTGAACTGCAGGTCGGTGGACTGGGTCGGCACG
>JAJPIV010000159.1 GCA_021324595.1 Actinomycetota bacterium | reverse complement strand
CGCTCAGCACATGGATACGAACTATCCGATCCCTGCCGCGGCGGCCATGAGCCAGCTGATCTTCCAGTGGCACGCTGTGACCTTCTTCCAGGCCGCCCTCACCACCGACAACTACCTCGAGGAAGCGACCGGCCCCGACGGCCTGTACGCGCTCGTGCCGAATGCGCCGGACCATTCCTGGCGCCAGATCCGGGCGTTCGCCCGCCTTCTCTGGAGTGACCCGCCTGCCGCTACAGCTATGGCGGACACCCGGATCATCATCCAGAATGGAAGCGGCACGGCCGATCTGGGCGAGCGGCTCGCCGCGGCGCTGATCGCCCTGGGCTACCGCACCGGCGACCCGGTCACAATCGAGCCGCGCCCAACGTCGCGCCTGATCGATGAGACGGCTGGGAAGGCATCGGCGCTGATTCCCCACCTCACGGCCGACCTGGGCCTGGGGAATGCGCTGACTGTCGAGCCGTCTGATACAGTCACCGGCGAGCTGATCCTCCAGCTCGGGGTGGACGCGGCCGGCCTTGCGCCGCTGGTACCGATCGACACGGAGGCCCCGACGAGCGCGGTGGGGATCCGGCGCTTCGGCCTCTGGGCTCCCCTGATCGACACGCCGACGCCGCGTCCCGCACCGCGCACGTTCGCCACGCCAACCCCGACCGGCTCCCCTGTGGATGTGGATGAGAGCACCCCAACGCCCACGGCGACGCCCGCGCCCCGGGGCGTGGAGCGTCCGCTCCCGCCGCCGCACGCCACCCCGATCACTGTGCCCGGTCAGCCGAATCTGGTCGTGGTTCCCAACCTGATCGGCCGGCCGGAGGCCGAAGCCCAGCAGATCATCACCGAGTCCGGGCTGATGACCACCTACGTCAACTACCAGACCGCCGCCGATGTGCCCGACCGTCGGTACTTCGAGTCCATCGCCCCCGGCGCGGTGCTCAGCCAGATCCCGCGGCCGGGCGAACGGGTGCCGCGCGGCACCCGGGTCTACCTGGCCGTTCGCAAGCCCTGATCGGGCAGGCGTCAGCGGCCGCCGGTCCAGGTGACGAGGCCGGCATCTGTCCAGAGGTAGACGCGCGGCGCTGTCTCCCCGGAGGGTGCGGCGGCAACCCGGTAGACCGCCCGGACGCCTGGGAGGCTCACCGGAACCCAGGAGCGGCCCGCGTCCTCGCTCACCAGGAGGCCGCGGTTCGTACCGAGGTAGAGCCAGCCAGCCCGACTGCGGTCGACGGCGAAGGCATTGACGCCGAAGAACGGCGCGGCGGGATCCTCGACGCGGTCAAGCGCGCCGCGCCCGACGACGCTCCAGGAGGACTGACCGGCGTCCAGCCGCAGGAGGTCAGCGCGGCCGCTGGTCGGATCGCTCCACACCTCGGAGAGGGCGTAGGCGGTGCCGCTGGCATCGAGCGCCAGGAACGGCGTCCACCGATAGGGGAGGCGGGTCGAGGGCGGCAGTCCTGCCTGGAGGTCAGCCCAGGTCCGCCCGCCGTCGGTCGAGCGGAAGACGCCGAAGTCGGTCCCGGCCAGGAGGATATTCGGGTCCGTCGGGCTGGCCGCAAGCGCGCTCATGCCCTCGTGGCTGCACGGGCAGTGCGTGCTGTCGAGGAAGGGGGGAAAGGCTCCGGTGTAGACCGCGTGCCAGGTCCGTCCGCCGTCATCCGAACGGTAGAGGCCGGCGGTGCTCGTCCCCATGCCGGCCGGCTCGTGCCAAACGTAGAGGATGCGTCCGGCGGCATCGGCCATCGTCCAGGCGTAGACTGCGTCGTTGAGGGGTGTCCAGCTCTCGCCGCCGTCCGTGCTCCCATAGAGGACGTGCTCGGCGACGGCGAAGATGCGCTGCGGATCACTCGCCGCGACGGCCAGGGACTGGGCCGGGACCGAGACGGTCACCGGCCCTGGCGTCGCCGCTCCGGCGCCGATCGGGTTCTCGGCCGCCGGGAGGGGAAGGCGCCGCCAGGATCGGCCGCCGTCATCGGAGCGATACAGGGCATTCGTCGCGAGGAGGGCATAGACGGTCGTTCCCGGGCCCGGGGCCGCGGCGAGCGCCTCGGCCGGAGCGGGAAGCGCCGGAAGCGGTGCAGCCGGAGGGAGCGGCGTGGGCGTGGCATTCATCTCCGCGGTGCGGGTCGGAACGAGGACGCGCCCGGGCAGTCCCACGGTGATCAGGTGCAGGGCGGGATGGACGAGCGGCCCGCGCAGGATCAGCAGACGCCGTCCGTCCGGCGTCAGGTCGAGCACGGCGCGGAGCGGTCCGCCCGCGGCCACGCGGTGAGCCGCACCTGCCGCCGCATCAAACGCATACAGATCACCTTCATCACCGCCGGCGCCTGCCGGCAGGCCGACGAAGTAGCCCTGCCCGCTGTCGGTGAGCTGGATGCCGCCGCCCGGGATGAGCTGATACGGCTCTCCCTTGATCGCGCGGAGACCGGAGCCGTCGCTCCGGACGACCCAGAGGCGCGGCGCTGACCCGTCCCCATCGCCCGCCGCGACCAGGGCAAGCCAGCGGCGCCCCGGCGAGAGGGCCGCCGGATCGAGGCGAGTGCCGGCGGGAAAGATGCCCAGGGTGGTCAGACGTCCCGCCGTCCGATCGTAGCGAACCAGCGCGAGGCCGGCCGCTGTACCGGCATCGCGCGCCGGCACAGTCAGGAAGACGGCGCCGTCAGCCTCTGCCAGCACCCGCGCAGTTCCGGGCGGGATGCTCGCCGGTAGGGCCACCGGCGTTGGCTGCGGAACCACCCCTGCGCCGGAGCCGTCCACCCGGACCGCCCGGAGCGGCTGATCGCGGCAGTCAAAGGGGGTGCCGCCCACCTCGATCGCCGAGCCGTCGGGAAGCCAGCGGGTGACAGCCAGGGAGGGCCCGCGCGCAGACGGCGTGCAGGGATCCTGCCGATACAGGACGCGCGCCTCTCCCGAGTCGAGCGCGATGCGCCAGAGCCAGCTCGGTCCGCCTGCACCCGGCTGGTCCTGGATGATGGCGAGCGACCTCCCGTCGGGTGACCAGGTTGCGGCGGTGTAGCGGAAGCCGGGCCGCGGGGTCAGATCGCGCTCGGTGCCGCTTGCCAGGTCGCGCACGACCACCCGGGTCGCCGCAGTGCCGGCGGTCGGCAGGTAGACCAGCAGTCGGCCGTCGGGGGAGAAGCGCGGCCGGCGGTCAACCTGGCCGTCTGTCGGAGCCCAGTCGTAGGGATCGGCCAGAACTGCATCCTCACCTTCCGCTGGCATCGGGCCGGCGACCGGCGGCCCGGGCAGGAGCGGCGCCATGGCCGCGTCCAGTCCCGGTGCCTCCCACCAGTCTCCTCGGGATGGATCTTCGACGTTGGGCCCGCTCGCCGCGGGCAGGTAGATCAGGGCGATCGCTGTCCCATCACGCAGACGGAGCTGGACCAGGTAGGTCTGTGGACGCACCCGTGCGCCCAGCGCCGGGTCGTGACGGATAAAGCGGGCGTGCGCCAGGGCCTCCAGGGCTGGCCGGAGGGCGGACGGCTTCGCTTCGGTCCGCGCTGAGGACTGCCGGTAATCCATCACGGTGACCTGCACCACCCGCGGCAGGGCATCCGGATACAGCCCGGCGCTTGCGGTCAGACGCGTTGCATCGGGGAGGGGGCGGAGCGGGCCGAGAAGGACGCCGAGGGCGGCCGGCACGCTGGTCAGTGAGCGCGCCGGGGGAGCGAGCCGTCCCCCCGCCAGGATCGCGCCGAACCCCAGCAGGGCGATGACCAGGATGACGGCTGAGGCAGCCGCCAGGCTGGCCGTGCGCCGGGCGATGAGCAGGAGCGGCAGGAGCAGGCGCAATCGTCGGATGCGGCGGTCTACCGCGGCGTCGATTCTTTCGAGGTGCGGCTCCATGACCGCCGGCAGGACCGGCCAGGATGCCGCGACAGCGTCCACCCGGCAGAGGGCGCGCAGGAGGGCCTGACAGCGAGCACAGGCG
>JAJPIV010000060.1 GCA_021324595.1 Actinomycetota bacterium | reverse complement strand
GCCATCGCCCGGGTGATCGCCTGCCGGATCCACCAGGTGGCGTACGTGGAGAACTTGTAGCCCTTGGTGTAGTCGAACTTCTCCACCGCCCGGATCAGGCCCAGGTTCCCCTCCTGGATCAGGTCCAGGAAGAGCATCCCCCGGCCGGTGTACCGCTTGGCCAGCGACACCACGAGCCGCAGGTTCGCCTCAAGCAGGTGATTCTTCGCCCGCCGGCCGTCCTCGGCGATCCATTCCAGGTCCGCGCGCACGTCGGGTGGCAGGGACGTGCCGCTGTCGGCCAGCTTCTCCTCGGCGAACAGGCCTGCCTCTATCCGCTTGGCCAGCTCGACCTCCTGCTCGGCATTGAGCAGCGGCACCTTGCCGATCTGCTTGAGGTAGTCCTTGACCGGGTCGGAGGTGGCGCCTGCGACGGCGACCTGCGCGGCGGGCAGGTCGTCGTCATCGTCGCCGAAGACGAATGCCTCGTCCTCGGCGTCGCCCGCCGACCCGGGCTGAGCGGGAACGCCGGCCGCGAGGATGCCCGCCCGCACCTCGCCATCGGCTTCGGCGTCGTCGGCGTCCCCGGGCTCGTCGTTCTCGTCGTCCTCGGCCAGGTCCAGGTCGCCGATCGGCTCGTCGGCGAGGACGTCATCACCGTCGAGCACGTCAAGGTCCTCCAGGGCGACGTCATCATCGACGTCCAGCCCGGCCACCACCGCGAGCTCGGGGTCGGCGTCCAAGTCGGCGTCCAGGTCCGGCTCGCCCGCGAGGTCGGGGTCCACATCCAGCTCCGCAGCGCCCGCCAGATCCACGTCACCTTCCACGTCGGCCAGCCCGGCGAGCGCCCGCCCGCCGGAGCGCCCGGGCGCGCTCCGGCTCGCGCCAGGCACCTGCGCCGCGGCATCTGCCGCGGCGCCCGCGCTCCGGGCGGCGCGGCGCGGCGACTGGCGCCCGCGCCGGGCGCCGCTGGCCCGCGAGCGCGGGCCAGCGGGCACCTCGCCCGCCTGGGGAGCGGAATCCTCCGTCACCAGCGCGACGGCAGGGTCCGCGGGCCCGCCCGCGGCCTGCGCTGGCTCTGCCCGGGATTGCTGCGGAACTCGCGCGCCCCGGCCGGTCGGCCTCGGCTGCCTCCGCGCCGCGGAGCTTGCAGCGCCTGCCACCGCGGTCACCCCTTCCCTCGCTGACCGTGAGTCCCGCGCCGCCCCGCCCGCCGGGGATCCGCCGGGCTCACGGGCGACACCGGTGCTCTCCTGCGATCGTCTGGTAAGTCATGGACCTTACGCCAGGTCGCCGCTCGGCCGGGCGGCTGCCCGGCAGCGCCCGGCCCTGCGGTGCCCGGCGGCGACCGGTACCTGTTCCGCTCCTGCTCCCCACCTTAGGCGGAGTCCACGGGTAGCTCGTACCACCGCGAGCCGCCGTGCCCCCGGCGCACCGGCGCCGACATCCATACGCTGCGAAAGCGTACCCACAGCTGCCACGCCCTGACCTTCCTCGCCGCCTCAGCCGCGCCCGTGCCCGGCCGGGGACCCGGGTCGCCTGGCCCGCGGCACCCGGGCGGGCAGCCGGGCGGCGCCCGCGGCGCCAGCCTGGCGCCCGGGCGCCTGCACCACGAGCACGGTCACGTCGTCGTCTTGCTCGTATCCTGCGAGCATCCGCTCGACCAGGAAGTCGACCAGCAGATCCGGGTCGCCGGCGATCTCCGGAGCCGCCTGGGCGGCCACCGACACGAGCTCGGCGAGCCCGGCATCCAGGCCGCGCTTGCGATTTTCCACCAGTCCGTCGGAGTAGAGCACGGCGGTGCTCCCTGGCGGCAGGTCGAACGGGTACTGCCGGCGCGGGCTCGCCCAGCCGAGCGGCGTCCCCGGCTCCGCCTCGTCCAGCCGGGGCGGCTGGCCCCCGCCGAGCAGCAGCGGCGGCAGGTGGCCGGCGTTGCCGGCCTCGCCTTCCCCGGTCGCCGGATCCACCACCAGGTAGCAGACGGTGGTCACCTGCTCGTCCCGCTCGGTCGCGATGAACAGGCGGTCCAGCCCGGCCAGGACCGCGGCCGGGCGAGGGTCGGTCAGGGCGAGCGCCCGCAGGGCGTTGCGCACCCGGCCCATGCCCGCGGCGGCCGCCAGGCCCTTGCCCATCACGTCCCCGGCCGCGACCGCGAGCTTGCCGTCGGGCAGCCGGAACGCGTCGTACCAGTCCCCGCCCACCTCAATGCTGAGCGGGCGGTACCTGGCGGTCAGCGCGATCCCGGGAACGGCGGGCAGGCTGTCGGGCAGCAGGCTGCGCTGCAGGGTCTCCGCGGTCGCGTGCTCACGCTCGTAGAGCATCGCTCGCTCGAGGGCGAGCGCGCACTGCCCGGCGAGCGCCTCAAGGAACGCCCGCTCCTCGTCGGTGACCGGGCGCGGCCTGGCGAAGGAGAACTGGAGCGCGCCGAGTGGCTCGCCCGAGGTGATCAGCGGCAGGCCCACCCAGGCCCGTTCGTCGCCGCCGCGCAGCAGCGCGTCGGCGTCCCCGCCGACCTGCCGCAGCAGGCTCTCCGGGCTCTCCAGGACCAGCGGGCGGCGCGCCCGGATCGCGGCCGTCAGCACTCCCGGCGAGTCGAGCGGGATCTCGCCGCTGAGCTCCTCCATGACGCCCCCGGCCCCCGGGGCGGTGGTCATGACCTGCAGCCTCAGCCGGTCCGCGCTCACGATCCCCACCGCCGCCCGGTCGGCGCCGATCGCCGACTGGCCGACCTCCGTGATCACCTGGAGCACGTGGCGCACTGACAGCTCCTTGGCGAGCGTGGACGTCATCTGCTGCAGGCGCGAGGTGCGCAGCACGGCGGCCGACAGCTGCGCGGTGAGCCGCCCGCGCATCTCGTCCGCCTCTCGCTGTCCGGTGACGTCGGTGCTCGCCCCGAGCCACCCGGCGATCTGGCCGTCGCGCTCGATCGGCACCGCGCGCATCTCATGGTGCCGGTACGAGCCCGTCTTGGCGCGGATCCGGCAGCTCGCGTCGAACACCGCCCCGGCCTGCAGGCAATCCCGCCAGCCCCGCTCGACCCGCTCCCGGTCATCCGGGTGGACCGCGGCCAGCCAGCCGCCCTCCAGGTACTCGTCGAGCGACTGGCCGGTGACCCACCGCCATTCCGGCGAGTCCTCGCTGACCTCGCCGGAGGGACCCGTCACCCACACGACCTGGTTGCCGGCCTGCACCAGCGCGCGGTAGCGCTCCTGCGCCTGCCTGAGCAGCTCGGCGGCATGGTGCTGGGCGCTGACATCGACAGCGATCATGGTGACGCCGGCGAGCTGGCCCCCGGCGCCCCTGGCCGGGTGCCAGGACAGGGCCAGCCGGCTCACGCCGCCGTCGGGCGGCCCGCCGCCGGGCGCCGCGCCAGCAGGCGCCGGGCCCGGCGCCCCGGGGCGCACCTCGACTACCTCCGGGACGTCGCCGTCCTGCACCGGGCGGCCCGCCACCGCCCGGCCGAGCACCGCCTCGGCGCGGGCCGCGAGCACGGGCGGCCATGCCTGAGCCGGCGTGAAGCCGACCTGCCCGGCCTGCTTCACCCCGATCATCTCGGCCAGCGCCTGGCTCACCCGGCGCAGCCTCAGGCTCGCGTCGATGAACGCGAACCCGACCGGGGCGTGGCCGACCAGCGAATCCAGCAGCGCGCGGTCGCGTGCCACCGCGTCCTGCGCCCGCGCTCCGGCACCGGGATGATGCTGTTCCGGCACGGACGGCGCGGCGCTCACCGTGCGCCCCGGCGGCCCGTGCGAGCACCCATCGACAGAAACCCTCCCTGCGCACGCCCGACACAAGAAGGCTAGCGGCATCCGCGCGCGCCGACCTGCGGTCCGCCGCGGAAGTCCCGTCAGACAGCGCAATCCAGCTGAAGGGCGCACCAGCCCCCGGCGGGCCGCGAGGCAATCCGCCGCGCGGCCTCCCGCCGCTCGGGTAACCTCGCGATGATTCCCGCCATTCCCTGCGCCACGCCGCAGCCGGGCGTGGCGTCAGCCCGAACGAATCTGAAAAGCTGAGACGGTGAGCCCGCAGAGCCGACGCGCCGATTCCTCAGGAGGTTCGGACCGGCCCCGCCCGGCCGGCCGGGCGGGCGGTCCCTCCGCCCCGAACGCCTTGTTCGCCGAGATGCTGCGAGCAGCCAGGGAGCTGCTCGCGGTGCGCAGCCCTCTCGATGCCGAGCTCATGGTGAGCGAGCTGCTCGGCGTCTGGTGGCGGCAGGACCAGCCCAGGCACGGCCGGGCGCGGCCCAGGCACTCGCGGGCCGAGGTGGAGGAGCTGTTCGGCGAGGGGCTGGTCGAGTACGCCGCGTCCCAGGGCAGCCCCGCGGCGCTCGCCCTGCTGTCCGGCATCGCCTGCCTGGGCTCGCCCAGGCAGGCCGTCAAGGCCGAGCGGGCCGCCCTGGCGCTGATGGGCCGCGGCGTGGCCAGGCCGTCCTGGGCCGAGCACGCCGGCGCCGTGGAGGCCGGCGACTGCTACGTCCACTCCGACGCCTACGGCGACCGGGACGAGGTGATCTGCGTCTTCCGCTACGCCGGCCAGGAGGAGCACGCGCTCGTGGTGGTCGTCGACTACAACGCCGCCGGGATGATCCGGGACGGCTGGGTCACCTCGCAGGTCGGCAAGCTTCTCGACTACTGCCGCGGCCTCAGCCCGCCGGACGGCTCGCCCAGGCCGACATTCAGCCAGGTCCCCCCGCCGAACGTCAGGCGCCTGCTCGAGTCGGCCCTCACCGTGACCGAGACGAGCGCGAACCCGCCGGTGAGCAAGTCGTTCCCCTCCTACCACGCGTTCATCCGGGCGCGGATCCGCATCCTGCCGCCCGCCCTTCCCGGCGCCGGCCAGTCCGCCGCCCTGGCGGGGGCCGGCCGTCCGGCCGCTGCCCGGGGCGCGCACGCGGGGACGGCACCGCCGGTCCCCTACGCCCTGCCGGGCCAGGGACTGACCTCACGCGCCCGCGCGATGCTGCCGGCCGGGCACGCGATCGGCCCGGGCGCGGCCCGCCGGCCCACCTGGCACGCCGACCGGCGAGCCATGCTGGTCGCCGAGTTCCTCGCCTCCGATGAGGCCGAGGACCTGTCCGACCTCGAGGCCGCGAGCCGGTGCGCCGACCACATCGTCAACTACGGCTGCGACCACGACTTCGGCCGCCCCCTGCGGGTCAGCCCGGCCAAGGCGGAGACCTTCCTCCTCGACTGGCTGCCCCGGAAGGTCATGCTGACCCCGGCGGAGCAGTACGCGATGCCGCACGTGCTCGTCGCGTGGGCGCGCTGGGCGGGCGCCAAGTCAGGCCTGGACATCGCCGCCATCCGCAAGACGCTCGATTCGGTGTTCGACAGCATCGCGGCGTTCACGAAGGTGTACCGGGACCCGGCGTCGTTCGGGCTGGAGCCGGGCCTGGTCGCGCGCCTGCTGCCGGACCGCGACCTTGAGGCGCTGCCGCGCCGGGCCTTCGCGTTCGGGGTCCTCGAGGGGACCTTCCGGGGCACGGACCTGTCCTCGCTCGACCCGGCGAACCCGGCCCACCGGCGGCTGCTGCTCGCGGCCGACCACGACGCCCCGGGAGGGCCGGGCGCCAGCGCGCGCCACCTGGAGCGGCACGAGGCGATCGCCGAGCGGCTCTGGCGCGACGACCCCCCCGAGCTCTGGGACGCCGCCCAGCGCCTGCTCGACCTCGGCATGCCACGTCACGACGTGATCCACACGCTCATCGACGTCATGGACGGCGCGGGAGCGGACGAGCGGGCGCTCCGGCGCGCCCTCACCGACCTGCCGCCCGAGCCGCCGACCTGGCCGGCCGCCCTGGCGTGACCGGCCGCCCTGGCGTGACCGGGAGCCCTGGCGCGAGCGGGCGGCGGGACCGGCTCGGCCGCCCTCAGCCGCGGAGCCCCGAGCAGGCGGCCTCCAGGTCGGCCGCCGAGATCGTCGTCAGCTCGGCAGCGCTCGCCAGCTCCCCGAACTGGGCGACCCTCAGGTCCCGGGCCGCGCACGCCCGCTCGAACAGGGACCGGGCGAACCGCCCGTTGCCCAGCTCGTCGATCCGGCCCTGCTCACATGCCTGGGCGAGGATCCGGGTGAGCACCGGCATCGCGTCCGGCGCGAAGGTGTCCCCGGCCTTCTCGGCGAAGATCGAGGTGATCTTGACCAGGTCCGCCGGCCCGTAGCTGGGGAACGCGATCCGGACGCTGAACCGCGAGGCCAGGCCCGGGTTGGTGCGCAGGAACCGGCTCATGTCGTCGGTGTAGCCGGCGAGCACGATCACCAGCCGGTCCCGGTCGTCCTCGGCCCGCTTCAGCAGCGTGGCGATCGCCTCGGCACCGAAGGCGTCACCGCCCGCGTACCCGTCGTTGTACAGCGAGTACGCCTCGTCGATGAACAAGACGCCGCCCAGGGCAGAGTCCACCAGCTTGTTGGTCTTGATGGCGGTCGCGCCCAGGTGATCCCCGACCAGGTCGGCGCGGTGCGCCTCGATGACGGCCGGGCGCACCAGCAGGCCGAGGGCCGCGAAGATCCGCGCGAGGATCCGCGCCACGGTGGTCTTGCCGGTACCGGGCGGCCCGGTGAACACGAAGTGCCGCGCGGGCGGCCGGCTGGCCAGCCCGTGCGCGTCCCGCAGGCGGGCCACGCGCAGCTGGGCGGCGATCTCGCGCACCTGCCGCTTGACCGGGTCCAGGCCGACCAGCGCGTCGAGCTCGGCGAGCGCGCTCTCCAGCGTCGGGGTCTCGTCGTAACCGCGGAACCGGCTGGTCAGATCGGCGTAGGCGCGCTCCAGGTCACCGGCGCGCAGGGTGATCAGGTCGGTGGCCGCCGGATCGGCGGCGCCGGCCATCACCCGCACGTCCCTGGCCTGCCCGGCCCGCTCGACCAGGCTGCGGACGAACCGCCCGTTGCCGAGCTCGTCACCGAGCCGCCGGCGCCCGACGTCCTCCAGCATCCGCCACAGCGCCGGGCGGGCGGCGGGGTCGATCAGCTCCCCGCGCCTGGCCACCAGCAGGTCGGCGAGCTGCAGGAGCTCGCCGGGGGAGTAGCCGCTGAACTTGATCCGGAGCGCGAAACGCGACGCCAGGCCCGGGTTGCTGGCCAGGAACGACTCCATCTGGCGCTCATATCCCGCCAGGATGATCACCAGCCGGTCCCGGTCGTCCTCCGCGCGCTTCAGCAGCGCCTGGACGGCCTCGCTGCCGAACCGGTCGCCCTGCCCGTCTCCCTCGTTGACCAGGCTGTACGCCTCGTCGATGAACAGGACGCCGCCCAGCGCGGAGTCCACCAGCTCGTTCGTCTTGATCGCCGTGGCCCCGAGGTACTCGCCGACCAGGTCGCTGCGCTGGGCCTCCACCACGGCCGGGGACTCGAGAAGGCCGAAGGCGTAGAACACCTTGGCCACGATTCGCGCCACGGTGGTCTTGCCGGTTCCCGGCGGGCCGAGGAAGACGAAGTGCTGCATGGGCTTGTCCGCCCCGATGCCGGCCAGGGCGCGCCGGCGCGCCGCCTCGATGGAGGCGGCGATCGAGCGGACCTGCTCCTTGACCGCGGCGAGCCCGATCATCGAGTCGAGCTCGGCCATCGCCTCCTCGACGGTGATCGCCGGCGGGCCGGGCAGCGCCGGGCCCGCCCGGCCGGCGGCCCGGGGGCCGCCCGGCGGCTCGCGGGCAGGCTGAGCGCCGCGGCCGGCCCGGCCGCCCATCCTGCCGGAGGACCGGTCGGGAGCCGGGCCGCCGCCGGCCGCGCCGCCCGCCGGGCCCGGGTGGGCGGCCGGGTCGCGGCGTGGCTGGCCGGCCAGGCCGCCGGGGGCGAGCGGTCCCTGCGGGTCACCGCCGAGCGCCCTGGCCGGCGCCAGCCGCCCGGCCTGCCTGCTGTCCTGCCATGCCTTCGCCAGCCGCCAGCCGACCACCAGGCAGGCAAGCAGGACCGCGAGCACGGGACCGACCGGCGACTGGCCGCCGAGCAGGCGGTAGGCGGCGAGTCCGGGCGCCACGGCGATCACCAGCGTCCAGGCGACGGTCCGGCATGGCGCGTACCACCGGCCGAGCGTGCCCGCGTGCGCGGCCACCGCAGCCGCCGCCGGCAGGACCAGCAGCAGGTCAAGGGCCAGGCCCGGGTCGTGCGCCAGGCCCGCCACCCCTGCCGTGCCGGCCAGCGCCACCGAGGCCGTGGCCCACGGCGACCGGCTGCCGGAGACGACCGCCCAGGGCGCGGCGAGCAGGAAGGCGAGCAACGCGACCGGAAAGAGCGCCAGCACCACGATGACCTTGACCGGGAGCGGCGTCGCCGCGAAGCCGCGCCGCGCCCAGTGGAGCCAGCCTCGGCCCGGCCCGGCACCGGGCGGGGAACTGGCCATGTCGGTAGGCGGCATCTGGCTCCCTCGCACCGCTTCCTGTATAGCGCACCACCGAGCGCGACCAAGGCACCGCAACCCGAAATGACACCGGGATGCGGCGCCGTCCCGTCCATTCTCACCGATCGCCGTCTGGCGCGCGGGCCAGGCCCGGGGATCCCGCCGTTGCCGCCCGGCGGCCGAACCGCGATGATGTCCCCGCGTGGGAGGGATGTCATGGAGCGCATCGAGGCAGAACTGCTGATCCCCGGCGGCGGGGAACCGGTCCGCGACGCGGTGGTGGTCATCGACGGCCCGGTGATCAGCTACGCCGGCCCGGCCCGGCAGGCGCCGCCCACCCCCGGCGCGGCCATCCACCGGACCGAGACGGTGATGCCCGGCATGTGGGACTGCCACGGGCACCTCGTCGGCGCTCGCGACTTCGACCTCGGCAAGCTTCCGCTGGAGCCGGTCCCGCTGCGGGCGGCACGGTGCGCCAGGGACCTCGCCGCGGCGATCGAGGCCGGAATCACCTCCGTCCGCGAGGTCGGCGGGCTCGGCGTGCACCTGGCCCGGGCGGTCGCCGAGGGCGCGATCACCGGGCCGTCCGTCTATGGCGCGGGGGCGATCCTGAGCACCACGGGAGGCCACGGCGATCTGCACTCCTACCCGCTGCCGTGGATCGCCGGCAGCGCCGACCAGGCCAGCGAGCGCCGCCTGGCCGACGGGCCGGACGACTGCGCCCGGGCGGTCCGCGAGCAGTTGCGGCGCAACGCGAAGGTCATCAAGGTCTGCGCATCGGGGGGCGTGCTGTCGGAGGTCGACGATCCGATTCACCAGCAGTTCACCGACGCGGAATTGCGCGTGATCGTGGAGGTCGCCGGAATGGCAGAGCGGGTGGTCGCCGCGCACTGCCACGGCAAGCCGGGCATCATGGCGGCGATCCGGGCCGGCGTGCGCACCATCGAGCACGGCACCTACCTGGACGATGAGGCCTGCGACGCGATGCGCGAGACCGGCACGATCCTGGTCCCGACCCGCACCGTGGTGGCGGACATCCTGGCGAACCTCGGCGCGGTGCCCGACTACGCGGCCGCCAAGCTCACCGCGATCGCCCAGGCCCACGCCGAGGCCACGGCGCGCGCGATCGAACGCGGGGTGACCATCGCGATGGGCACCGACATCGCGCTGACCGGCCCGGGCCGGCCGAGCTCCTGGGGCAGCAACGGCGGTGAGCTGGCCCATCTGGTCAGCCTCGGCATGACGCCGCTGGCCGCGATCGAGGCTGCGACCGCGACCGCGCCGCTGACGCTGGGACCCCAGGCGCCACGGAGCGGCCGGCTACAGGCCGGCTACGACGCCGACGTGATCACCGTCGGCGGCGATCCGCTCGCCGACATCTCGCTGCTGGCCAGGCCCGAGCACGTCACGGCGGTGTGGAAGGGCGGCCGCAAGGTCAAGGGCTGAGCCGGCCGGGGATCGTGCCCGGCCGCCGGCCACTGAGCGCAGCCGCCGGCCCGCCGCGCCCGCGGCCCGGCCCGGGCACCGCCGGCCCGCCGCGCCCGCGACCCGGCCCGGGCACCGCCACCTCGCCGCGCCACCGCAGGCCCTGTCGCGGCACAGCGGAAATTGCCGGGTAACGTGCCCTCTCAGCGATATGATTCATGCTGCCGTTGCCTCAGCGAATTCTCGCAAGCAACCGGGGTGGCATTTGTTCCAGGATGAGGGGGCAGATTCTCCATGAGCATGGCGGATCTCCGGCGGCCGGGGGCTGCCGCCGCTGCGATCGCGGCGCTGGCCGCAACCGTGGCCACGGCCAGCCCGGCGGTCGCGACGGTTCCCGCCGCGACCACGGCGCGCACCGCCGGTCGCAGCCTGCAGACCCTGTTCCGTGACGTGCGGGTGTTCAGCAAGCCGGGCGTCAGCGCGACCGTGCTCACCAGGCTGGGCAGCGCCGGGACCGGGATCAGCATCGCGTGCTGGACGACCGGGACGGATTACAAGGACAGCCCGATCTGGTACCGCATTACCGCTCCGCTGGCCGGGTACGTCTCAGCATTCGACGTGACCGCGCACTTCGCTCCCGCCATCGGGGTGCCGCACTGCCGCAGCCCGCGCCTGCGGGAGACGTTCAACTCGCTCGCGGTCAACCTGCGGATCCGGACATCGCCCTCGGTCACCGCGACCATCTCCGGGTACCTGGTGAGCGTGGGCAGCCCGGTCGTCATCGACTGCTACACCACCGGCACGCTCATCTACGGAGACCCGATCTGGTACCACGCGGTCTCGCCGGTCGCCGGGTATGTCACCGGCCGGTTCCTCAACACCGGAGGCGACCCGGTCCCCGGGGTGCCACGCTGCTGACGACCCACTGCAGCCGTGCGATGGCCTGGACCTCCCTCCCCCGACCGGGCCATCGCACGGCGCCCCGGGCCCGCGCCGCGCCCGTACCAGGCCGCTCCCCGGCCATCCCGCGCCCGGCCGCCTGCGGCGAAGCCGGCCCCGGCTGGCCGGGATGGCGCCGGCCGGCGGCGGTCCGGCGGGACTCGGAGCGATCCGGTGCCCGGAGCGCCTGCTCAGCCCGCGGTCAGCTCGGCGACCAGAGCCTTGAGGTCCTCGGGGCTCGCCAGCAGCTGGTAGCTGGCACCGATGCGGACGGTGGGCACCACCCGCACCCCGGCGTCCGACGCGCGGCGGCGCCCGCTCGGTGAGCCGAGGCTGGTCACGACCAGGGAGATCCGGCCTTCTCGCTCCAAGGCGCGCAGCGCGGTCAGTGCCTCCTGGCATCCGCTGCAGGTGGGATGGGTGAACAGCTCGGCCTCGGTCATGATCACTCCGCCCAGTCCGAGCAGCGAACGCACCAGAAGTCCTCGTTGACGCCGGCAATCGACCAGAACCTGCCGCTGAGCCGGGCAGCGTAGGCGGCCTGAGCCTGCTCCCCGCGCAGCCAGGGCAGGTGCTCGTCCGGGCGGAAGCGCAGCACCCATCCACCGCCGTAGGGATCGACGTTGATCAGGGACGGCCGTTCCAGCAGGCTGGTGTTGATGGCGACCAACTCGCCGGAGGCGACGGCCCGGAACGGGGTGATCCACTTGGCGCTCTCCAGCAGCGCCAGGCCCTTGCCCTGGGGTACCCGGCTGGGCGGGTGCCGCAGGAACGAGGCGAACCGGAACTTACCGGCGAGCGTCTGCCCCACGTCGGTGATGCCGAACTCGACGTCCCCGCCAGGCAGGTCACGCGCCCATTGATCGTGCTCGACGTCATACGCGAGGTCATCGGGGAGCTCGCAGTTTCGGACGAAAGTCATCGTGACCGCCGGCCCAGGAGGAGCGCTGCCCGTTCTTCCACGCAGGGCGTTTCGGCAGCACACGCCAGGATAATCGAAGCCAGGCCGGCAGGAAAGCCTCCCGGCGCACGGGCGGCCACCCGGGTGGCCTTCTGAGCGCGACGCGACCTGGCTCTCGGTCCGCTGGTTCCGGCCCACCCGCGACTACCCGCTCACGCGGCTCGCCGAGGACTGGACCTCGCTCTTCCCCCGGCGGCCGCGCCGCGGGCTCCCCGGCCGCCGCGCCGGGGAGCGCCGGCCGGCGGCCATGATGACCGCCGTCCTCACTCGCGCAGCACGATGCGGGCGCCGGCGTCCCGGCTGACCTCCAGCTTGTGCGACCCGTCCGGCCGGCGGATGACCGTGAGGTCGACCCGGGCCTGCCCCAGGCCGAGATCGGCGAGCCGGAGCCAGTCCAGCCACCGGGGCAAGGCGGGGCGCAGCGTCAGCGTGCCCGCCGGGGCGTCGGCCTCCAGGCCGGCCAGGACCTCGACGGCCTGGATCACCGCGCCGGCCGCCCACGCCTGCGGCACATTGGCGCCGAGGTACTGGACCGGGAACGCGCCGAAGTCCCGGCCCAGGCCGGCGAACAGCTCCGGGAGCCGGGCGGAGCGGAAGCAGCCGGCGGCGTCCAGGATCCCCCGGATCACCTGCGCGGCCTCGGCGTCGAGGCCGTAGCGGCGCATCCCGGCGGCGGCGATCACGTTGTCGTGCGGCCACACCGAGCCGAGCTGGTAGGAGAACGGGTTGTACGACGGGTGCCGCGCCGACAGCGTGCGGATCCCCCACCCCGTCCACATGTCCTCGGCGAGCAGCCGCCGCACGGTGCTCCGGGCCCGGCCCTCCTCCGCCGCCCCCGTCCACAGCAGGTGTCCCGGATTGGACGCCACCGTCCGCAGCGGCCGCTTCCGGCCGTCCAGGCCGAGGTAGTAGGTGCCCTCCTCGTCCCACCAGAACAGTTCCTCGATCTGATCGGCGAGTCTGGCGGCCTCCTGCCGGAGCCGGGCCGCGGCACCGTCCTCCCCGTACACCCGCTCGAGGATCTCGGCCCACGCCCGCTTGGCGGCCACCACGTACCCCTGGTGCTCGACCAGGGCGATCGGCAGGCCAGCGGGCTCGCCCCGCTCGTCGACGATGGCGTCGCCGGCGTCCTTCCAGCCCTGGTTGTAGTACCCGGCGGCCCCGGCGCGGGTCTGGTACTCCTGCAGCCCGTCCCGGTCCGGGTCGCCGTCCCGGTCGATCCAGGCGAGCGCCCGCTCGACGTGCGGCCTGGCGGCGTCGAGCTCGGCCCGGTCCCCGTGCCACCACCAGCTCCTGGCCGCCGCCCACACGTAGAGCGTGGTGGCCTCGTGGGTGCCGTAGTACGGGGTGTGCGGGATCAGCCGGAGCGCGGCGAGCTCGCCGTGGCGGACCTCGTGCTCGATCTTGCCCGGCTGCATGTCCCGGGCGTCGTCGTAGCCGTCGGCCTGCAGGCTGCCGAGCGCGCGCAGCGCGCCCAGGGCGAACCGGGGTGACAGGCTGGCCGTCTGGAGCGCGACGACCAGGGCGTCCCGGCCGAAGAGGGAGACGAACCAGGGCACGCCGGCGGCGGGCACCCACGAGTCCAGGCCGTCCTCCGGCCTGCCGCGCCAGGAGGCCGCCACCTCATCATGCAGGTGCATCCGCAGGCTGGACAGGTCCTCCACCGCCTGCCGGATGATCGCGGTGACCGCCGGGTCGCTGGCCGAGAACGACGTGGTCGCCGCCGCCCATTCGCGGCGCGCCCGGTCGTGGGCGGTCTGGCGGCCGTGCAGCGCGTGGCACCTGCGGTCCGGGCCGGGTGAGCCGGCCCGGTCGCCGAGGCCGACGGTCCAGATCAGGCAGGTGTGCCAGGAGCCGCCCGGCGCCAGCTCCACCCGCCAGCTGAGGCCCCCGTTGGCGAACTCGGTCGGGGAGCCGGACTTCACCGCCTGGATCTCGATCGAGCGCCTGAACGGCGGGTTGGCGTACCTGGTCGTCAGGGCGGCGCGCGCTTCGTCCCAGGTGGACTGGACGGTCCCGCGCCGGACGAGGCGGCCCTGCTTGACGTCGAACAGGTCCGCGAAGTCCGACTCGAAGCTGGCCTCGAGCTCGACGGTGACCGGGGCGCCGCTGTAGTTGGTGATGTCGTAGTCCTCGTGGACGCCGCTGCCGACCGTGCGGTCCAGCCGCAGGTGCAGGGTGCCCCGGGGGATCCGCCCGGAGACCGTGTCCAGGTCCGGGTTGGTGAACTCGAACCGCGCCGAGTAGTGCTCCACGTCCGAGCTGTTCAGCAGGACCGGCGCGACCCGGCCCAGCTTGAGGCGGTAACCGGAGATGAACCGGGTGTCGCGGGCGAAGTAGCCCTGCTCGCGCGTGCTCGACATCCGCGAATCAGGCTCGCAGACCACGACATGGTCGTCTGAGTGGATCGTCACCACCGACGGGCCGACCTGGACTTCCACGGCACCTCCTCGCTGCGCCCCGGCCGGCCGTCGCTGCGCGCGGGTCATCCCCGACCGCCATGCGGCGCCGGCGAGGCGCCGCCGGCCCGGGGCGCGCGCCCCGGCCGGGCACCGGGCGGGCACCGGGCGGGCCTGCGGATCGCCGCCGGCGCCCGGTGCGATCAGGCGCCGGCGACCACGACCCGCCGGCGGCTCCGGCGCTGTCGTCTCCCGGCAAGCCTATTCAAGGTGCCGCGGCGGGCGCCCTGCCCCGCCCGGGCGGGCGCCCGCGTGCCGGGCGCCCGCCCGGGCTCAGGCCCCTGTCGCGCGGCCTGTGGGAGCTGAGGCGATGCCGCTCGCGTTCAGCTGCAACCGCTGGTGGATCCGCAGCCCTCGCAGACGTAGCAGCTGCCCGCCGGGCGCATCCGGGTGCCGCAGGTCAGGCAGAGCGGGGCGTCGGCGACCCGCCCCTGATGGGACTCGATCAGCCCCGCCGGGCCCGGGCCCGCGGGGGGCCGGCGCGCCTGCCCCCGCTCACCCTCGCGCGCGCCGGGCCCCGGCCGGACGTCCTCCCGCGGCGCCGACTGGGCCAGCTCCTCGGTGTCCACCTCCTCGGCCCCGGCCTCGCCGAGCGCGGCCGCCCGCTCGGCGACCGACAGGATCCCCAGCTCGGCCCGCCGCTCATAGGGCAGGTGGTCGAGGGCCAGCCGGCGGAAGATGTAGTCCATCACCGAGCTGACCATGCGGATGTCCGGGTCATCGGTGATCCCGGCCGGCTCGAACCGCATGTTCGTGAACTTGGCCACGTACGACTCCAGCGGGATGCCGTACTGCAGGCCCACGGAGATCGCGATCGAGAACGCGTCCATCACCCCGGCGAGCGTCGAGCCCTGCTTGCCGAGCTTGAGGAACACCTCGCCGACTCCGTCGTCCGGGTAGGTCGAGGCGGTCATGTACCCCTCCGAGCCGGCCACGGAGAACCGGGTGACCGTAGCCGACCGCTGCCGGGGCAGCCGCCGCCGGACCGGCCTGCTCTCGCGGGCCGCCTCGGTCTCGGCCGGCTGGGGCCGGGCCTGCGGCCTCCTCCTCGCCGCCGACAGGGGCTGGCCGACCTTGCAGTTGTCACGGTAGATCGCCAGCGCCTTGAGGCCGAGCTTCCATCCCTCGAAGTAGATCTTCTCGATGTCCTCCACCGTGGCGCTCTCCGGCAGGTTCACCGTCTTGGAGATGGCCCCGCTCAGCGCGGGCTGGACGGCGGCCATCATGCGCACGTGGCCCATCGGGCTGATCGAGCGCTCCCCCATCGCGCAGTCGAACACCTCGTAGTGCTCCCGGCGCAGGCCCGGCGCGCCGACCACGTGGCCGTGCTCGGCGATGTACTCGACGATCGCCTCGGCCTGCTCCGGCTGGTAGCCGAGGTTCCTCAGGGCCCGCGGGACGGTCTGGTTGACGATCTGCATCGACCCGCCCCCGACCAGCTTCTTGAACTTGACCAGCGCGAGGTCCGGCTCGACGCCGGTCGTGTCGCAGTCCATCATGAGCCCGATCGTGCCGGTGGGCGCCAGCAGCGAGGCCTGGGCGTTCCGGTAGCCGTTCTGCTCGCCGGCGGCCAGGCACTCCTGCCAGGTGAGGCTGGCCGCGTCCAGGATCGCCCCGTTCGCGCCCTCCGGCCTGGTCATCGTCGCGCTCGCGGCGGCGTGCTTGGCGATCACCCGCTGGTGCGCGGCGGCGTTGCGCGCGTAGCCGTCATACGGGCCGACCACGGAGGCCAGCTCGGCCGAGCGCCGGTAGGCGGTGGCGGTCATCAGCGAGGTGATCGCCGCCGCGATCGCCCGGCCGCCCTCGGAGTCATAGGCGTGGCCGGTCGCCATCAGCAGCGCGCCCAGGTTCGCGTAGCCGATCCCGAGCTGCCGGTAGGCGCGGGTGGTCGCCGCGATCTTCTCGGTCGGGAAGTCCGCGAAGCAGATCGAGATGTCCATCGCGGTGATCACCAGCTCGGTGACCCGCTGGAACTTCTCGACGTCGAACGTGTCGTCCTCGCGCAGGAACTTCATCAAGTTCAGGCTGGCCAGGTTGCACGAGGAGTTGTCCAGGTGCACGTACTCCGAGCATGGGTTGCTCGCGGTGATCCGGCCGGACTCCGGGCAGGTGTGCCAGTCGTTGATCGTGTCGTCGTACTGGATTCCCGGGTCGGCGCATTCCCAGGCGGCCCGGGCCATCATCCGGAACAGGTCCCTGGCCTTCACCCGCCTGACCACCTGGCCGGTCCGCCGCGCGAGCAGGTCGAAGTCGCCGCCGGCCTCCACGGCGCGCATGAACTCGTCGGAGACCCGCACCGAGTTGTTCGCGTTCTGGTACTGGACGCTCGTGATGTCCTTGCCGCCGAGGTCCATGTCGAAGCCGGCGTCGCGCAGGACGCGGATCTTCTCCTCCTCCCGCGCCTTCGCCTCGATGAACTCCTCGATGTCCGGGTGGTCCACGTCCAGGACGACCATCTTCGCGGCGCGCCGGGTGGCCCCGCCCGACTTGATCGTCCCGGCGGACGCGTCCGCGCCGCGCATGAACGAGACCGGCCCGCTGGCGGTGCCGCCCGAGGCGAGGAGCTCATGGCTGGACCGGATGCGGGACAGGTTGACGCCCGCGCCGGAGCCGCCCTTGAAGATCAGCCCCTCCTCGCGGTACCAGTCCAGGATCGACTCCATAGTGTCGTCGACGGAGAGGATGAAGCAGGCCGACACCTGCGCCGGCGAGGAGGTCCCGACGTTGAACCACACCGGCGAGTTGAAGCTGAAGATCTGGTGGACCAGCGCGTAGGTCAGCTCGTGCTCGAAGATCTCCGCGTCCTTCTCGGTCGCGAAGTACCCGTGCGCGCGGCCGGCCTGCCCGTAGGTGCGGACCACCCGGTCGATGAGCTGCTTGAGGCTGTGCTCGCGCTGCGGCGTGCCGACCGCGCCCCGGAAGTACTTCGAGGTCACGATGTTGGCGGCGTTGACCGACCAGAAGTCGGGGAACTCGACGCCGCGCTGCTCGAAGTTCACCGAGCCGTCCCGCCAGTTCGTCATGACGACGTCGCGGCGCTCCCAGGTGACCTCGTCGTAGGGGTGGACCCCCTCGCGGGTGTAGACGCGGCCGATCGAAAGGCCCCTGCCCGCCGCCCGGCCAGGCAGCTCGCCCTCGCCGCTCGCCGCCCGGCCGCTCGCCGTCTCGGTCATCTCGTTCCCCCTTCGGAATCACGCGGATTCCCTCACGAGCCGCTCCCGGCTCTCGCTCCGATGATCTCAGTCGCCGCACGGACGGTCACCTTGCGGTTACGATCTGCCCTTTCCACCCGGCGACCAGGTCATCGCCAGGTCCTCGCAGTCCTCGCTCGGCCGCGGCGTCACCGAGCCGCCGGGCACGGCCTCGGGCCCGGCCCGGCCGCGGGCGGCCCGCAGCGAGGCGATCTCCGCCTCGAAGTCGGCCAGCGATTCGAACCCCCGGTACACGGAGGCGAACCGCAGGTAGGCGACCTCGTCCAGGTCGCGCAGGGGCCCCAGGATCGCCAGGCCGACGTCATGGGAGGGAACCTCGCCGAGCCCGCGCGCGCGGATCGCGTCCTCGGCCCGCTGGGCCAGGATCGCGAGCTGGGCCTCGGTGACCGGCCTGCCCTGGCAGGCCCGCCGGACGCCCCTGATGATCTTGTCCCGGTTGAACGGCTCGGTCACCCCGCTGCGCTTGACCACCATGAGGATCACGGTCTCCTGCGTGGTGAACCTGCGCCCGCACTCCGGGCACGCCCGCCGGCGGCGGATCGCCGCGCCATCGTCGGCAGTCCGGCTGTCGATCACCCGGCTGTCCGGGTGGCGGCAGTACGGGCAGTACATGCGGGCACCCCCAGCCAGCCGATTCCGCCAAGCCTACCGTGATCACAAGTTGTAGAAGAACTACAGCCCTGTAACTACTAGATATTGTGGTACCTGGCCTGGTCGGGCGCAAGTGGGATCGCCGGAGCCGTCCGGGGGCGCCCGGCCGCGCGGCACCGTCGCGACGGTCCTCCGAGCCGAAGGCGCAGGTGGCGGCGCCTTCGCGGGACGAGCCCGCCGGCCGGCGCGGCCCGGTCGCCCGCAGGGCGCCGGGCAGGGCCGGCGTGCCGCGGGGCCGCCGGCCGCCCTCCGGCGGCCCGGCCGGCCGCGACCGGGCGGCGGGCCGCCGCGCCGGCCACCCCGGTCACGACCGCGGCACCCACAGCACCTGGCCGGCCCGGATGGCCGTCCCGGCCAGCCCGTTGTCTGCCACGATCTCCGCCGTGATCACGCGCGGGTCCGCGGACGGGTCCACCCGGCCGGCGATGCCCCACAGGCTGTCGCCTGGCCGGACCACGACCCGCGCCATGCTCCCGCCGCCCCGGGCGCCGCTGCCCGTGACCCCGCTGCCCGACGCGCGGGCCGGCCCCCCCAGGGCAAGCCACAGCGCCGCCGCCGTGACCGCTGCCGCCGCCGCGAGCGCGCCGAGGACCAGCCGCCCGCGCCGGGTCAGCCGGACCGTGGCCGGGCGGGCGCGCCGCCCGGCCCGCGCTGACCTCCCGGCCCCCGGCGGCGGCGGCCACCGCAGCGGGCCCGGCCGGCCCGGCGCCGCCGTCCGGGCCTCGGCCCAGGTGACCGGCCGCCGCGGATAGGACGTGCGCGCCCGCACCGCCGCGATCTGCGGGCGGACCACGGCGTTCAGGCTCGCCTCGGCCGTGCTCGTCATGCCCATTGCGCGCCCCCTTCTGGCCTTGCTGCCGTTCCCTCGCATCTGCGTTCGTCGGACTGGTTTTCGATCGAACGCAGGTACGATCGAGAAGGTACACCAGGGGGCCGACACATTTCCACAATCGTCGAACAGGTGTTTGATGTCGTCGGCCGGAACCGCTAACGTCGGCCATGGACGCCGGGGCGGCCTGCCGTCCGGGCGCACCGACGGGCACAGGCGCACGATGACCGGAGGCACATGATGACCAGCGACGCGCAGACCGGATCCGCATCCCAGGCACCCGGCCCGCCGGATGACGACACGCCGGGCGGCGGCGCGGCCGCGCGCGGCCGGACGCGCGGCAGGCCGGGCCGCAAGCCGCGGAGCGGCCCCCCGGCCGCAGCGCCGGAGCTGCCCGATCATCCCGATCCCGACCACGTCCTGACCTGGCGGCAGCGGAAGGTCCTGCAGGTGATCAGGGAATCGGTGCAGCGCCGCGGCTACCCGCCGTCGATGCGCGAGATCGGCGAGGCGGTCGGGCTCACCAGCACCTCAAGCGTCTCCTACCAGCTCGCGACGCTGCAGAGCAAGGGGTACCTGCGCCGCGACGCGGGACGGCCGCGCACGGTCGAGGTCCGCCTGCCCGGGCACCCCGCCGTGCGGCCCGAGCCGGGGCCGGAGGACGCGGCGCCCACGATGGACATCACCTCACAGGAGACCGCGTACGTTCCCCTCGTCGGCCGGATCGCCGCGGGCGGCCCGATCCTCGCCGAGGAGTCGATCGAGGACATCTTCCCGCTGCCGCGCCAGCTGGTCGGCACCGGGACCCTGTTCCTGCTGCGGGTCGCCGGGGACTCGATGATCAACGCGGCGATCGCCGACGGCGACTGGGTCGTCGTGCGCCAGCAGCCGGTCGCGGAGAACGGCGACGTCATCGCCGCCATGATCGACGGCGAGGCGACGGTCAAGACCTTCAAGCGCTCCGGCAACCACATCTGGCTGATGCCGCACAACCCCGCCTACACCCCGATCCCGGGGGACGAGGCCGAGGTGCTCGGCAAGGTGGTGGCGGTGCTGCGCAGGCTCTGACCAGCCACGCCGCGGCCGTCGGCGCGGGACGCGGCCCGGCGCGCCGGGCCAGCCTGCGGGCATGCCGGGGGGCGCGGTGCCAGCATAGGTGTCCATCCGCGGCCACGGCCGCCATCAGAAGGGAGCACCCATGTCGATCAGAGTTCGGGCCGCGCGGCGGGCCGCCGCGGCGGCGGCCGGATGCGCCGTCGTCCTCGCCCCGGCGGTCGCGCTTGCCGCCACCGGGTCACCTGCCCGGCACGCCGCAGCGGCCGGGGCGCCGGCCGCGGCGGCCAGGCCCGCCGCCCCGCTGTGCCAGACGCCCGGCCTGGTGATCTGGCTCAACACGAACGGCAGCGGCGCGGCCGGCAGCGTCTTCTACCACCTGGAGATCACCAACCTGTCCGGCCGCGCCTGCACGCTGAACGGCTTCCCGTTCCTCTACGCCGTCAGCCTGGCCGGGCGCCAGGTCGGCAGGCGGGCCAGCTTCATCGGCCACCCGCGCCTGGTGCTGGTGCGCAACGGCAAGACCGTCCACGTCCTGCTGCAGATCGTGGACGTGCTGAACTTCTCCCGGTCACTGTGCCGCCCGGTCACCGCGGCCGGCCTGAAGGTGTACCCGCCGAACCAGACCAGGGCCAAGACGGTGCCGTTCCCGTTCGGCGCGTGCTCCTCGCGCAGGCCGACCTTCCTGAGCGTGGGGCCGGTGCAGCGGGGCGCGTGACCGCCGCGAGCTGCCGCCAGGGCGGCCGGGACCGCCCTGGCGGCAGTCGCCTCACGGCGCGGGGACGACGTTGACCAGCTTCGGCGGGCGGACGATCACCGCCCCGACGCCCCGCCCGCCCAGCGCCCGGGCCACGCCGGGGGCCGCCAGCGCCAGTTCCCGCAGCTCGTCCTCGCCGATGCCCGGAGGCACGTCGATCCGGTCCCGGACCTTGCCGTTGACCTGGATCACGCAGGTCACCTGCTCCTGGACGAGCAGCGCCGGGTCCGCCGCCGGCCAGCCGGCCTGCGCCACCGATGGCGGCTGGCCCAGGAGCTCCCAGCTCTCCTCGGCCGTGTAGGGCGCGAACGGCGACAGCAGCACGGCCAGGGTCCGGGCCGCCTCGAACACGGCCGGATCGCCCGCTCCCGGCCCGCCGTCGATCGCCCTGCGGGTCGCTCCGGCCAGCTCCATCAGCCGCGCCACGGCCACGTTCAGCCGCGCGGCCTCGATCAGCCTGGTGACCTCGTCGATCGTGCGGTGCGTCACCCGGCGCAGCCGGCGATCCCCGGCCTCGGCCGCCGGCGCGCCGCCCGCCGGCACCGCGGCACCGGCCTCGGCCGCGATCCTGATGACGCGGCCCAGGAACTTGACCGACGCCTCCGGGCGCACGTCCGCCCAGTCGATATCGTCCTCCGGCGGGCTGGCGAACACCATCGTCAGCCTGATCGCGTCCACTCCGTGCGCGGCCAGCTGCTCGCCCAGGTCGACGCCGTTGCCCAGGGACTTCGACATCGCCCGGCCCCGGTTGATCACCTGGCCCTGGTTGATCAGGCGCCGGAACGGCTCGGTGAACTCCACCATCCCCATGTCGTGCAGGACCTTGGTGACGAACCTGCTGTACAGCAGGTGCAGGATCGCGTGCTCCACCCCGCCCACGTACAGGTCCACCGGGCACCACCGGCGGACCAGCTCCGGGTCGAACGGGCCGTCCTCATAGTGCGGCGAGCAGTACCGCAGGAAGTACCACGAGGAGTCCACGAACGTGTCCATGGTGTCGGTGTCCCGGCGGGCGGGGCCGGAGCACGCGGGACACTGCGTGTTCACCCACTCCGCGGCCGCCGCCAGCGGCGAGACCCCCTTCGGGGCCAGGTCGGCGCCGCGCAGCTCCGGCAGGAGCACCGGCAGCTGGTCGTCGGGGACCGGGACCTCGCCGCAGGAGTCGCAGTACACGATGGGGATCGGCGCCCCCCAGAACCGCTGCCGGGAGACCAGCCAGTCCCGCAGCCGGTAGCCGGTCGCCGCGCGGCCCTTCCCCTGCTCGGTCAGGATCTTGATGATCGCGGCGATCGCATCGGCCTTGCTCATGCCGTCCAGCGGCCCGGAGCTGACCAGCACGCCGTCCCCTGCCGTCGCCCGCCCCGTCTGCCGCGGATCGGGCAGGCCGGTCTCCACCACGACCCGGACCGGCAGGCCGTGCGCCCTGGCGAAGTCCAGGTCCCGCTGGTCGTGCGCCGGGACGGCCATGATCGCCCCGGTGCCGTAGTCCGGCAGCACGTAGTCGGCGGCCCAGACCGGGATGCGCTCCCCGTTCACCGGGTTGATCGCGTGCCGGCCCAGGAAGACGCCGGTCTTGGGCCGGTCAGCGGCCTGGCGCTCGATGTCGCTCAGCGTCCGCACCCGCTCCAGGTAGGCGTCGAACTCGGCGCGCTGGCCGGGCACGCACAGCTCGGCGGCCAGCGGCGAGTCGGCGGCCACCACGAAGAACGTCGCCCCGTACAGCGTGTCCGGCCGGGTGGTGAACACGGTGACCGGGTCCTGCCTGCCCTCGATCGCGAACTCGACCTCGGCGCCCTCGCTTCGCCCGATCCAGTTGCGCTGCATCAGCAGCACCCGGTCCGGCCAGGAGCCCTCCAGCGGGGTCATGTCGGCCAGCAGCCGGTCGGCGTAATCGGTGATCTTGAAGTACCACTGGGTCAGCACGCGGCGGATCACCTCGGTGCCGCAGCGCTCGCACCGGCCGCCGACCACCTGCTCGTTGGCCAGCACGGTCTGGTCCTTCGGGCACCAGTTCACGTGCCCGTCGCCGCGGTAGGCCAGGCCGCGCTCGTACAGCCGCAGGAACAGCCACTGCGTCCACCGGTAGTACTCTGGGTCGCAGGTGTGCAGCCGCCGGCTCCAGTCGAACGACGTCGCGTACCTGCGGAACGACGCCGCCTGCGTCTCGATGTTGCCGTACGTCCAGTCGGCCGGGTGCGAGTTGCCGCGGATCGCCGCGTTCTCCGCCGGCAGGCCGAACGCGTCCCAGCCGATCGGGTGCAGCACGTTGTAGCCGCGCAGGACGTAGTAGCGGGCGATCGCGTCGGCGACCGCGTACGCCTCCGCGTGACCCATGTGCAGGTCGCCCGACGGGTAGGGGAACATGTCCAGGACGTACCTGCGCGGCCTGGCGTCGCCCGGGTCGTCGCTGGCCCGGAACAGGCCCAGCTCGTCCCACCTCGCCAGCCACTTGTCCTGCACCGACCGCGGATCCCACCTGTCGGCAGGCTGGTCCGCCGCCGGCGCCTGCGCGCGGCTCCCGGCCGCCCTGGCGTTGTCCACGGCTGTCATGGCTTCCTCGCGATGTCTCGGAACGGGTCGGCATCCGGCTGGCCTGGGCAGCGAAAGCAAAAGGCCCCTCGATCCACGAGGGGCAGCCGCGCCGATGTACCCTGCCGGATCGGCGCGGCTAGCTAAGGAGCAGCCCGGTGCGACGCACGCCTGCAGGATATCCCACCCGGGAGCGGCCCCGCCATCGCAGCCAGCAGGAGGCCCGCCGGCGCTCCTTGACCGCCCTGCGGCGCCCGCCGATAATGGCCTCTGCGCCGCCAGCCGGGCCGGCGGCGGCCGCACACGGGGATGGCGCCTGGCCGGCGGTTCCGCGGGAAATGGCCGGCCGGGCGATTTCGGGGGAAGCATGGATGGTCGGTGCGCGTCCATTGCCGTCGTCGGGCTGGCCTGCCGGTACCCGGAAGCCGGGGACCCCGCCTCGCTGCTCGACCTCGTGGTGACCGGGCGGCGGGCGTTCCGCCGCATCCCGCCGTGCCGGCTGGACCTCGGGGACTACCACAGCCCTGATCCGCGCGCGCCGGAGGCCACGTTCTGCACGAGGGCGGCGCTGCTCGAAGGCTGGCGGTTCGACCACGCGGCCTTCGGGGTGACCGGCCAGGCCCACCGGAGCGCCGACCCGGCGCGCTGGCTCGCGCTGGAGACCGCGGCGCGGGCGCTGGCGGCCGCGGGCTTCGCCGGGGGCACCGGGCTGCCCGGCGACTCGGCGGGCGTGTTCGTGGGGAACACGCTCTGCGGCGACGTGTCGCGGGCCAGCCTGCTGCGCCTGCGCTGGCCGTACGCGCGGCGGGCGATCGCCGGCGCGATGCGGGCGGCGGAGGTCCCCGGCGACCTGGCCCGGCGCGTCCTGCAGGCAGCCGCCGCCGGCTACCTCGCCCCGCTGCCGCCGGTCACCGAGCTGACCTACTCCGGCGCCATGCCAGCCACCATCGCCACCTCCGTCTGCCGCCAGTTCGGGTTCCGCGGCGGGGGCCGCGTCATCGACGCGGGCGGGGCGTCGTCGCTCGCCGCCGTCGCCTCCGCGTGCCTGGCGCTCGCCTCGGGAGAGCTGGACGTGGCCCTGGCCGGCGGGGTGGAGCTCAGCCTGGATCCGCTCGACCTGGTCGGGCTGGCCAAGGCCGGCCTGCTCGCCGCCGATCAGATGCGGGTCTATGACGAGCGCCCGACGGGCTTCCTGCCCGGGGAGGGCTGCGGCATGACCGTGCTGATGCGCGCGGCCGATGCCCGGGCCGCCGGGTTGCCGGTCCACGCGGAGATCCTCGGCTGGGGCATCGCATCGCCCGGCGCGCCCGCCGCTGGCGGCCAGGAGCCCGCGGCCGCGCCGGGCGGGCCGGACCGCTCCGGGCCCGGTGCCCTGGCCGCCCCGCACCAGGCCGCCGCCGCCGGCCCGGGCAGCCAGCTGCTGGCCATGCGCCGGGCCTACCAGATGGCCCGCATCGACCCGGCGGACGTCCAGCTCATCGAGGGCTGCGGCGCGGGCCTGAGCGAGGCCGACGAGGCGGAACTGGCCGCCCTGGCCGCGCTGCGGGCCGGCCGGGCCGGCAAGGTGGCCGCGCTCGGCTCGATCACGGCCAGCATCGGCAACTCCCGGGCCGCGGCCGGGGCGGCGGGCCTGATCAAAGCCGTGCTCGCCCTTGAGAACGGCGTCGTGCCTCCCTCCACCGGCACCCAGACGCCCCATCCGATGCTGCGCGACGGCCATGCCCGCCTGCGGCTGCCGGACGCGCCCGAATCCTGGCCGGATGGCACGCGGCATGCGGCCGTCGGCGCGCTCGGCCCTGACGGCCTCGCGGTCCACGTCGTGCTCCGCGGCCCGGCCGGCGGGCGCCCGCCGGCCCCGGCGCCCGCCGGCCGCCTCCGCCGGCTGCGCCTGCCCCGCCGGGCCGCAGCCGGCTCACCGGTGCCGGGATCCGGCGCAGGGCGCCCCGGCGGACCGGCGCGGCCGGGGACCTACGTGGCCGGCCCGGGGCGCCCGGTCGCCTACCTGTTCCACGCCGGTGACCGCCGCGCCCTGTCCGCGCTCATGACCCGGGTGGCCCGCCTGGCCCTGTGGCTGTCCGACGGGCAGCTGCAGGACCTCGCGGTGTGGCTGGCCGGCGGCGCCGCCGGCGCGGGGCCGGTCCGGGTCGCGATCGTCGCGGACCGCCAGGACGGGCTCGCGCGGGCTGCGACCGAGGCCGCGGAGTGGCTCCCGGCCCTGACCGGTGGGGTGGTCGGCGTCCGCGACGGCATGTTCGCCGCCGACGGCACCGGGGGCCGCGTGACGCTGCTCCTTGGCGCCGGGCAGGAGCCGGCGGATCAGCCCGAGCGCGCGCTCGAGCGGATCCTGGGCACGCTGCGCTGGCTGGCCCGGCTCGGGGTCCGGCCAGAGGCCGCCGTCGGCCGCGGCATCGGCGGGCTGGCCGGGCTGGCCTGGGCCGGCTGCCTCGGCGCGGAGCCAGCGCGCCGCCTCGGCACGGCGTGGGCCCGTGCCTTGTCCGCCCCGGCGGGCGCAGCCCCGGGCCTGCTCAGCGGCGCCATCGAGGAGTTCAGCCGGGCCGGCTTCGGGCCGCCCGCGCGCCGGCTCATCCTCGCCAGCACCGGGGCCGAGGTCGCGGCGCCCGGCGCCATCGGCGAGATCCTGGGCGCTGAGCTGCTCGCGGCCCGGATCGCCAGGGGCGACCTGACCGGGCCTTCCGCCGCTGCTCCGCAGGTGGCGGCCGGGATCGGCACGGCCGTCCGGGCCGGGGCGGCCGGGGCGAGCCTGCTGCTGCAGGTCGGCGACGACGACGGCCTCGCAGCGGCCGCGCGCCGGACCGCTGTTCCGCTGGTGGAGGCCCGGCTGGACGACTTCCGGGGCTCCATGCTGACGGCCGCCGCCCTGTTCGCCGCCGGCGCCGCCGGGTCGCCGTCCGCCCTGTACGAGGGGTGGCCGGCGCGGCCAGTCGACCTCGCCCACGAGCCATCGTTCATCGTGAACCCATGCCAGGCGCGGCCCGGACCCGGCGTCGGGACGCCTGCGGCAGGGCGAGCGGAACCACCCGGGCCGGCCCGGCCCGAGCCCGCCGGCGGGACGCGCGCGATGGCGCGGGGCACGGGCGGAGCCGCGCGCCAGCCCGCCGACGGCCAGCGGGACCCGCTCCGCGGCGTCGCCCCCTGGGCGCGCTGCTGGGCGGAGTGCCCTGTCGAGCCGCCTTTGCCGGTACCGCCCGCCGTGGCCGGGCCGTGGCGGGTCCACGTCGCAGCGGGCGGCCGGGCCCGCGCGGTGATCGCCGCGCTGGCCCGGCACGATCCCGCGGCCAGCCGCGCGCTGGCGGTCCTGGACCCGGGCGACGGCCGGGCGGCCCGCGCCGCGGCCGCCGCAGCGCGCGACGCGGTCGCCACCGGGCAGCTGGTGGTGATCAGCCCCGGGCCGGGACTGACCGGCCTGTGGGCGAGCCTGCACGCCGAGCACCCGCGCATCGGGATCACCGTGATCCGGGCGCCGCTGACCCGGGCGGGCCTGGCGGCGGCCGCCGCGGTGGCGTCCGCCGAGCCGGGGTGCTTCCGGGAGCTGATCGTCGGCGAGGCGGGGCAGCTGCGCGAGGCCGCGGCCGTGCCGGTGCCGCTGCCGGGCGGCGCCCCG